>JBEVNC010000026.1:0-3710 GCA_040508315.1 Sphingobium sp.
CCACGGGCACGGGTTCGGGCGGGGTCAGGTTCAGGCTGTCACTGGTCTGCGTCGGGGCGGTCGTGGCCATGCATATCCTCCAGCGGTGTTATATTAGAGTAGGGCACCGTGAGATCAAGCCCGCTTTCGGCCATCACCAATGCTTTCATTGCGGAGGCGATTGCCGTTGCGGGCGTACCCCGACCCTTTATACGCTTCGCGGCATAGCATGGCTGCGGCCATGGCAAGGGGGAAAGAGAATGTTGGGCTTGGCATTGCTGTTGGCCGCAACCGTTCCGGCCTCTTCGCCGCCAACCCCTCAGCAATATGAAGCGTCGCAGATCGCCCAGTCCGGGAGTCTCGGCCTGATGCTCTACACGCTCGACCGCGCCGCTTGGGTCACCACCGACGCGCTCCTGCGTAAAATGCCGCGTGAGAGGCTGACCGGCGCTGGCGGCTATGTGGTGGAGTTGGGCGAGACCATGGCCCTGCACGTCACCTATTTCCGCGGAACCGCAGCGAATGCGCGCGCCATCTATGGGGCCGATGTCGTGGACGGCAAGGTCGTGCGGGACGAGCTATTGGCCGACGTTCCGCTCACGTCCCGCCAGACCGCCCTGGCACAAGCGCGCGAGGTCGCGCTGGCGGCGGTGGCAGCAAAGGGAGAGGCGCCCTGCACACCCTCTCCCTTCAACACCGTGGTCATGCCCACCAGCGGCGACCGGCCAATCCCGGTCTATATCCTCTCCGCACAGAAGGAGGCGAAGAGCTATCCCATGGGCGGCCATCATCGTGTCATCGTGGGGACGGACGGCGCCGTGCTATCCTCGCGTCCGTTCAGCGTGGCGTGCCTCAACATGGAGGTGCCCAAACTGCCAAAGGGGTCCCGGCCGGTCGGCCTGTTCGTCAACCACCTGCTCGACCCGGTGCCCACGGAGATCCACGTCTTCGCCTCCTATACTCTCGGCATGCCCCTGTTCGTGGGCACGCAGGACAAGCGGCTATGGCAGGTCATGGGTAAGCAGATCGCCGCCGTTCCGCGCAAGGAGTAGCCAATGGCCGTCCCGGGCCGGCCGGGACGGCCATGAACATCAGAAGTCGGTGGAGACTGACACATGCCGCCACTCCGCGACGATGGCCGCGTCCGACGCCAGCTTGGCTTCGACCGCTGCCACCGTGTCGCTGCCCAGCGGCAGGCGTACCGGCGGGTTGGGGGCGTCGACGAAGCCGATCAGCACGTCGGCCAGCTTTGCCGGGTCGCCCGGCTGGTTGTGACTCAGTCCCTCCGCGACCGTGCGCACCTTGCCCGCCGTCGCGTCATAGTCCGCGATCCGCGCCGCGCTGACCGACAGCGACGTCGCATCGAGGAAGTCGGTGCGGAAATAGCCCGGTTCGACCACCGAGACATGGATGTCCAGCGGCGCCAGTTCGGCGTGCAGCGCCTCGCTCAACCCCTCCACCGCGAACTTGGCGGAGCAGTAGACGCCAAATCCCGCTGCGGCGCGATAGCCGCCGATGGAGGAGATGTTGAGGATGCGGCCCGAACGCGCCGCGCGCATATGCGGCAGGACGGCGCGTGTGACGGTCAGCAGGCCGAACACATTGGTGCGATAGACCGCCTCGACCTCGGCCGCCGTCGCTTCCTCGACCGCGCCCATCAGCCCGAAGCCCGCATTGTTGAGCAAGATGTCGATCCGGCCGAAGCGGGCAATGGCGGCGGCGACTGCTGCCGTCGCCTGACCCTCGTCGGTCACATCGAGCGCGACGGGGAGGAGATTGGGGTGGTCGCCGAAGCGTTCGGCAATGGCCGCTATGTTGCGGGCGGTGGCGACCACTGCATCGCCGCGCGCCAGTGCCCGCTGGGTGACCAGAGCGCCGAAACCGCGCGATGCGCCAGTGATGAACCATATTTTCATGGAAGTGTCCTTTGCTGCCGGTCGGGCACCGCGCCTTTCCGTTGGACACTATCTGCGCTCTTTCCATTTGCCGGATTAGAGCGCTAAAAGTTCGAACAATCATGAACAGGGTTCAGCAATATGCGCGCCACCGACCTGTCGGAACTTGCCGCCTTCGACGCGGTCGCGCGCCATCGCAGCTTTCGCAAGGCCAGCGAGGAACGCGGCGTCACCGCCTCGGCGATCAGCCACGCCGTCTCCAGCCTGGAGGCGCGGGTCGGGATCAGGCTGCTCAACCGCACGACGCGCAGCGTATCGCTGACCGATGCGGGAGCGATGCTGCATGCGCGCCTGTCGCCCGCCTTCACGGACATCGGGTTGGCGCTCGATTCGCTGAACCGGTTTCGGGACACCCCCTTCGGCAAGGTCAGGATCAACGCACCCAATTCCATCGCGCCCTTCGTGCTGGGTCCGGTGATGGGACCGCTGATCGCGAACAATCCCAATCTGGAACTGGAGATCGTCGCGACCGACCGGCTGGTCGATATCGTCGAGGAGGGGTTCGATGCGGGCATACGGCTGGGCGAGAGCCTGCGCGACGGGATGACGGCGGTGAAGATCGGGCCACGCCTGCGCTTCGCCGTGGTGGGATCGCCCGCCTATCTGGAACGGCGCGGCACGCCCATCCATCCCGCCGATCTGGCAGGCCATGCCTGCATCTGCAACATGTACCCCACGGGTACGCGCTATCCATGGTCGTTCAGCCGCGATGGCGGGGCGGACGTCGATTTCGAGCCGACCGGACCGCTCGCCCTGCACGATCATGAACTGATGATCGAGGCCGCGCTGGCGGGCGTCGCGCTGGCCTATGTGTGGGAGGATCGCGCGCGGCCCCATGTCGCGAGCGGGCGGCTGATCGCCTGCCTGGAAGACTGGATCGGGCCGGAGGACTGGCTGTATATCTACTATCCCACGCGCAAACATGGCTCGGCGGGACTACGCGCGGTCATCGACGCGCTGCGGGTATAGGCGACACCCTCTCGGTGCTCCAACTTTCGCAGGAGCACCGAGCATTGAGCCTCTATTCCTTGACTACCGGCGGTGCGGGCGGGAGCGGCAGGTCGCCTGTCGAGACGATGCGCGGCGGCGCAACGGGCTTGTCCTCAATGGCGCTGGCAAGCTGGTCGGCCGCATCGCAGCGCGACTTGCAGTTCTGCTTGATGCGGGCGAGGTTGCCGCGGGCGCTTTCCACCGCGCCCTTCTCCAGCATCGCCAGCCCCTGATTCTGGAGCGCACTCACATCCTTGGGGTCGAGCGACAGCGCCTCGTCATAATAGCGGATCGCCTTGCCGGGCAGGTCCTGCTTGTGCGCGATTTCGGCAAGGCCGACGAACGCCACGCGATTGCGCGGATCGAGCGTCAGCGCGGTTTCATAGGCATCGGTCGCGCCATCGAGATCGCCCGCCGCAAAGGCAGCCACGCCCTTCTCCGACCATTGAATGGACCGGGGACTGAGAGACGACGGTTTCTGCCCGAGGCTTGCGCTGGACGAGATGGCGAGAACGACAGCAAGCGATACAGCAGCGGGCGTGAACCGCATCAGCACCTCCAGTACGGATTCGCGCTTATGTGACAGCGCTGTTACCGTGCCTACTAACACGATTTCCGGAGCCTTGCGAAGAAAAAGCCGTCGCTAGCATCGTGCGCGGGGCTTAGCAACCGTCCAGCGCCCCAAATGCGGCCCTGCGGCCCGGCAGGCTCGGCGCTCCAGCCGGGATACTCCGCCAGAAAGGCATCCACCTGATCGCGGCCCTCCGGATCGAGCAGCGAGCAGAC
>JBEVNC010000040.1:0-20110 GCA_040508315.1 Sphingobium sp.
TCGGTGCCGAAGCTGGCGATCTGGTCCTTGATGACCTTCGAAATTTCTGCGGCGTTGATTTCCATGTTCAACCTTTCATCGGACCTTATCGGTCATCGAATTTGTGGGGCTTAGCCCTTCATGGCCTGGGCGAGCGAATTCAGACGTGTGCGGATGGAGCTGTCGATCATCTGGCTGCCGATCTTGACGACCAGACCGCCCATGATCGCCGGATCGACGCGGGTCTCGAGGCTGACTTCGCGGCCGACACGGGTGCGCAGCTTTGCAGCGAGACTGTCGACCTGTTCGGATGTCAGCGGGAATGCGCTCGTGACCTCGGCGCGGGTCTCGCCCTTGTGATCGGCGACCAGCGTCTGGAAGGCAGCGATCATGCCCGACAGCTTGTCGAGGCGCCGGTTCGTGGCGAGTACGCCCAGAAACTTGGTGGTGAGCGCGTCGAGGCCGAGCGAGGCGCCGATGGCGGCAATCGCCTTTTCGGCGTCGGCCCGCGCGATCAGCGGGCTGGACACCAGCGCACGAAAGTCGGGAACTTCGGCAAGCGCCTGCTTGACCGTGGAGAGGCTCTGACCGACCGAATCGATCTGCCCGCCATCGCGCGCCAGCTCGAACAATGCGAGCGCATAGCGCCCTGCCAGGCTAGCCTGAATACCGCCGGAATTCCCCACGCGCTTGATGCCTCCGCGATCGCTCTGATGCCCTGATTGGGAGCGGGGTCGCAGCCATGCAGCCCCCCCAAACTGCGGGCCGGTTAGCAGGGGACTCGCCGATGTGCAAGGGAGGGCGCGGGGTTGCAGCACCCGGTTCGGTGCATGTTTCGGGCCGGAATGGGGCGCGGGCCGCGCTGTCTCGATGCGACGCTTCCTTAAGTGACTGACTATAAATGAAAATTGTGGCGCTGGATCGGCTCGGCGATCACGGGCTATCGAGCCCCGCTCATCGCGCATTCACATGCCGCAATGCGGAATTATAAGGTCTCTCGTTGCAACCGATTCGCGTCTGCGCCTGCCCGGCGAAAATGCTGGTCAGGTTCGCCGATAATGCTCTAGACTGCCCTGCATAACGGTTCGCGGACCGGCGCGGCGACTGGCGGATAAGCCGGCGCGTGCCAGAGCAGATAAAGGGGGGCCTTGGCGCGTGTCTGAGCGTTACCGTATAGCCGTGGTCGGGTCCGGCCCGGCCGGTCTCTCGGCGGCCGCGCGCGCGGCGCAGCTTGGGATCAGCCACGTCCTGCTGGAAAAGACGGACCATCTGTCCGACACCATCTACAAATATCAAAAGGGCAAGCATGTCATGGCGACGCCCAGCCCGCTTGTGCTGCGGTCGGACTGCGACTTCGACGCGGGCAAGCGAGAGGCGATCCTCGACATCTGGAACCGGCAGGCGGCCGAACGGGGCGTCAACGTCGCCTATCGGAGCGAGATCAAGGCGATAGAGGGGCAGAAGGGCGCTTTCGTCCTGACCACCACCAGGGGCGCACGGATCGAGGCGGAGAATGTGATCCTCGCCATCGGTACGCAGGGCAACCCCAATCGCGTACGCTGTCCCGGCGGCGACCTGTCCCATATCCAGTATCAGCTGGACGATCCGACCGAATATGTGGACGAGCATATCACGGTCATCGGATCGGGCGATGCCGGGATCGAGAATGCGCTGGGCCTCGCCGCCGACGCTGCACAGGGCAATGTCGTCACCATCCTCAACCGCGGCGCCGATTTCGCTCGGGCCAAGGGCGCCAACGTCAAGCTGCTGACCGAGGCGCGCGACGCGGGCCGCATCCGCGTGATGACGGAGACCAGCCCGGCGGAGATCCGCGAGGGCGAACTGGTGCTCGACACGCGCGACGGGCAGGAGACGATCCGCTGCGACCGCATCATCGCGCGCATGGGGTCCGCCGCGCCCCGCGCCTTCGTCGAGGCGTGCGGCATCGCGTTCACCAGCGAGGATCGGGAGGCTTTCCCCCGCCTGTCGCCGGTCTTTGAATCCTCGACCCCCGGCCTGTTCGTGATCGGCGCGCTGGCGGGCTATCCGCTGATCAAGCACTGCATGAACCAGGGCTATGACATCGTCGAGTTCATCAACGGCAATACGGCGCTCAAGCCCGCCGACGAGCCGATACTGGAAAGCCGGTTCAGGGATCTGCCCGGCAACCGGACGGTGGCGCAGTGGCTGGAACTGCTGCGGTCGCGCATGTCGATCCTCAATGACCTCTCGCCGCTCCAGATGCGCGAGTTCATGCTGGATTCGCAGGTGCGCGCCTATGCCAGAGGGCAGGTGGTGTTCGAGCGGAACGACCCCGGTTCCTCGCTGTTCGCCATCGCCTCCGGCTCTGCGCTGGTCGAAGTGAAGGCGGACGATCCCAGCATCACCGTGCCGGTCGCTGAAGGGTCGATCTTCGGTGAGGTCGGCCTCATCTCCGGGCGGCGGCGCGGTGCGACCGTGCGCGCGGCGGAGGATTCGATCATGGTGGAGGTCTCGCGTACCGCCGCCCTGAAATTGCAGGCGCAGGTGCCCGCCGCCAAGCGCGCGATCACGCGTATCTCCATCGAGCGGCAGTTGCTGCAACTGTTCGGGTCGGGGCTGATGCCCGACGATCTGGCCGAAGTGCTGGACACGGCAGAAGTCATGTCGGTGCGTGCCGGACAGGCGATCATCACGGAGGGGGACGAGGGCGAGGATATCTTCGTCATCCGCGTCGGCTCCATGATCGTGGAGAAGGATATCGGCGGCAAGGCGGTGTTCCTCTCCTACCTTCCTGCCGGGTCCTATGTGGGGGAGATGGGGCTGATCGCGGGCGGACGGCGTACCGCGACGGTGCGCGCGGCGATCAAGTCGGAGGCGATCAAGCTGCGCGGCGATGCCTTCCGCCGGGTGATGGACGCCAAGCCTGCATTGCTCGCCCGCGCCAAGACCGACATGGCGGCGCGGCAAAAGGTCAACAGCTTCATCGAAAGCCGAAAGGGCGACTTTTCGGGCGCGGTCGACATGTATTCGGAAACTGCCAAGTTCCTGGTGGACAATGGCATTGGCGAGGCGACCGACGTCCTCCTGATCGACGAGAATCTGTGCGTCGGCTGCGACAATTGCGAGAAGGCGTGCGCGGATAGTCATGAGGGACTGTCGCGGCTGGACCGGGAAGCGGGGCGCACCTACGCCCATCTCCACGTCCCCACCAGTTGCCGCCATTGCGAGCATCCGCATTGCATGGCCGATTGCCCGCCCAACGCGATCCATCGCGGGCCCGACGGGGAAGTGTTCATTCAGGACACCTGCATCGGCTGCGGCAATTGCCAGCGCAACTGCCCCTATGGCGTGATCCGCATGGACAGCGTGCCGCCCAAGAAGCCGAGCCTGCTGGAGTGGATGTTCTTCGGCAAGGGGCCGGGGCCGGGCGAGCCGTCGAAGAAATGGCGGTACAAGAACGCCGAGCCGGGGGTGGAGAAGGCCAAGAAGGCGATCAAGTGCGACATGTGCTCCGGCATAGAGGGCGGCCCGGCCTGCGTGCGGGCGTGTCCTACGGGCGCGGCGATCCGCGTCGCGCCGGAGAATTTCCTGTCCGTTGCCCGGCTCGAGCGGGAGGAGCGGTGATGGGGGACAACGACATCGAGCAACTCCTCTTCAAGAGATCGTTGCCAAATATGTCAGTCATTCCCGCGAAGGCGGGAATCCAGAGCCGAAAATGCAGTGTTCCGTGGCTCTGGATTGGCTGCGCCGAACTGACGTTTCCCGCCTTCGCGGGAATGACAGTTGAGAGACTAATTCTGCAGCGCTCCCTCTTGCGGGAGGGGCGTTAAGTGAGGTCCACCCAGATCGCCCGGCAGGAGCGTCAGGCCGCGCTGCATGACGGCTTCCTGCGTTATGCGGGCTATAAATGGCTCAAGATCGCGGGCGGGATTAGTGTCTTCACGATCCTGACCTATGTCCTGATCGACGTCACCCCGCGCCATAATGGCGGCAGCTGGTATGGCTATACGCTGGGCACCATCGGCGTGGCGCTCATCCTGTGGCTGACGGCGCTGGGCGTGCGCAAGCGGACGATGACGCCGGGGCGCTGGTCGCTGAAGGCATGGACGAGCGCGCATGTCTATCTCGGCCTCAGCCTGATCGTCATCGGCACTTTACACACCGGGTTCCAGCTGGGCTGGAACGTCCACACGCTCGCCTGGGCGCTGATGATGCTGGTCATCCTGTCGGGCCTGTTCGGCATCGCGGTCTATGCCGCGCTTCCGACGCAGCTCAGCACCAATCGCGACCAGATGACCGAGGCGCAGATGCTGGAGGCCCTTCGCGCCATCGACCGGCAATTGCACGAGGCCGCGCAACCACTGACCAGCGACATGGCACAGGTGGTGCAGTCTTCGCTCGATCAGGATGCGTTCGGCGGGTCGGCGTGGAACAGGCTGTCGGGTCACTATCCGCGCTGCGCCACCGCTGCCGCGCTGGACCGGGTGCGAGTCGTCACCGGGCCGCAGGCGGACCTGGGCCATGATCCGCTGGAGAAGATCGACACGCTGCTCGACCGCAAGCAGGCGATGCTGGCGCGCCTGCGTCGCCATCTGCGTCTGCGCGCCCTGCTGGAGGTGTGGCTCTACGTCCATGTGCCGGCCACCATCGCGCTGCTGGCGGCGTTGCTGGCGCATATCGTCAGCGTATTCTTCTACTGGTGAGCGCGGACAAGATGGCCTTCCTCCTCCGCACAGTCTCGCTGACCGCCGATGGGCGCGAGATCGTCCGCGACCGCCGGATCGAGCGCGCGCAATTGTCCGTCGGCCGCGCCGCCGAGCGCGACATCCACCTGCCCGACCTCGCCATCGAGCCGGATCATGCCCGTATCGAGCAGATCGGCGAGAGGCGGGTGTTGGTCCGGTCGGTCGGGACGCTGGGCTTCACGGTTGACGGGCGCAGCGTCAAGCGGGTCGAGATCGACGCGGCGGCGGGCGCGGAACTGGGCTTTGGCGGGCACCGGATCATGGTCGGGCGGGAAGGGGACGCCACCGCGCTGACCGTCCGGCGGGAGGCGGCGCTGTCCGACGCGGCGGAGGAAAAGGACGAGACGGCGATCTTCTCGCTCTCGGCCAAGCTGCCGGGCAAGCGGCCTGTGGCCTGGGCGCTGACCGTCGCGATCCTGTCGCTGCTGCTCGCGCTGCCGATCATCAGTTTCGCGATGCGGCCAGCCCAGGATGACCGCAAGATCGATCAGGTGGTGGGCGACAATGCCTGGTCCCCCGGCAAGCTGAGCGATGCGCACCATGCCCTCGAACAGGGGTGCGAGGCCTGCCACGTCAAGGCGTTCGTGTCCGTGCGCGACGACAGCTGCAAGGCCTGCCACGCCGATGCGCACGACCATGCCCCGCCGGGCCGACTGGCGGGTGCCCGCGAGTCACCGGGGATTGGCGGCGCCTTCCTGCAATCGGTCGCGCATGCGTTCGGCAAGCCGGGGCCGGGGGCGTGCGTCGATTGCCATACCGAACATGAGGGCGAAGGACGCATGGCCGCCACGCCGCAGCAATTCTGCGCCGACTGCCATGGCACGCTGAAGGAGCGACTGCCCGACACGGCGTTGGCGGATGCGAGCGATTTCGGCACGGCCCATCCGGAGTTCCGCCCGCGCGTTCAGGTCGCGGTGGGCGGGGACGGTCGCCCGACCGTCCGGCGCGTCTCGCTGGCGGAGCGCCCGAAGGATGCGAACGGCCTCAAATTCCCGCACGACATGCATTTGTCCGGCACCAACGGCGTGGCGCGCATGGCGCGGACGCTGGGCGGTGAGTTCGGCTTCGGCAATGCGCTGGCGTGCAAGGATTGCCACAAGCCGACGGCGGACGGCGTGCGCTTCCTGCCCGTCGATATGGAGAGCGATTGCCAGATGTGCCACAGCCTCGCCTTCGACAAGGTGGGCGGCACGGTGCGCACGTTGCGGCATGGCCAGCCCGATCAGGTCGTGGCGGACCTGCGCGCCTTCTACCGCTCGACCGATCCTGCCGCGCCGCTGGAGCTTGGCGGCCTGGGGCGGCGACGGCCGGGCCTTTATGCGCAGGGGCAGGTCTATAATGCCTATTTCGGTGCGGGGGCCACGCGGCCGGGCCGGGCGGACCGTGCGATCGCCACCGCCTTCTCCGACAAGGGCGTGTGCGGCGAATGCCATGTCGCGACCACGCCGGCAGGCGGCAAGGGCTGGGGTGTGATGCCTGTCCACCAGACCGCCCGCTTCCTGGAAAAAGGGTGGTTCAGCCACGCGGCGCACAAGACGGAAAAGTGCGAAAGCTGCCACGCGGCGGGCAAGTCCACGCTGGCGAGCGACCTCTTGCTCCCCGACCTCAAATCCTGCCGCACCTGTCATGGCGGCGAGGGGTCGGGCGCAAAGGTCGCCACGGGCTGTGCCCTATGTCACAACTATCATGCGGACGATGGTGCACCTTGGGCGGTGCGGCGCAAGGCGGCGCAGGTGCAACCAGCTTCGAGTTGGCAGCACCCCTGACGGCATGGAGGATGCAAGGCGACCGGCGGCTGGCCCGGAGAGGATGACGGAAGGAGGATTGCCCGCGTGCTGATCGCGCAAGTGACCGACATCCATCTGGGATTCGAGCCGGGCAACCCCGCCGAATATAATCGCGCGCGGCTGGACCGCATCGTGGGCCGCCTGAACAGCGGCGTGAACCGGCCCGACCTGCTCCTCGCCACGGGCGACCTGGCCGACCGGGGCGATGTGGACAGCTATCTCCGCCTGAAGGATGCGTTCGGCGGGGCCGCATGCCCGGTCGTCTACGCCATGGGCAATCACGACCTGCGCGCGGCCTTTCTGGAGGTGTTTCCCGAGACGCCGACCGACGATGGCGGCTTCATCCAATATGTCGTGGACCTGCCCGGACGGCGGCTGATCGTCATCGATACGCTGGAGGAAGGGCGGCATGGCGGCGCCTTTTGCGAGGCGCGGGCGGCATGGCTGGATGCGCGCCTGAACGAAGCGCCGGACGTACCGACGATCATCGTCATGCATCATCCGCCGATCGAGGCGGGCATAGACTGGATGAACACCCACCCGGACGAGCCATGGGTCATCCGCTTTGCCGACGCCATTGCGGGCCATGGCCAGGTGCAGGCCCTATTATGCGGCCATCTCCATCGGCCGATCAGCGCGCCATGGCGGGGCGTGACCGTGGCGGTCTGTTCGTCGAGCGCGCCGCAGGTCGCGCTGG
This sequence comes from Sphingobium sp., assembly GCA_040508315.1. Taxonomy (GTDB): domain Bacteria; phylum Pseudomonadota; class Alphaproteobacteria; order Sphingomonadales; family Sphingomonadaceae; genus Sphingobium. The sequence goes on from JBEVNC010000040.1 coordinate 7,191, forward strand.
ACCTGCGCGACATCGACCCCGAACGGCCGGACGGGCGCGCGATGATCGTGGCGGAGCCGCCAGCCTATGCCCTGCATCGCTGGACGGAATCGGGGTTCGTCAGCCTGTTCGATACGGTCGGCGAGGCCGAGACGCTGGCGCGGTACGATGTCGGCCTGCAACCGCTGGTGCGGGGCATGATGGCAGAGCGGCCTTAGGATATCCTCGGTTTTAGGTGGCCGTCACCCCGGCTTTGATCCGGGGGGCGTTTCTTGGGGATCGTCACCATTTTAATCGTCATTCCCGCGAAGGCGGGAATCCAGAGCCACGCGAAACTGCGCTTTCGACCCTGGATTCCCGCCTTCGCGGGAATGACCCATTATTTATGCGATGATCCCGCTTAGCGGCGAAGGCAGGACGGTCCCCGGATCATGTCCGGGGTGACGGATAAACCGGACGCCCGCTTCGCCTCACTCGTCCTCTTCGGTCGGGCCGAAGCCGTCTTCTTCATCGTCCATCTGCGGTTCGCCCGCATAGGCATCGTAATCGATGATGCCGCTGCGGCGCATGGCGTTCATGCGTTCGACAAGGTCGGGCTCGTCGGCGGGGGCGACTTCGGTGCGATCCGGATGGCCGCCGCGTTCGCTTTCTTCCGAAAGATCGGTGTTCACGACGCGCGCGTCGTCGGCGACGTCCTGCGCCTGGTCGCCATCGTCCTGCTCGCTATTGTCGTCGTAGGTGCGTGCCATGTCGGCCTCCTGATATGCAAGCATCAGGAACGGGCGGGCAGCGGGACGGGTTCCGTCAGTCCGCGTCGATCATGAACAGCGTGGCTTCGCGATATTTCACATCCATGCGGTCGAACAGGGCGCTGATCGCAAAGCCATCCTCCGCGACGGCGACGTCGCTGAGGCCTGCCAGGTTGAAGCTGCCGATCTTCTCTTCACGGGGAGGCTTGTCGTCGCGGGAGATGGTGACGGCGTCGATGAACAGGGAATCGTTGCGCTTGTACAAGACGTGCGGGGCCAACAGGACCGTCGCCCGATTGTAGGTTGCCCTAAGGCATTTGCGTAACGCAATAGCCTCGAAAATGGCCTTGTTGTCGAACATGCCGCCCCCATTGGCTCAGATGGGTGGAGGACGCAATGCGGTTTTTTCCCCGATATGCCCAAGTCTAGCGAGCGATTGTGCCGACCGGGCGGATTGACTAAGGCCAGCATCCCGACGGTTGGTCACAGAGGCACGGCGCATAATGGATTTTCTGCATGCGCTATCCGGCCTGCTGGTGGGGGCGCTCGTCGGCCTGACCGGAGTTGGCGGGGGATCGCTGATGGCGCCGATCCTGATCCTGCTGATCGGCGTCGCGCCCGCGACCGCGGTGGGCACCGACCTGTGGTTCGCCGCGATCACGAAGCTGGCAGGCGGTGCGGTCCATCACCGTTTCGGGGACCCGGACTGGCAGGTGGTGCGGCGTCTGGCCTGCGGCAGCCTGCCCGCCAGCGTGGTCACGCTGGTCCTGCTGTCGCAATGGCATATGGGTCCGGTCAGGCAGGGCCTCATCATGAACCTGCTGGGCGTGGCGCTGATCGTGACGGCCCTCGCCACCCTGTCCTGGGGCGCGATCAGGCGCGCGGCGGATCGCGTCGCGCCAGCCCATGTCGCGACCTATCGGCGGTTGCAGCCAGGCCTGACGGTGGTCGCAGGTGCGATCCTGGGCGTGCTGGTATCGGTGACGTCGGTCGGTGCGGGCGCGCTGGGTGCGACGATGCTCCTCGCCCTCTATCCGCGACGCATGACGCCCGCGCGGCTGGTGGGGACCGACATCGTGCATGCCGTGCCGCTGACGATGGTCGCGGGCCTTGGCCATCTGTGGCTGGGCAATGTGAACTTCACGCTGCTCGGCTCGTTGCTGGTGGGGTCGATACCGGGCATATTGGTCGGGTCGTTTCTGGCCACGCGCATGTCGGGCGGCATCATCAGGCCGTTCCTCGCCGTCGTGCTGGTCGCGAGCGGAATGAAGATGCTGTTGTCCTGAAGGGGAGAAGTCCATGGCCAAATCGCCCACACGATGGCTCTATGACGAGCATCCCGCCATGTTCGGCAACCATCCCTTCCTGTTCAGCCTGCTGGCGATCACAGTCGTCGGCTTCATCGTCATCGGCATCTGGGCCATCGTCGTCCGCACGGAGCGGCTGGCGGTGGGGGATCGCGACGTGCTGATGGAACGCGGCTTCATCGCCAAGCAGCGCGTACAAGTGAGCCGGGAGAGCGTCCGCGCGGTGCGGGTGACGCAGGGCGCGCTGCAACGCGTGCTGGGCGTGGGCGATGTCGAGATCTTCACCGGCGGCGACTATCCCGAGATCGCGATCAGGGGCGTGCCGAGGCCCAATGTCGTGCGGAAACTGCTGGCATTGCCGGATGGGGATGAGGGGTAAAGGGTGCATTTCCGCTTCCCCTCGTCATCCCGGACCTGATCCGGGATCCCGCTACCTTTGAAGAAAAAGCTGGACCCCGGATCGAGTCCGGGGTGACGACCCTCAGAGGAAGTCGCAGACCTACCGCCCCGCAATCGCCTTCTGCCGCCGCCTTTGCACCGACGATCCCAACCCTATCGCCTCGCGATATTTCGCGACCGTGCGCCGCGCGATATCGAACCCCTTGGCGCGCAGCATGTCGACCAGCGTGTCGTCGGACAGGATCGCATTGGGCGCCTCTGCGGCGATCAGGTCGCGTATGTGGCTTTTCACTGCCTCCGCCGACACCGCTTCGCCGCCATCCGTCGCCTGAATGCCGCTCCTGAAGAAATATTTCAGTTCGAACACGCCCCGGTTGCACGACAGATATTTGTTGGAGGTGACGCGGCTGACCGTCGATTCGTGCATCTCCACCGCCTCGCCCACCTGTTTCAGCGTCAGGGGTTTCAGATGCGCCACGCCCTTGCGGAAAAAGCCGTCCTGATGCCGCAAAATCTCCTCCGCCACGCGCAGGATCGTGCGCTGCCGCTGGTCGAGCGCCTTGAGCAGCCAGTTGGCGCTCGCCAGCCGGTCGGCCAGCCACGCCTTCGACGATCGGTCCTGCGGTCCACCGCTCAGTTCGCGATAATAGCGGCGGTTGACCAGCAGGCGCGGCAGGGTCGCGGCGTTCAGTTCCACGACCCAGCCGCTGCCCACCGCGCGGATGAAGATGTCGGGCACCACCGCCTGCGTCATGCTGGACGAGAAGCGCAGGCCCGGCTTGGGATCGTAGAGCCGCAGCTCCCGCACCATGTCGGCCATGTCCTCCTCGCTCACGTCGCACATGCGGCGGAGCTGGGGCAGCGCGCCCTTTGCCAGCAGGTCGAGATTGTCGATGAGGCGGGCCATGGCGGGATCGTATCGGTCCGCTTCCCTCGCTTGAAGCGCGATGCATTCCGCCAGCGACCGTGCACCGACGCCGGTCGGGTCGAATTGCTGCACCGCTGCCAGCACCGCCTCGACCCTTGCGAGCGGGAGGCCAAGCTGGTCGGCAATGTCGGCAAGGGGCGCCTCCAGATAGCCCGCATCGTCGATCTGGCCGATAATCTGACCCGCGATCATCAGATCCTGCCCCGACAACACCGATCCCGCCTGCCGCATCAGATGCTCGTGCAGGCCGATATCGGGCGACTGGAAGCTGTCGAAGTCGATGGCTTCGCCGCTCGCATCGCCGCCGCCCTGCGACGCCTCGCCCACCGATGGACCGGAGCGCTCCATCTCCACCGCGTCGCCGGGCCCGTCATCGATGAACGTGTCGGCGGAATAATCCGCGTCGAGCGGCGCGTCGGCGCTGCTGTCGCCCTCGCCGATCAGCCGGTCGATATCCGAATCGGGGGCAGGCGTATCGGGAGCAGGCGGGTCGGCCGGGCCGCCATCGTCCCGCGCCGCGATTTCGAGCAGGGGGTTGCTCTCCAGTTCCTCGCCCACGAAGGATTCGAGTTCGAGGTTGGACAGCGCCAGCAGCTTGATCGCCTGCTGAAGCTGCGGCGTCATCACGAGCGACTGGCTTTGCCTTAAGTCCAGGCGTGGGCCGATCGCCATGACGGATTATCCGAGCAGGCGCGCGGTCATAGCGAGAAGCTCTCGCCCAGATAGAGCCGCCGCACATCGGCATTGGCGACCAGTTCCTGGGGGCTGCCCGCGAACAGCACCTTGCCGTCGTAGATGATGCAGGCGCGGTCCACGATCTCCAGCGTCTCGCGGACATTATGGTCGGTGATGAGGACGCCGATGCCGCGCGTCTTGAGATCCTTCACCAGATCGCGAATATCGGCGATGGAGAGGGGGTCGATGCCTGCAAATGGTTCGTCCAGCAGCACGATGGACGGGTTGGCCGCCAGCGCACGGGCAATCTCGCAGCGCCGTCGTTCACCGCCCGAGAGGGCGAGCGCCGCGCTGGACCGCAGCCGCGCAAGGCCGAATTCGTCGAGCAACGTTTCCAGCCGGGCGGCGCGCGCATCCTTGTCCGGTTCGGCCAGTTCGAGGACGGAGAGGATGTTCTGCTCCACCGTCATGCCGCGAAAGATGGAGGTTTCCTGCGGCAGATAGCCAAGGCCCAATATGGCGCGGCGATACATGGGCAGGCCGGTGATGTCCGTGCCGTCGAGGACGATGCGGCCCGAATCGGGCTTCACCAGACCCATGATCGAATAGAAGCAGGTCGTCTTGCCAGCACCATTGGGGCCCAGCAGACCCAGCACCTCGCCCTTGCCGACCGCCAGGCTGACATCGGCCAGCACGACGCGCCGGTCATAGCTTTTGGCGATGGAGATGACGCACAGGCCCCGCTCCATATTGGCGGTTGCGGTCTGGACGCCGGCCGGGACGGACAAGTCACTCATCATTCGGTCCTGTACTCCGCGCCCCCGCCTTTCCCTGCTCGCCATGCGGCTTTCGGGCGGGGTTCGCAAGTCTGGCGTGAAACATGCATGGCGATGCGGCGGGCAAGGACGGGCTTATTTGCCCGTCTGCTCGCGCACCTTGAACGTGCCCGACACCCGGCCGCCGCTCTGCGTGACGCCCGCGCCGCCTGCAGCGCGCCCGTCCACCGAGGATCGGCCGGTCTTGAGGTCGATGAGCAGGCGGCCGCCCGTCAGGCGGCTGGTGCCCTGATTGAGTTGGACGTTGCCGAGCATGGTGATGAGCCGCTTGTCGAGGTCGTAAATGGCGACATTGCCCTTCGCCGTCTCGTTGCCGCGCACCACGACGACATCGCCCATGGCATCCATGCGGTTGATCTCGACCCCGCCCGCGCGCCGATAGGCGACGACGAGGCGGTTGGAGGTCAGCCGCAGATTGGCCTGCGTCACCTGGACGTTGCCGGACACGACCACGCGGTCGGACCTGTCCTGCACCTCTATGCGGTCGGCGGTGAAATCCACCGGCGCATTGCTGTCATGGCCGCCCAGCACCTGCGCATTGACGGACAGCGCGCCGCCCCAAAGCGCCAGCGCACCCGTCGCCGTCATCACTGTTCCGAATGCGATCCGTCGCCCGGCTGTCATTTCGCCCTCAATCCGTTCTGGTCGATGTGCAAACGCGCATTACCCTGCAAGGTTACTGTCCGCGCGCCCAGATCCGCGCGGAGCCGGTCGGCCCCGAACGTCCCGATGGGCAGGCGTCCGTCGACCCGCGCCTGGCTGGCCAGCCGCCGGGTTTTCAGGTCGATGCCGACATCGCGCGTGGTGAAGCGATAGCCGTCCTCGGCCTGGAACTGGAGCGGGCCGATGACCGCGACGCGCTCCGTCTCGATATCGTACACGCCCTTGCTCGCGGCCATGACGCTTGCCTTGCCGTCGATCTGGAGGCGGGCCTCCATCTCGCGCAGCTGCACGATGGGTTCGCGCGAGCTTTTCTGCACGGCCGATCCCGCGCGTAGCGAGAAGGGCTGACCCTTGGCATCCTCGCCCCGATAGAGCGCCTCGGTCACTTTCATGCGTTCGCTGGCGACGTCGACCTTGTTCTTGTCGAGCAGGAAGCTGACTTCCTGATCGTGCGTGAACGGCGCGGTCGCGAGGACCGCCGTCAATATGCCGACCGCGACCGGCAGCATGCGCTTGAGCGTGCGGACCAGCCGGTCGTGCGACCCGCCGGGCGCGGCCCAGTGCCGGCGCGACCGCCGCTGGGTTTCGGCCGCTACGGACACACGCGCTCCGCCCGATCAGACATGCGCGAAAATGTCGGTTTCCGGCCAGCCTGCAATGTCGAGCAGCGCGCGGTGCGGCAGGAAGTCGAAGCAGGCCTGGGCGATGGCGGTGCGCCCCTCGCGCTCCAGCCGCTTGTCCAGCTCCGCCTTGAGGCCGTGCAGGAAGCGGACGTCGGACGCCGCATAGTCGCGCTGTGCGTCGGACAGGACCGGCGCGCCCCAGTCGGAGGTCTGCTGCTGCTTGGAGATATCCTGTCCCAGCAATTCGCGCACCAGTTCCTTGAGGCCATGGCGGTCCGTGTAGGTCCGCACGAGTCGCGACGCTATCTTGGTGCAGTAGACGGGGGTGGCAAGCACGCCGAGATAATATTGCATGGCCGCAATATCGAATCGGCCGAAATGAAACAGCTTGAGGCGGTCGGGATCGGCCACCACGGCTTTGAGATTGGGCGCCGCATAGCTGCTGCCGGGATTGAAGCGGATGAGATGCTCGTCGCCCGATCCATCGCTGATCTGCACGACGCACAACCGGTCGCGCGGCGTGATGAGGCCCATGGTCTCGGTATCGATGGCGACGGAACCGGGGCCAAGCGCGCCCTCCGGCAAGTCTTCCTCATGAAAATATACTGTCATGGGCATCCCTTAGGACCGCTGTGCGCACAACTCAATCGGCCTTTCGATGGCTGTATGACGGCGGCGTCATGGGCTATTGGACCGCCCTCGTTGAAAATGCTGCAATTATCCCGAAAATTGTCGCGCTTCGTGGTGAATCGGTTTATAGCTCGTCGTTGCCCAGACATATGGGGCTGTTCCGTGTGCCTTCTCGTCCAGCGTACGGTCCAATTCTGAGGGCGAACGAAGGCGATCAACAGGGCATGAGTTTTGATAGAGGACGCCGCGGACGCGGCAGGGACAAGCGGGACGGTTTCGGCGACGAGGGCGGTTTCGGCGGCGGTGGCTTTGAAGACCGTGGCGGCTTCGGCGGCGGCGACCGGGGCGGCTTCGGTGGCGGTTTCGGTGATCGCGGCGGCTTCGGCGGCGGCGGCGGTGCGCCCCGCAGCGGTTTCGGCGGCGGCGGCGGCGGTGGTTTCGGCGGCGGTCGTAGCGGCGGCTTCGGCGGCGGCGGCGGTGGTGGTTTCGGCGGCGGTGGCGGTCGTGGCGGCATGCCCGCGCAGGTCGTCGGCGAAGGCTCCGGCACTGTAAAATTCTTCAACGGACAGAAGGGCTTCGGCTTCATCGTGCGCGATGATGGCGGCGAGGACGTGTTCGTTCACATCAGCGCTGTCGAGCAGGCCGGTCTGACCGGTCTGGCCGAAGGTCAGACGCTGAAGTTCACGCTCGTCGATCGTGGTGGCAAGGTTTCGGCCAGCGACCTGAAGATCGAAGGCGAAGTGCTTCCGGTCTCGGATCGCGGCGCGGCTCCTGCTGGCGGTCCCGGTGCGGGCGGCGAGCGTGGTCCGCAGCGTCAGCTGACCGGCGAGCGCGCGAGCGGCACGGTGAAGTTCTTCAACGCGATGAAGGGCTTCGGCTTCATTCAGCGCGACGATGGCCAGCCGGATGCATTCGTGCACATCAGCGCTGTCGAGCGTGCGGGCATGACCTCGCTGAACGAGGGCGACCGACTCGACTTCGAGCTGGAAGTGGATCGTCGTGGCAAATACGCCGCGGTGAACCTGAACTCGAAGCACGATTGATCAGGCAGCGTCCGCCCGGACGCGCATGACGGATTGAAGAAAAGGAGCCGGGATGGATGTCCCGGCTCCTTTTTTGTTGTGGACGATCATAGTCGTTCGTCGTGGAGACTCTGGTGGAGCCGATCGACCGGCCCCACCCGGATCGCAGTTCGCTTACTGGCCGCGCGCTGCCTCGAACAGGAACCATGCACGCTGTTCGGCCTGATCGGTCCAGTCGTCGATGACGCTATCGGTCGCATTGTCGCCAGCCTCGCCTGCCAGCGCCTTGGCAGCGCGCAGCGATTCGATCAGGCGCAGATTGTCCTCGCGCAGTTCGACCAGCATGTCCTTTGGGCTGACGAAATCGGCGTCATTGTCGGTCAGCGACTGGTGGCGCGACACATCGCCGATGGAGCGCAGCGTGACGTTGCCTGTCTTGCGCACCCGCTCCGCGACCAGATCGGTCGTTCCAATGATCTCTGCCGCCTGCTCGTCGAACATCAGGTGATAGTCGCGGAAATGCGGGCCGGAGACGTGCCAGTGGAAATTCTTGGTCTTGAGATAAAGCGCGTAGAGGTCAGCGAGCACGCCGTTCAGGGCCTGTGCGACGTTGCCGACGGCATTGGAGGGCAGGTCGGTCGGCGTCTTGAGGTCGGATTTGGGCATGGTCGTGTCCTTTTGCCTGTCTGGATGGCCCCACGGGGTCGTTGCGGGAACGTACCGCTCAAAACCCGAAATCGCCAGCTTGGTTGCCGCGATGATGGACGCTTTTATCGGCAAGGGTGATCGGACTATACGATCAGACCATAGTCTCGCCGGGCAATCGGCTTGACTCATGATCGCCTTTCGCGCATGGGACCGCTTCTGAGATGGAGCGGCGTATCGGAGACGATCTTTCCGGCGCGCCGCTTTTGTTTTCGTAAAGTTTCTGGAAGGATACGGCCATGGCGAAGCCAGCCACCGTGAAGATCAGACTGGTCAGCACCGCTGACACCGGCTTCTTCTACGTCACCAAGAAGAACCCGCGTACCAAGACCGAGAAGTTCAGCTTCCGCAAATATGACCCCGTCGTGCGCAAGCATGTCGAGTTCAAGGAAGCCAAGATCAAGTAAGCCCATCCGCCGGGGATTTCTCCGGCGCGAAGGGATCGAAGGGGCGGGCGCGCGGCGGCCGCCCTTTTCGCATGCCTGCCGCATGGAGGCAGGCCATGGCTGAAGATGCTGCGGCAATCATCGCGCGACTGGGGCTGGAGCCCCATCCCGAAGGCGGCTGGTATCGCGAGACCTGGCGCGCGCCCGCGCCGGAGGGCGAACGGGCGAGTGCGACGGCGATTTGGTTCCTGCTCGATGCCGGGCAGCGCTCCCACTGGCACCGCGTCGATGCGACCGAAATCTGGCTCTGGCATGCGGGCGATCCGCTGCGCCTGCTGACCGCGGCAAGCGATTGGGGGCCAGTGACGGAGGTCAGGCTGGGCGGCGATGTCCTCCATGGAGAGGTGCCCCAGCATGTCATCGCGCCGGGCGACTGGCAGTCGGCAGAGGCCGGGGCGGGCTGGACGCTGGTGAGCTGCATCGTCTCGCCGGGCTTCGACTTTGCGGGCTTCACCCTCGCGCCGCCCGGCTGGACCCCTCAGAATTTGTAGACGAGCGTGGCGCGGGTCGTCGTGTCGGTGGGCTTCGATCCCTCCGGCCGGTTGCTTTCGCCCTGTATGTTGAACGATAGCCGCCCCGACAGCGCCTTGGTCAGCCGCGAGGTGAAGGCGGTGTTGGAGATGAAGGTCGTCGTCCCGTCCGACGAAACCACGGACGCATCCTCCGAAAGTGTCATTCCGTCCCGCAACGTCCATTTATAGGCGAGCGACGCGCGGGGACCGACCTCGAATTCGCTGCCGCCATCGGTGTAGAGCGTCTGGCGAAAGGCCGGGCCTGCGTCCAGATCCAGCGTCATGCGCGGCCGGTTGAGGACGCGCAGACCCACGCCCAGCGATTCGGTGAAGCGCCGCGTATAGCCCGCGAACCGATCCTGCTCCCACCCGACGATGCCATAGGTGTAGAAGCCTTCGCGCAGGAGATAGTCGAGGCCGTAGCTGGCGGCGAATTTCTCGCGCGTGGTGACGCCATTGGTGCGCAGGAAGTCGATAATCCCTTCCAGCTTCTGCCGGGTTTGCAGCCCCTCTTTCTTGAGCGAAAGGCCGAAGGCGCCGCTGATCTCCTCGGTATTGCCGCTCGTCAGACCAAAGCCCGCCTGCCCTTCGCCCGTCCATCCCTGAAGATAGCCTTGCGAAGCGAGGCGCTGTTCGCGTTCCTTTTTCGCCCGGTCGTTGGCCTGGGTGGTCAATTGGTTGGCGAGCGCACCGATTTCGTCCGCGCTCTGCGGATTAGTGGCCTTGGCGACCTTTACCACGGCGTCGAGCGTGGACTGATTGCCGGATTTCGCCGCCTCCCGGATCATCGCCTCGACCACGGGCACGATTTCCGCGTGTAGGGGAGACGGCAGCAGGCAGGCGGGGAGCGACCATATCGCCAGGGATCGTGCCATGAGGGGCACGGTCGGTCGTTTCCCTCGCGCGGGCGCGGATGCGATGGTCATGCCCAACCGGCTAAGCGCCGTTCGTCGCACCTGTCCAGTCGTCCGTAACCCAGCCAGCGACCAGCCGTGGGCAGGGTGGGGCAATCGGCCATGGCTGGCAGCTTCGCTGTCGATACTTCGCTGTCGATCCGGGGCATGCTTGGGGTCTGTCGCCTCCTGCGGCCATGGTCGCCCGTTCATCATCCTCCCGCTCCGCCGCGGCTGTCGGCGCCGCATGTGGAGATTTGATCAAGCCGCCCGCAGCGGGAGGATTGTCGCCCTAGAATAGTTCAAATTGCGCGGCTTTCAAAGGCCAGCGACCCAAAGTGCGATGGCGTGTCTGCCCGACCTTGCTGTGGATCAGTACCAGTTCGGTCGCGTCCCAGCCCAATCCCTCTATGGGGCGGACTACGGGCCTATGCTCGCGCCCATAACCCAATGTCATATGCGGGCTGAATGTCCAGTCGCTGCGCCATGGCACGGCGGTGCCAGCCCACTCACGCCGGATTGCCCGATGCAGGTTCGTCAATCCGGCTATCGCCTTCCCCGGCCTGAGCGCCACCGATTCGGTGCCGATGGACAGCCGGTCGAGCAATATCGCGACGGGCGCCGACGCGATGCGCCCGCCCATGGTTTCCAACGCGCTCGCCACATCCGCCGGATAGCCTGCGGCGAAATCCTTTGTGATGGCGAGCGTCACATGCATGCGTGCGGCCGCCTGCACATTCCAGCCCTCGCCCAAGCTCTCTGCCAGCACGACCGCCTGCCGCGCCACCGGAGCCGGCGGCATCAGCGCAAAGAAAAAACGGTCGGCTGACTTTCGCGAAGCAGGATGATGGGACTCAGAGGACATATGTTCATGATATGTTCTATTGCATCAGATGTCGAGCGGTGGAGCCATGCGGCGGTCCGTGCGTTCAACACCAACAACGATACTTCAGGAGGCATGCCATGGCTCAAAAATCCATCAAGGATCTCGCCAAGCGGATGAAGGAGATCGACTTCACCATGCTCTCGACGCGCAGCGCGGGCGGCCAGATCGGCGCGCGGCCGATGAGCAACAACCGCGACGTCGATTATAATGGCGACAGCTATTACTTCACGACCGATGACACGCTGATGGTCGCGGACATCGCGCGAGATCCGCAGGTCGGCCTCAGCTTTCAGGGCAAGGCGGGCTTGTTCGGTCAGCGTCCCTTATTCGTTGCCGTCGAAGGCCGCGCCGAACTGATTCGCGACAAGGGCCAATTCGCCGCGCATTGGACCAGCGATCTCGACCGCTGGTTCTCCGACGGCGTCGATACGGCTGGCCTGGTCCTCATCAAGGTGCATGCCGAGCGCGCCCATTATTGGGATGGCTCGGACGAGGGCGAAGTACTGCTCGACGTCGACCGAGGCGCTTTCATCGGCGGTCCGTGATCGCCTGTGCCGCGCGGCACGGATGGTTCGCGATAATCAGGAAATTATACAGCGTGCCCGTCTATGGAGGCGGGCGCGCTACACGCTTTGAAGGACAAGTCCTATGACGGTCAATTCGGCATCCGCCCGCTATGAAGGTCTCGGCAAGGGCGGCAAGGGCAGCATCACCACAAAATCGGGCGTGCTGTCCGACCAGCCCTATGGCTTTGGCACCCGTTTCGAAGGCAAGCCCGGCACCAACCCGGAGGAGTTGATCGCGGCGGCGCATGCCAGTTGCTTCACCATGGCAACCAGCTTTGCACTGGCGGGCGCAGGCTATGAGGCGGGGTTGCTCGACACCAGCTGCACGGTCACGCTGAACAAGGATGGCGACGGGTTCAAGGTAACGAAATCCGCGCTGAAGCTGGTGGCGACCGTCCCCGGCATTTCCGAGGAGGATTTCAACCGCATCGCCGATGAGGCGAAGGCGGGCTGTCCGATCTCCAAGCTGCTCAACTGCGAGATCGTGCTGGAGAAGGAACTGGCTGGCTGATGCCCGGGCCGACCGCCATGCGCCTGTTTGTGGCGCTGGCGGTTGGAGACGGCGGGGCCTATGGCGGCGCTTTCCCCGAAAGGTATCGATGATGGCGCAGGATGACGACAGCTTCGTCTATGACGAGGCGAGCGGCGAATGGATCAGCGCCGCCGATGCTGCGGTGAAGGCGAACGCCGATGGTGCGGATGATGCGGTCGAGGTGCGCGATTCGGTCGGCAACCTGCTGAGCGACGGCGATCAGGTGACGCTCATCAAGGATCTGACGGTGAAGGGCGCGGGCCAGACGCTCAAACGCGGCACGCTCATCAAGTCGATCCGGTTGACCGGCGACCCGCAGGAAATCGACTGCCGCTTCGACGGGATCAAGGGTCTGGTGCTGCGCGCGGAGTTCGTGCGCAAGCGCTGACGTGCGATTATAGGCGCGGCGCGCGGCATAAGGGCGTAAGGTCCGCCAGCGCCGCGAGCAGTCCGCTCGTCACGCAGGACGAGAGGACGCGCGAAATGGCCAAGTCACAGAAGAAGTCGAGCAAGGAAATCCGCAAGCCCAAGGCGGAAAAAGCCCCCAAGCAAAATGCTTCGCAGCCGAC
>JBEVNC010000060.1:0-3623 GCA_040508315.1 Sphingobium sp.
GCCCTGGATTCCCGCCTTCGCGGGAATGACTTATAAATTTTGCAATGGTCCCTTCTTGAAGGGACAAAAATGTCGCGGGCTCAAGCTCCTAACCCAACCCGATCAGCGAAATCTGCCGCCCATAGCCGGGTTCCTTATGATGGCATGACCGGCGGAAGCTGAAGAAGCGTTCCGGCTGGGTATAGGTATCCTCGTCCAACAGGTCGACGCGGCCCACGCCCGCCCCCGCCAGCCGCGCGGCGACATAAGCGGCGATGTCGAACATCAGATGTCCCGGCTGCCCAGCACCGAAAAAGCGGGCATTTTCCGCATCCTGCGCGATGAACGGCTCGATGAACGCCTCCGACACCTCGTAGCTCGCCCGGCCGATGCACGGGCCGATGGCGGCGGTGATGCGCGCGCGGTCTGCGCCCAGCGCCTCCATCGCGCTCAGTGTCGAATCGGTCACGCCCGCAATCGCGCCCTTCCACCCGGCATGCGCCGCACCGATGACCCCGGCCTCCCGGTCGGCGAGCAGCACCGGTACGCAATCGGCGGTCAGTACGCCCAGCAGCAGTCCGGGGCGGTCGGTGACCAGCGCGTCCGCCTCCGGCCGCGCATCGGCGGGGATGGGGCGGGAGACGGTGACGACAGTCGGGGAATGCACCTGATGCAGCGTGACGAGTGTCGCGCCGGGCAACACCGCATCCAGCGCCCGCTCACGATTTTCGAGGATCGCGTCGCGGTCGTCGTCCGACCCGAGCCCGACATTGAGGCCTGCATGGATGCCTGTCGAAACGCCGCCCCGCCGCCCGAGAAAGCCATGCGCCACGCCGTCCAGCGCCGCGCTCGTCAACCGTTCCACCCCGTGCGTCATGCAAATCCTTCCGGCACCGGCCAGCGGGGATCGGTCGCCGCCATGACCTTGAACAATCGCCCCATCTCCGCCGGAACGGTGAGGCGGCGAAGCGCCACCGCCAGTTCCTCCTGCCGGTCCGGCGACTTGCGCGCCAGCATGGCCGCCCGCGCCCCGATCCCCAGGCGGATCAGGAAAGCGCCCTGCTCGGCAAGGGGAGACACGGTGCAGCCCGCCGCCGCCGCGACATCGCCCAACGCGGTGAAATCGACATGGGCGGTCAGGTCGCGTGCGCCCGGCTCCACATAGGGGTCGGCGAAGCGGTGGGCCTGCACCGCCTGCATCGTATCGCCTGTGGCGGGTCCGGCATGGCCGTAATCGATGGCGATGATCGCGCCGCCCTGCGCCCCGATGCGGGCCGCCAGATCAGCCATGATCGCGGCTCCAGCCGGGCAAGTCTCCACGACCGATCCCAGCGGCGCATCGGCGAAGGCAGCGGTGACCGCCCAGTCCGCCTCGCCCAGCCCCGGCAGGAAGCGATGGCCGCGTTCGAGCCGGTCATTGGCCAGCACCCGCTCGCGCCATCCGCCATCGGTGCGCACATGCTGGCGGATCGGCAGCGCGTCGAAAAATTCATTGGCGACGATCAGCAGCGGCGCGTCGGTGGGGAGGGTGGCGACGTCGTCGTGAAAGGTCGCACCGGGCACGGCGGTCGCCTGAGCGCCGCGCAGCACCGGGCTGGTCTCTACCAGATGCGCAGGCAGGCGGCATCCGGCACTCGCCAGTGCACGCAGCGCATCGGCGGCCAATGTCCCGCGCCCCGGACCCAGTTCCACATAATGCGCCGCCGGACGCCCAGCCCGCGCCCACAGGTCGGCGAGCCACAGGCCGATCATCTCGCCGAACATCTGGCTGATCTCCGGCGCGGTGATGAAATCGCCCCCCACGCCCAGCGGGTCGCGCGTCGCATAATAATGGGCGTTGGCGAGGCCCATATAGTCGTGCAGCGTCATCGCGCCGTCAGCGTCGATACGCCCGGCGATGGTCTCGCCGAGGGCCGTGACGGTGAGGTCAGGGGACACGCCGCACAGGCTCGGGCCGGATGCGCCGTCCCTTTGCAGTGGCGATGAGCCACAGGCCGAGGAGCAGCATCGGGATGGTCAGCCACTGGCCCATATGCAGGCCGGTGCGCTGCGCGAACTCCATGAGCTGCGCGTCCGCCTCGCGATAATATTCGACGCCGAAGCGCGCCGCGCCATAAACCAGCGCCGCGATGCCGAACAGCTTGCCGGGCTGGTAGCGCGCATCGGTCTTCCAGAAGAAGAATGCGAGGATCGCGAACATCAGCGGCCCCTCCAGCGCGGCTTCGTAAAGCTGGCTGGGGTGACGGGGCAGGTCGCCGCCGGTCGGGAAGATGATCGCCCACGGCACGTCCGTCGGCTTGCCCCACAATTCCCCGTTCACGAAATTGGCGAGGCGGCCGAAGAACAGTCCGAATGGCGCGCAGCAGGCGATATAGTCGCAGATGCGCAGGAAGGAGAGGGTGTTCGCCCGCGCCAGCCACCAGATGGCGACGATGACGCCGATGGTGCCGCCATGCAGCGACATGCCGCCCTGCCACAGCTTCAATATGTCCAGCGGATGCTCGAAAATCTCCGGATTGTAGAAGATCACATAGCCCAGCCGCCCGCCCAGGATAATGCCCAGTGTCGCGTAGAATATCATGTCGTCGGCATGGCGGCGGGCCATCGGCGCGCCCGGCTGGCGGATCAGCACGGACAGATACCAGTATCCGATCAGGATGCCCGCCAGATAGGCGAGGCTGTACCATTTGATCGTGAAGAAGCCGAGGTCGAGCGCCACCGGGTCCAGTCCCAGGTTGACGAATTCGATGGCATGCGGCGCAGCGGCCGCGAAAGTGAGGAGGGCGGGGGTCACTAGGGATCGGTCTCACGTCGGGGCAATGCGTTGCGCCCCCTCATAGGGGAGAGGCGGGCGCGGTCCAAGCGGTGATGCGGGGGAAATGGTTCACGCGGGGCCATGGTGGCGCGGAGGGGTACGGTTGGCAGGTATCAAATCCTCCCCTGCAAGGGGAGGGGGACCACAAAGTGGTGGAGGGGTGTTACCCTGTCGAGAGGGCGGATACCCCTCCACCACCGCCTGTCGCGGCGGTCCCCCCGTTCTCCGATGGGGGCGTCGGATAAGTCATAAGTCATTCCCGCGAAAGCGGGAATCCAGAGCGACGCAAAACTGCGCTTGCGACCCTGGATTGCCGCCTTCGCGGGAATGACAATCAAGAAGGCTATTTTGCAACGATCCCCGATGGGGGAGGAATTTACGTGTCCGCAGGTTCGCTGAGCCGCGCCGAATCCCTAATATCCCGCGTTCAAATCCACCACATTGCGCATCGGCCGTCCCGCCCGCAACGCATCCAGATTCTCCTGACACAACCCTGCCGCCCGGCGCATCAGGCCGGACTGGCTCCGGCCTGACAGGTGCATGGTGATGAGGCAGTTGGGCGCGCTCCACAGCGGATCGTCGGCGGGCAGAGGCTCGGGCGACACCACGTCGAGGAAGGCGCCCGCGAGCCCGCCGCTCTCCAGCGCCGCGATGAGCGCGGCCTGGTCGATCAGGTCGCCGCGCGCGAGATTGAGAAGCCACGCAGTCGGCTTCATCGCCGCCAGCTCGTCCGCGCCGATCATCGCGCGGGTCTCCCCGGTGGCGGGCGCGCCGATGATGACCCAGTCGTAATCGCCCAGCCTCGCGCGCCACTGGTCGGGGCCGAGCG
>JBEVNC010000114.1:0-12878 GCA_040508315.1 Sphingobium sp.
GTCATGCCTACTTTACGGAGAAGGCGTAGCTTCCCTCGATGCGGTGCGTGTCGGCGGTGACGGCGTGCCAGTCCAGCTTGTAGGTGCCGACTGGCAGCGCGCGGGGCAGGGTGACGGTCAGCGTCTTGCCATCCGCGCCCAGCGCGGTCTGGAATCCTGACACCTTCATCGGGTCATGATTGGCCATGCCGGGCATGCCAGTCATCACGATCTTCACGCCGGACAGCGTCTCGACCACAGCCTCGGAGAAGGTCAGCGACAGCGTCCTGACGCCCGACGCCTTCGCATTGGGGGCGGGCGTGGAGGCGACGAGATTGGCATGGGCCAGCGCCGCGCCGCTGGTGGCGATGGCCGCTGCGGCCATGGTGAAGGCGGCGATCGAAGGGAGGATGCGCATGGGATGTCCTTAACCGGCTTGCATGTCTGATAGGGGTCATACGCATCGCCTCGGCAAATCCCTGATGGACGATGAGTGTTTTTCGCGCGGGCTGCGTATAAGCGGACAGGGAGATTGCGATGACGGATATTGACGGCCTTCTGGAGCAGATGCGCAGCGCCGCGCCCGACCCGCGCCTGCCTGCGCTCGACACGGTGGTGCTGGCCGGCGCGGCATCGCGGCGGGAGAGGGGCGCGGCACGGCGCAATCTGGCGGTGACAGGCATGCTCGCCCTGTGCGTCGGGCTGGGCGCCAGCATCATGTCGCCGCAAGGTGCCAGCGCGCGTCAGAGCGGCCTCAACGCCGTGCCGGACAGCGCACCGTCCAGCCTTCTGCTGGGACCGCGCTGAGGTGAAGGCGCGCATCCTCCTGATCCTCTTCGCCTTCGGTGCTGCCATCGCGGGCGTCGGCGCCGGTCGCCTGCTCTTCGCGCCGGACCAGCCAATCGAAAATCGCTTCCACACGTTGATCCATCATGAGTTGGACCTGGACGCCAGCCAGACTGCCCGGATCGAAACGATGGAGAAGCGCTTCGCCCTGCAACAGGCCGCCTATGAGCAGGAGATGCGGGACGACAATCGCCGACTGGCGCGTGCGATCCAGTCGGAGAAGGGCTATGGTCCCGGCGTCGCCGCTGCCGTCGACCGCTCGCACCACGCCATGGGTATGTTGCAGAAGCAGACGTTGCAGCATCTCTTTGCCATGCGCGCCGTGCTGCGCCCCGATCAGGCGCGCCGCTTCGATCAGGCGATGGTGGACGCGCTGACCGCGCCCGCACGGTGAACCGTCAGAGGGCCGTGGAGGAAGAGGAGCAGGACGACGGCACGCTCGCCGCGCGCGCGCTGGCCGGGCGGGAGGATGCCAGCCGCCTGCTGCTGGGCCGCCACCGCGACGCCGTCTACCGCCTCGTGCGCGCCCAGATCGACGATGCCGACGCCGCGCTCGATATCGTGCAGGAAAGCTTCATCGCCGCGTTCACCCACCTCAACCGCTATGATCCTGCCCGCCCGTTCCGCGTCTGGATCATGCGGATCGCACTCAACAAATGCCGCGACTGGCGCCGCCGCCGCATGGTGCGCCATTTCTTCACCCGCGCCCGCCCGATCGAGGAGGGCGTCCAGGTCGCCGACACTGCCCCCGGTCCGGAGGAGGGTGCCGCCAGCCGCCAGCAACTCGCCCATGTTCGCCGCGCCATCGACGCCTTGCCGGAGGCGCTGCGCTCCGTCCTGCTGCTGCGGACCATCGAGGGGATGAGCCAGGCCGACGTCGCCGCCCTGCTGGGCATCAGCGGCAAGGCGGTGGAGACCCGCCTCTATCGGGCGCGGGCGAAACTGACGGAGATGGTGGAGGGGGGATAGCGGGGCCTCCACCAAAATGAAACCACCGACAGCATGAGGGATCGCCCTCCCGGCCGCGTATGACTATCATGCGGCAATAAGGCCGAGGAGTTTTCCCCCGATGCCGTCGGCACCCTTTTCCGAACCTCTCGACCGGCGCGCGCTGATCCGGGGCGCGGGAACCCTTGCGGGCCTCTCGGCGCTCGGCGGGCTCTTTCCCGGCTGGGCGAAGGCCGGGACGGCAGGCGCGGCGACCGGCGCGGGCGTGCTGTCGGGCGAGCATATCCGCCTTGCTATCGGCCATGGCAGCGTCACCCTCGACGGTCGCACCAGCCATGCGGTGACCGCCAACGGCACCATGCCGGGACCGCTGATCCGGCTGAAGGAGGGGCAGAGCGTCCGCCTGTCCGTGTCCAACATGCTGAACGAGGATACGTCGATCCATTGGCATGGCCTGATCGTGCCGTTCCAATATGACGGCGTGCCGGGGATCAGCTTTCCCGGCATCCGGGCGGGCCAGACCTTCGACTATCAATTCCCAATCCGGCAGGCGGGCACATATTGGTATCACAGCCACAGCAACATGCAGGAGGCGATGGGCCTCTTCGGTCCCCTCGTCATCGACCCGGCGGGGGCGGAGCCTGCTCCCTATGACCGGGAGCATGTGATCCTGCTGTCCGACTGGAGCCGCATCCATCCCCATGTGCTCCTGCGCAAGCTCAAGCAGATGGGCGGCTATTTCAACCGGCGGAAGCAGGATCTGCGCGGCCTGCTGGCGGGCAAGGATCAGGGTCTGTCGGAACGGATCGAATGGGGCAAGATGCGGATGGACCCCACCGACATCTCCGACGTGACCGGATCGACCTACAGCTACCTCATCAACGGCCATGACAGCGCGGGCAACTGGACCGGGCTGTTCGCGCCGGGCGAGCGGGTGCGGCTGCGCTTCATCAACGCGTCCGCCATGACCAATTTCAACGTCCGCCTCCCCGGCCTCGCCATGACGGTGGTGCAGGCGGACGGGCAGGACGTGGAGCCGGTGGAAACCGATGAATTTCAGATCGGTATCGCGGAAACCTACGATGTGATCGTCAGGCCGGGCAAGGCGGAGGCGGTGGCGATCATCGCGGAGGCCATCGACCGTTCCGGCCTGTGCCGCGCCACGCTGGCGCCGCAGATCGGCATGGTCGCGCCGCTGGTGCCCCTGCGTGAGCGGCCGCTGCTGGTCATGAAGGATATGGGTATGGACATGTCGGGCATGGACATGGCGGCGGGTACGCTCGACCTGTCCGCGCCCGTCGATGCGCCTCCCAAGGGCGGTGGACATGCCGCCATGAAGATGCGCGACAAGTCGGTCGCCCCGCCCAGCGTCCGTATGGGGCCGGGCGTCGCGACCCTCTCCGCCGCGCCCGCCGACAGGATGGGCGACCGGCCCACGGGTCTGAAGAGCGTCGACCATCGCGTCCTGACCTACGCCGATCTGCGGGCGCTGGTGCCCAGCCCGGACCAGCGCGCGCCGGAGCGGGAACTGGAGCTGCACCTGACCGCCAATATGGAACGCTATATGTGGTCCTTCGACGGGGTGAAGTTCAGCGAGGGACCGGAACCCATCGCCTTCCGCCATGGCGAAAAGGTGCGGGTGACGCTGATCAACGACACGATGATGCCGCATCCCATCCACCTCCACGGCCATTTCTTCGAGCTGGTGAACGGGGCGGAGGGTAGACAGCCGCGCAAGCATACGGTCAATGTCCTGCCCGGCGGCAAGGCGAGTTTCGATCTCGTCGCCGACGCCCTGGGCGACTGGGCCTTCCACTGCCATATGTTGTTGCACATGCATGCCGGCATGTTCCGCGTGGTCACGGTGCGCCATAGCGACGCCGGGGCGGGGGGCGCGGGATGAAGACGGCCTTTCTCTTCGCGCCCCCGTTGCTGGCCCTCTCCATGGCGGCCAGCGCGCAGGATCATTCCGGACATGCGGGCCATGCGAGGCAGAGCGCGCCGGACACGGCACCGGAGGCGACGACGCCCGCCGCGACGCCCGCGCCCTTGGCGCCCGACGACCATGCGGCCGATGCCTATTATGACCCGGCGGCCATGGCCCGCGCCCGGTCGGCGCTCCGCTATGAGGAGGGCGGCATGCCCACCTCCATCCTACTGGTCGATCGTCTGGAAGGACGGCCCGGCCCGGGCGCGGACGGCTATGCATGGGAGGCAGATGGCTGGATCGGCGGCGACATCGACCGTTTCGCCTTCAAGACGGAAGGCGAAGGCGCGTTCGGCGGCAAGGCGGAGCAGGCCGAGGTGCAGGCGCTGTGGAGCCATGCGATCGACCCCTGGTTCAATGTGCAGGCGGGCGTGCGGCAGGATTTCTCGCCCCAACCGCGCCGCACCCATGCCGTGCTCGGGATCGAGGGGTTAGCGCCCTATTGGTTCGAGCTTGAGGGGCAGGTCTTCCTCTCGAACAAGGGCGAGGTCACAGCCCGTATGGAGGCCAGCTACGACCAGCGCATCACCCAGCGCCTGATCCTCCAGCCCGCGGCGGAGCTGAACATCTCCGCGCAGGATGTACCGGGGCTGGAGATGGGATCGGGCATCACCTCTATCGAGGCAGGGCTACGGCTGCGCTATGAGATCCAGCGCGAATTCGCCCCCTATTTGGGCGTGCATTGGGAGCGCAAGATGGGTGCGACCGCTGACTATGCCATCGCGGACGGGGAAAGGCCCGACACTGTGCGGTTGGTGACAGGCATAAGATTCTGGTTCTGACCGCGCACCTTCATAATCCTTCCAATGCAAGCAGGCATGCTGGCCTTGCAACAGCGTTTGCGAAATCCGGTAGGGCGCACAGGCATTGATGTGGGCGGATCGCTTCAAGAAAGGACGGGAGACGGCATGCGGCGGATTTCGGTCGGTGGAAATGGGACCACGTGCTCGTCCACGGCTTGCTGAGGGGGGCAAAGGACTATAGCGTGCCGCCCGAAACCATGGTGGCATATCCTTCCATACGATGCCTTTGCGCGCTATTCTCCATCCTGCTCGTCCTGCTGTTTGCAGGGGTTCAGGGGGCGAATGCACTCGACCGGCTCCAACAGGGCCTGCCTCATGGCGCAGCGCATGTGTATGGATGGCCGGGCGTCCTGACATTGGATGCGGCGGCGGATCATGACCGTGTAGAGTTGGAAGTCGCCATGATCGGCGTCGATGCCGACGATGGGGGTAGTCCCGTCGCGCCCTATCACCATCATCATAATGCCGACCACGGGGCCAGCCTGCCTGCTCCCGATGTAACCCATGCTACCCTGCCGACGCTGGCGTCCGCACGGATAGCGATCCCGCGGGCTCGGTCAGGCAGCCGCTCGCCGATGACCGCGCTGGAACGCCCGCCCAAGTTCCTTCCCGCAGCCGTCTGATATCTGCGCGCGCTCTCCCGGAGGGGAGCGGTGCGGGTCGTTCTCTGCATTCCTGCGGGGGTAGCATCGTGATTTTTGCATTTGATGGGCGTGCGCACAGGCGCGCCCGGCGCACGCTGGCACATGGCGTCGCGCTGGCCATGCTGGCGATGGGTGGTCAGGCCTTTGGCCAGACGCTGGCGCTGGACGATATATTGGCGAAGGCCGCGAGCGGCGATCCCACCGTGGCGGTCACGGCCGCCCATGTGGGCGCGGCGGAGGCCGGGGTCAGGCAGGCGGGGGTGCGTCCCACTCCGGGCATCGCCGTCGACCTGGAGAATTTCGCCGGGACCGGCCAATATGGCCCGGTCAACATGTCCGAATCCACCGCCTGGTATGAGCGGACATGGGAGCGGGGCGGCAAGCGGGAGGCCCGGATCGACGCGGCCCGCGCGGGCATGGGCGTGATCGCCCAGCGGGGACGGGTCCGCTCCCTCGACTATCTGGAGAAGGTCGAGCAGGCGTGGGTGGAGGCACTGGCGGCGGAAGCGAGTATTGCCGGGGCCGACGAATATCTGCGCATTGCGACAGGCGTGCAGGCGCAGGTAGACCGGCGGGTGGGGGCAGCGGTCGATCCGCTGTTCGCGGGGCAACGCGCCCGCACCGATGTCGCGCAGGCCCGTATCGCGCGCGATCAGGCGCAGGACGCGGCCCGCATCGCGCGCGCTAATCTCGCCCGCTATTGGGGCGGGGACGATGGCTACCGGCTGGACATGTCCCCGTTCGAGCGGCTGGACGGCGGGGCCCCTCCGGCAGCCGAATCTCCCGACCTTGCCTTGCTGGCCGCAGAGCGTCAGGCGGCCGAGAAGACGGTACGGGTGGAGGAGGCGAAGAGCGCTGCTGATCCCACGGTTCGCGCGGGTATCCGCCATTTCTCCCAGACCAATGACGTGGCCGTGGTCGTCGGCGCCTCCCTCGCACTGGGCGCGGGCCGGGCAAACCGCGCCAATGTCGAACGTGCGCGTGCGGAGCAGGGGGCGGCGGAAGCCGAATTGGCGGTGACGCGTATGGAGCGGGACCGGGAGATTGCGATGCTGGAAGCAAATCGCGGCCGGCTGGCGAGTGAAATCCGCCGGATCGAGCGGGAGGTGCTGCCCAGCGCCCGCCGCGCCGTGTCCCTGGTGCAGGACGGCCTCACCCGTGGCGGTCTGGCCTTCACCTATCTGGAGGCGGCATCCGCGCAGCAGGCGGTGCATCAGGCGCGGCTGCGGCGCGTGGAGCTTCTCCGCCGCTTCCATCTCGACGGCGCTCGGCTCGACCGGCTGACCGGACGCCATGCCCATTTTCTAATTCAGGCGGAGACCCGCTGATGATCTGCAAGCCTTTCCTGCACGGCACGATGGTTGCCGCCCTTGCCCTGCTGGCCGCCTGTGGCGGTAACAGCGCCCCGACGGAAGACCATGCCGAACACGGCGGCGCCGACGCGGACGAGTTTGAACGTGGCCCGCATCGCGGCCGGATGTTGCGCGATGGCGACTTCGCGGTCGAGATGACCATCTTCGAGGATGGGGTAGAACCGGAGTTTCATGTCTATGCCTATCGCAAGGACGAGCCGGTGGCGCCGTCCGACGTGAAACTCGATGTCGAGCTGCGCCGCCTTGGCGGCAAGGTGGACCGCTTTGCCTTTGCGCCGAGCCAGGAATATCTGCGCGGCAATGGCGTCGTCCATGAACCGCACAGCTTCGATGTGAAGGTCCGCGCGGTCGAAGGCGGCCGCACCCACAGCTGGACCTATGCCTCCTATGAAGGGCGCACGACCATCGCGGCGCAGGCCGCGCAGGCGGGCGGGGTCAAGGTCGAGACGGTGGGCAGCGCCGTCATCAGCGAACTGGTCCAGATGGCGGGCCGGATCGAGATCACGCCTGAGGGCCGGGCGGAAATCCGTGCGCGCCTGCCCGGCGTCATCATGGCGTTGCATGGCGAACTGGGCCAGTCCGTGCGCAAGGGACAGGTGCTGGCACGGGTGGAATCGCAGCACTCGCTCCAGACCTACAGCATCATTTCGCCGATCAGCGGCATCATCATCGAGAAGAATGCCAATGTCGGCGGCGTGGCGGGTGAGGCGCCTTTGCTTGTCGTCGCCGATCCCAGACAGCTTCACGCCGAATTCTTCGTCTATCCACGCGATGCGGAGCGGGTGCGGGTCGGCCAGAAGGTGCAGGTGCGCAGCCTGTCCGGTCAGTACCGCCTGAACGCCGAGGTGGAGGCCATCGTGCCCACCGCCGACATTGCGAGCCAGACCTTGCTCGCCCATGTGCATCTGCCCACTGCCGCCGCGGACAGCCTGCGCGCCGGTATGGGGGTGGAGGGTGACTTCGAGCTTGCCCGCAAACCGGTCGCGCTGGCCGTGCGGACGCGGGCGTTACAGCGGTTTCGTGATTTTGACGTGGTGTTTGCCAGGGTCGGCGACACCTATGAGGTCCGTATGTTGGAACTGGGTCAGCGCACGCCCGAATGGACCGAAATATTGGGCGGGCTGGAGCCGGGAACGGCCTATGTCAGCGACGGCGCCTTCCTGATCCGTGCGGATATCGAGAAGTCGGGGGCGAGCCATGACCATTGACGCCCCCTCCCATGCGCCGCCGCCCGCCGCCGCCGCTCCCTTGCTGGAGCGTATCATCGAGGGCGCGATCCATTTCCGCTGGGCGGTGCTGGCCGCGACCCTGCTGCTGTGTGCCCTTGGCCTGTGGAGCTTCCAGCGGCTGCGGATCGATGCGACGCCCGACATCACCAACGTCCAGGTCCAGATCAACAGTGAGGCGCCGGGCTTCTCTCCACTCGAGGCGGAGCAGCGCGTCACCTTTCCCATCGAGACGGCGCTCGCGGGCCTGCCCGGCCTTGAATATACCCGCTCCCTGTCCCGCTATGGACTAAGCCAGGTGACGGTGGTGTTCAGGGACGGCACCGACATTTACTTCGCACGCCAGCTCATCAATGAGCGTATCCAGAACGCCCGCTCGCAATTGCCGCCCGAGGTCATTCCCGAAATGGGACCGATCGCAACCGGCCTCGGCGAAATCTTCATGTACACGCTGGAGGCGGAGCCGGGCGCGCGCAACAAGGCGGGCCAAGCCTATACGCCGGAGGATCTGCGGACGCTTCAGGACTGGGTGATCCGGCCGCAGCTTCGCAACACGCCCGGCGTGACGGAGGTCAACAGCATCGGCGGGTTCGAGCGGCAATATCATGTCACGCCGCTGCCCGACCGCCTGTCCGCCTATGGGTTGACGCTGAAAGACGTGGTCGATGCCCTCGACCGCAACAACAGCAATGTCGGTGCGGGCTATATCGAACGTTATGGCGAGCAATATCTCGTTCGTGTGCCGGGGCAGGCGAGCGGGATCGAGGATCTGAAGGGGATCATCGTCACCAATCGCGGCGGCGTTCCCATCCGTATCGCCGATGTCGCCGATCTGACCATGGGCGAGGAATTACGGACCGGCGCCGCCACCGAAAATGGGCGGGAGGTGGTGCTGGGCACGGTCTTCATGCTGGCGGGCGAGAATAGCCGTGTCGTGGCCCATGCCGCGGCCGAGCGGTTGAAGCAGGCGGCAAAGGCGCTGCCGCCCGGGCTAAAGGCGGTCGCCGTCTACGACCGCACGGCACTGGTCGAGCGGGCCATCTGGACGGTCGAGAAGAACCTGCTCGAGGGCGCTCTCCTCGTCATCGTCATCCTGTTCCTGCTGCTGGGCAATGTCCGTGCCGCGCTCATCACGGCGGCGGTCATCCCCGTCACCATGCTGATGACGATCAGCGGCATGGTGCAGGCGGGCGTCTCCGGCAATCTTATGAGTCTTGGCGCGCTCGACTTCGGCCTGATCGTCGACGGCGCGGTCATCATCGTGGAAAACTGCCTGCGGCGGTTCGGCGAGGCGCAGCATGACAAGGGCGGCCTGCTCGACCGGGACGAACGCTTTTCACTGGCGGCGGAGGCGACGTCGGAGGTGATCCGACCATCGCTGTTCGGCGTGCTGATCATCGCGCTCGTCTATGTGCCCATCTTCGCGCTGACCGGGGTGGAGGGCAAGATGTTCCACCCGATGGCGATTACGGTCGTCATGGCGCTGGCCGGCGCGCTGATCCTGTCGCTGACCCTCGTCCCGGCGGCCATTGCCCTGTTCGTGACGGGCAAGGTGGAGGAGAAGGAGAGCCGGATAATGGTCGCGGTGCGGGGATGGTATGGCCCGGCGCTCGATTTCGCGCTGGCCCGGCGCAAGCTGGTGATCGGCGTCGCCATCGGCCTGTTCGCGCTGGCAGGCTTCGCCACGACGCGCATGGGATCGGAGTTCATTCCCAACCTCGATGAGGGTGATATCGCCTTGCATGCGCTGCGTATTCCCGGAACCAGCCTGACTCAGGCGGTGGGCATGCAAAAGGTCCTGGAAGCCCGGCTGAAACGCTTTCCGGAGGTGGACCGGGTATTGGCGAAGATCGGCACGTCGGAAGTCGCCACCGACCCGATGCCGCCATCGGTCGCAGATACGTTCATCATGCTCAAGGAGCGCGCGTACTGGCCCGACCCGCGCAAGTCCAAGGCCGAACTGGTCCATGAGATGCAGGAGGCCGTCGCACTGGTCCCCGGCAATAATTATGAGTTCACCCAGCCCATCCAGATGCGTTTCAACGAACTGCTGTCCGGTGTCAGGGCGGACGTCGCGGTGAAGGTGTTCGGCGATGACATCGATCAGCTCCACGCCATCGGCAAGTCGGTCGAGACGGTGATGAACGGGGTCGACGGGGCGGCCGACGTGAGTGTCGAGCAGGTCACGGGGCTGCCCGTCCTTCAGATCACGCCGGACAGGGCCGCGCTCGCGCGGCTCGGCCTCAACGTCGCGGATATCCAGCAGGTGGTGGCCATTTCCATCGGCGGTCAGCAGGCAGGACAGATATTCGAGGGCGACCGGCGATTCCCGATCATCGTCCGGCTGCCGGACGATATCAGGCGCAGGGCGGACGATATCGGCCGGCTCCGCATTCCCCTGCCGCAGGATGGCGAGGGGGTTCGCGGTTTCGCGCCTCTGGTCGACGTGGCCGACGTCGATGTGGTGATCGGTCCCAACCAGATCAGCCGCGAGGACGGCAAGCGCCGCGTGGTCATCACCGCCAATGTCCGGGGACGCGATCTGGGATCGTTCGTCACGGAACTGCGCGAGAAGGTGGGGGGCGGCGTCCAGCTGCCGCCCGGCTATTGGATCAGCTATGGCGGCACGTTCGAGCAACTGATCTCGGCAGCGGAACGGCTGCGGCTCGTCGTTCCGGCGGCGTTACTGCTGATCCTCGGGCTTCTCTACTGGCTGTTCCAGTCGGTACGGGATGCCGCCATCGTGTTCTCCGGCGTGCCGCTGGCGCTGACCGGCGGCGTGGCGGCGCTCCTGCTGCGCGGTTTGCCCCTGTCGATCTCGGCCGGGGTGGGATTCATCGCCCTGTCGGGCGTCGCGGTGCTGAACGGCGTGGTGATGTTAAGCTTCATTCGGCAGTCGCGGGCCGAAGGCGTTGGTCTGGACGAGGCGATCCGGGGCGGAGCGCTGACCCGCCTTCGCCCGGTGCTGATGACCGCGCTGGTGGCCAGCTTGGGCTTCGTACCGATGGCGTTCAACGTGGGGGCGGGGGCAGAGGTGCAGCGACCGCTGGCGACCGTGGTGATCGGCGGTATCCTGTCGTCTACCCTGCTCACCTTGCTGGTACTGCCCGCGCTTTATCGGGCAGTGCATGGCAAGGCTGCATGACGGCGGTGACTCCCGGCCCGAGGCGCAGGCCCCGTCAGTCCAAAGCCGCGAACCAGTCGGCGTAGGGCGTCGTGCGGGCCATATGGCGGTTGAGATCCGGCGCACCATCGGACCACCACACTGGACCTCGTTCGCCGAGGGCATGCTTGGCAATATCCACAGCCTCGTGGGCGGCTGCTTCCGCCATTTCGTCTCCGGCACGCCGCGCCGCGGCCACGCCCCGCCTGGCGTCCATCAACTGCTTGACCAGCCTGTCGCGCAGTTCCGCGGGTAAGGCGGGATTGCTCATGCGCCAGAGCCGACCCCGGACCACGAAATAGCGGCCGTCGGGCGTTACAGGATGGGCAGGCGCGCGACGGGCGACGGCCCGATGGGCAGGCGACGCCGCGCTCACCGCAACTGGCTGTCCTTGCTCCCTCGGCGGTTGATGCCGCCAAATTGTGGCCGGCTGTCACGCTCGGACTGGCATGACACGCATGTCCTGACGCCCGCAATCGCCTCCCGGCGACGCTCCGGGATCGGCTCGCCGCAGACTTCGCAATCCTCGCGCGCTTCGCCGACCGGCATGCGAGCTCGTGCCGATGCGATTGCGTCCTTGATGCTGTCCTCGATCTGATCTTGAACGGCGCTGTCGGGCGCCCAGCCATTGGCCATCACTTCCTCCACATTGCCAGGCAGCGATCCTGCCTTCCTATGACAAGCGTCAACGCGCACCAAGTGCGTCCGGGTCCGGACGGGCCTGGCATGGCGGGCACAGCTAATGTCTGACCGGTGATCCTATCGTGCCCAGCCTCTGGCAGCAGGCTCAAGCGTATTCAAAAAGGTCGCCGCGCTGGCGCGATAGGCATCCCTGATCTCCGGTTTCATGCGATCCCAGTTTGCGTACATCTGCACCATTCTGCGGTTCTTGCGGAAGCGACGCTCGTGCCGTGCTAGGAAATCCCAGTATAGCGCGTTGAATGGACAAGCGTCCGGCCCGGTTTTCTTTTTCACGTCATAGTGACACTTGCCGCAGTGATCGGACATCCGGTTGATATAGGCGCCGCCGCCCGCATAGGGCTTGGTCGCCAGACGCCCCCCGTCGGCATGCTGGCTCATGCCGATGACGTTCGGCAATTCGACCCATTCATAGGCGTCGGCATATACGACCAGAAACCAGTCCGCGACGTCCTGTGGGCGAACCCCGGCCAGCATGGCGAAATTGCCTAGCACCATCAGCCTTTGAATATGATGGGCATAGGCATTGTCCCGCGTGTTGCGGATAGCCTCGGACAGGCAGAGCATGTCGGTCTCGCCCGTCCAGTAGAATTCCGGCAGCGGACGTGTCGCTTCGAGGGCGTTGGCATCGCCGACCTGCGGCATCTCCAGCCAATAATATCCGCGTACATATTCGCGCCAGCCTATGATCTGGCGAATGAAGCCTTCGGCCGCATTCAAGGGCACATGGCCCGCCGCATAGGCGTCGGCGGCTGCCTGAGCCACCTCGAGCGGTGTCAGGAGGCCAAGGTTGAGCGCAGGACTGAGCCAGCTATGATAGAGCCAGTCCTGACCCGTCACCATCACGTCCTGATATGTGCCGAAATCGGGAAGTGTGGTTTCGACGAAATGCGCGAGCGCCCGTCGTGCATGCTCCGCCGTTACGGGCAGGCTGAATTTCTCCAGCCGCCCGAAATGTCCGGAGAAGCGGTCTTCGACCAGCGTCAGCACCTGCTGTGTCATTGCATCCGGCTGGAAATGCATGGGCTCGGGATAGTTAAGGCCACGCTTGGGCGGCGCTCGGTTGTCCTTGTCGAAATTCCATTCGCCGCCTTCCGGCTTGCCGTCAGCATCCATGAGCAGACCGGTCTTGCGCCGCATGTCCCGATAGAAAAACTCCATCACCAGGTCGCCCCGCGCCTGAGCCCAGGTCTGGAAATCGAGGATGCTG
>JBEVNC010000132.1:0-6001 GCA_040508315.1 Sphingobium sp.
GCCAACCATGCGGCGGCTCGCCTTGCGCTTCCGAGCTGGTCGCGCGCTACGCCGCTCAGCCACGCTCTCGCTGACGCAAAAGGCTCTTTGGCTGCCTGTCGGCCATCTTTGCGGTGGCGTGATAAACCGGAACCTCGCTGTACTTTGGGGTATTGATGTAAATGCCTTGGCGAGACGGGGGACAGCCGTGACCGCCGAACTGGAAATCCAAGGGGCAAACGATCCGATGGCAAATCGCGCGCGCAGGGAATTTGGTATTTCCGGTATCGCGTCCATGATTGTGTTGGGAGCGGGATTGGCGGGCTTGCGGGCCATGGCGGGTTGGCGGCTGGAACTGGCGCGGCATCGGGCGGTGATGAAATCGGCGTTGGGCAGTTCGCTGTTTCTTGACACGTCACTTCACGTTACGGCTGTGGGGAAGCCTCTTGCGGCGATATTCGCCATGCCGTGCGACACGATGATCGGTCAGCCCATCGAACGGTTCATCAGCGATGGCCGCCACACGTTCGAGGAAATGGCCTCGCGGCCCGACATCTCCGGCCATCCGCATTACGTCAAAAGGCTCGCCGGACAGCGCCCCGACGGCACGAAGTTCGAGATCGAGATAACCGCGGTCCCTCTGTACGGCACGGTAGCCGGTTGGTTCGTCGTCATCACCGGTGTCGACGAGACGCTTCGCCTGGAGCGGATGAAATCGGATTTCGTGGCGACCGTCAGCCACGAACTGCGCACCCCGTTAAGCTCCATCGCCGGCGCGCTGGGGCTCGTGGAGGCGGGCTATACCGGGCCGCTGAGCGACGATACAGCGGAGATGGTGGGCGTGGCGCTCAACAACACCAAGCGCTTGATAGTGCTCATCAACGATCTGCTGGACATCGAGAGGATCGAGTCCGGCAAGCTGCATTTCGACCTCAAAACCCATTCGCTGGGCGTCATCGTCCAGACCGCGATCGACGACATACGTCCTTTTGCCGACGAGCATGGCATCCGGATCGACTCTGCCGTCGATACGGGCGACGACCATGTTTGCGTCGATGGCAACCGGGCGTTGCAGGTTTTCAATAACCTGCTTTCGAACGCGATCAAATTCTCACCGCGCGACGGCACGATCCGTATCCAGATCCAGGCGGGCCCGATCTATCACAAGGTGAATGTGCTGGATAACGGCCCCGGTATCCCGGAGAAGTTCCGCAGTCGTCTTTACGAGAAATTCGCGCAGGCCGACGGATCGAGCAGCCGCCGGGTCAGCGGAACAGGCCTCGGCCTCGCTATCTGTCGCGAGATTGTCGGCCGTCTGGATGGCAAGCTGCGCTTCGCCCCGAATCCCGAAGGGGGCTCCATCTTCACCGTGGAGCTGCCGGCCGATCGGTCGCGCGATGTCCGGTCTCAGACGAAGTGCGATCCGCCGACATAACGACCAATGGATCATTCCAGCTCCGCAACCGCCTCCAGTATATCCTGCGCCGCCCGGCGCATCCGGGCAAGATCGGCAGCTCCCTCCGTCGAGAGGCTGTCCTCCGTCAGGCCGAGCAAATCGACGCAACCGACGATTATGCCCACCTTGTTGCGGATCAGATGGCCTACGCCCTTCTCGGCCGGCGGGCGGGTTGCTGGGGACATAGCCTTTCTGGAGCGTCGGGATGGAGAGTTGGGGACGGTCACGAATCAACCGTTTCGAACCAGGATGAATCTCCCGCGCAAAATTTTTTCCAGCAATGATCAACATGGATCAACATGCTGCCGTCTTGATCGTTCTATGGTTCGAAGCTTTGGAAGAGTGCCGAATGACCAACGATCGGAACTTGAAACTGCTGTACGTGGACGATGAACCCGACCTCGTATCTGTCGTAGTCCGTGCTCTCCGCCTCGATACGCATATGACCGTCCGGTCGGCCAGCAGCGGCGCGGATGCCTTGAGCCTTCTCGCGTCCGGCGAGTTCAAGCCCGACGTGGTGTTGCTTGACGTGATGATGCCCGATCTGGATGGCCCGGAGACGCTCCGCCGGATTGCCGAATTGCCCACCGGCAGGGTGCCGGTCATCTTCTTCACGGCACGGGCGCAAAGCCGGGAATTGATGGACTTGGCAGGGGGCGGCGCGATCGGCGTGCTGACTAAGCCGTTCAACCCCATCACGCTGGCGAAGGAGATTCGCACGCTCTATTATGCGTCGGTCAGCGGCTGATCGGCCGGCCCGCCCGATACGAAAAAGCGAATCCTGAGCGAGGCAATGCAATGCATTTTCCCGCACACCGCGTGATGCCCATCCAAGCGAAGACCCTTTCGGCGCGCCGTTCCGGCCGCAGACCACAGGCCCGATAGCGCGCGGGCCCCGCAAACTGCGCTGGCCGCCGCGATGCCGCCCGGCATATTCGATGTGACCATGATCATGACTAGCCGATCGCGCCGCCTTCGATGCGCGCGGCACCGGCGAAGACATAGCCCGATCCGCGCGCGGACCGCAGCGGAAGCGCGATGCCGGTGCTTGTCTCGATCTT
Organism: Sphingobium sp.; assembly: GCA_040508315.1. Lineage (GTDB taxonomy): Bacteria > Pseudomonadota > Alphaproteobacteria > Sphingomonadales > Sphingomonadaceae > Sphingobium. Next base: position 2,497 of record JBEVNC010000132.1, read on the forward strand.
GCGCCTTACGCGCGAAACAAGGACATCCAAGCTCCGATTGTCGGCGGGAAGGCGAGGTTTGCCCAAGCGGGCATTGATGACGTCGCGGGAGGCTGCCTCTCCCGGCTTGGCCAGCAACGGCAGCAACAGCTGATATTCAGCTGACGACAGCTCTATGGTTGCCCCGTTCGGCGCACCGAGCGTCCAGCTTGTCATGTCGAGGGTCCACGTCATTCCGCCCGGCACCTCCCCAGCCGCGGCCGCGTGACTCGCCACCGCTCCCGGTGCGGGGTGGAGCCGCCGTGCGAGGTTGCGAATGACGCTTTCCAGTTCGCGCAGGTCCACTGGCTTGGTGAGATAGTGATCGACACCCATGGAAAGACCCAGCAGGCGATCCTCGTGAGTGATCCGGGCCGTTACCATTACGATACCGATCGACGAGCGCGCGCGGAGACGGGCCGCTGCAATAAAGCCATTTTCACCCGGAAGATTAATGTCCAGGATTATGATCTGAGGGGTTTCGCGCTGTAAAACTTCTTCTACGCCTCCAGTGTCTCCGTATGACGATACTGTCATTCCGGCACGTTCAAGGTAACGAACAATTACAGTCCGCAAATCTCCATCATCATCGATAACCGTGACTTCTATTTCAGACTCCATACCGGCCCCCTCCGGCTGAACGACGCTGCAAGTCCCAACGTGGGAACCTTATACGGGTTGCACATGACATTTTCTATCAGTCGCATCGTAACAAAATGATATAGGTTCGGAAAAAATTTAATATATGCTATTGACCCGGCCGGATCACAAAGACATGTTCTATGGGTTAATCATTCCAACCGGAGTCTTTCGGTACGATTTATAGCGCGGTTTGCACTTTATCCATATGTGTTGTGCATCTTGTGTGAGCTGTCGCCGCCGTTCGCGAATTGGTGCCTGAATCGCAGAACCGACGCGTTAGCGGAGGATGATCGGGAGGACCCGGCCATCGGAACAGCGAGCGGTCGCGGGCGGCGCGATCGCCGCTGACGCCGCGGCGCCGGGTGGTCAACTTGCGATCCCATCCGGTTCGTCACAAAATCTGCGTTCTGCCGCACGGAGCCGCGTCGTCGGGGTCCGCTTTGCCGCCGTCCGGCACGACGAGTCCGCCGCCCCCGTCCCGATGCGTGCGGCCAGTCGCGCCATCGCGTCGCGGTCATCCGGCTAATGGCAGGGGCCGCCGATCATGGCCGGTAAAGGCCATGATCCTCGAGCAGTTCGATCGACAGTTGCAGGTGGCAGGCCGCCTCATGCTGCTCGCCGAAATCCAGCAACATCAGCGCTTCCTCCATCAGCCTGCGGGCGTGCGCGGCCCAACCCGTATCGACCGTGGGGGAAACCAACGGCGCTTCAGTGTCGTTCGTCATATCACACCCTATTTGCGGGCCGCCGCCGGCGGCGAAGAGATGCGGATCGGCGCGCGCCGTCATCGGTGAGCCAGATTATGCCGAGGACCGCCGATGCCGGTCACGCTGCTGCGGGGATCGAAAATCGACGAGGCGATCGCCACGCCGGCAGCCGTGGTGCCGGCGGGCAGGCGCCGCGATTGGATCGGGGGCGCCCCGTCATCGCTGATCGCCGGCGGCGCGGGGGCTGCCCCGTGATGCGAGAGGACCTCCTCAAGCCAGATATCCGGCAGCTTCTCGCACTGCGCCAGGGTGCGGGCGGTCGCCACGGGCAGCGCCCTGTTCCATTGCAGCCCGCACCGGCCGCCGCGGTTCCACCGAACCTGGCCGGCGAGCGCCGGCAGGCCCGGCAGCTCGATTATCAAGGCTTGGCCTGGCGGATACGGCATGCTCGTGCTGATCATGGCCCCGCCTACCGAGATGTTGCAGACCTCCACCCGCCGGCGCCGCTCCTGCCGGATCGCTACCGCCTGCAACCGCAGCCGCGCCCGCCCCGCACGGGGTTGGTGGGCCGACGCCGACGGGGTGGCCGTCCGCGCCATCGCGACCTGATCGATCGACAATGCGTTGAGCAGGTGGATGCCAATGGAGGCCCCGCGCCGCCAGCGGATCATGCCGGTTATGTCGCCGAAGAGATGGCTGGAAACGACGATCGCCATGCCGACGGCCGTATCGGGCCACTCGGTCTTCAACGTCATCCCGCGCGTGGAGAAATTGTGGATGCTGGCTGTCCAGTTCCGGCCCCCGCCCCACACGCTGGCGGGGATCAGCACCTGATGCCGGATGCCATCGCGCCGATCGCAGATACCGCCGGTTCGGCTTGGGACGACGCCCCCTACCTGCGGAGCTATTTGGTCAGACGATTGTTTCAATGCCACGACACGACTCCACTAGCAAGACCACCACCTTTCTCCTATTATCACTTCTGTCGCATCTACGTTTTACAAGTCGTAACAATTAGTAATATGTGTCACCTGCACTAATCATTCTGGCGCATTGTTTGGGCATTTGAAAATCTTCGCTTGCCGTTCTGACCCGGCACGTTCGTTCGATGGTGCCGAACCTCAGTTCGTCTCGATAATACGCGTCGCGTTCCGCACGCCGAGCACCTCGTAGCGGACCGGCGCCGCCCGCTCGAGCGGGATCGTCCAGTCCGCCCCCGCATAGAGGCGCTTGGAGGGCAGTTTCACGCAGGCGGCCGCGTCCGGTCCGCACTGCGTGCCCTCCGCCAGTTCCACGCTACTGTTCGTGCCATTGTGAAACGTCACCTGCCGCCCGGTGCGCACCGCCGTCAGCGCGCCGGTGTTCGTCGTAGGCCGGACGAGGATCAATGCGTCATAGCCGACGAACACCTTCAGCGATGTCCTGGCGGCGGTCACATCACCGGCGACCGGCTTTATCATCAGCCGGTACACCCGTTCGCGCGTGCCGCGCGGTGCCACCATCGCCACGCGGACGAGGCGCCGCTGCCCCGGTTCGAGCACCAGCTTTTGCGGTGTCGTCAACAGGCCCGTCACCGCCGGATCGACCGATTCCACCCGACGCTCTCCGGGCATGCCCGGCTCGATCATCTCGGCGGGCTGCACGGCGACGTAAAGCCGTTCGTCCCCGGAATTGAAAATCTCGATATCGTCGCGCGGCGGCGCATCTGCGGCGATATCGACGATCACCTTACTCATTTCGAGCGCTGCCCCGGCCGGGTACGACGATCCCGCCCCGAGCAGCGCCAGCGTCGCGAACGCCGCCACCCGAACGTCATGCCAGTTCATCTTGCTTGTCCCTTCGTCTTCGCGGCAGCCACGAACTCCATCGTCCCCGCCGTGGTGGGGGTGCAGAAAACGTCGCCGATCGCGGCATAGCCGCCGGCCGGCGACGTCACCTCGCCGATCATGGCGGCGCAGGTGGCACCGCCGGGCAGATGCGCCGTCAACCGCCGTTCCGCGCCGATCTGGATCAGGAAATGGCCCGCGCCGTCGGTCTGCGCCACTTCATGGCCGACCATGATCTCCGCATCGCCGGCCGCGCGCCCGCCCGTGAGAAGCAGCCGGCCGAAGACCGGCGTGACCGTCTCGGCGTGCCAC
>JBEVNC010000142.1:0-7637 GCA_040508315.1 Sphingobium sp.
ATATCCTCTGACGCCTCAACGTCAGGTGGGGACCATGTAGCACGGACCGGAATCCGACCAGAGACAGCCCCCTAGGATGTGATTATCGCCTCAGGGATGTTCGCTAATGCGCGCACCGGGCAGTACCCGTCGCATTCACATCTAGGGGGTGGTGACGCTCCCCGCAAGGGTCTCGCCAATGGCTTCGAGCCGTTCGGCCAGTCCCTCGAGCAATTGCGCGGCCTCGCCATCGTCCGCCACCGGATTCGGCACGACGCGCGCCTTGAGGTCGGCCTGCGCGTCGGACAGTTCGTCCGCCAGCAGCAGCGCCGCGAACAGCAATTGCCGCACCTCGGTCAGTCCGGGCGTCGCCAGCTTCGCCTTGTCCACGCGCATGGCGATGGACCTGGCCAGTTCGTGCAGGCGCGGCTCGTCGCCGTCGCGGCAGGTGAGCGCATAGGCGCGCCCGGCGATCTGGATGCTCACTTCAGCCATCGCGGCGTGCCCTTTGCAGATCCTCGATCAGCGCATCCAGCGAACGCAGCGCCGCCAGCGCCTTGTCGTGGGAGAGGGGAGGGAGGGCATCGGGATCGCCCTGCGCCGCCGCGATCTGCGACAGGTCGGCATGGCGCCGCTCGGCATCCCTGATCTCCGCGTTCAGGCGCGTGATCTCACCCTCCTGCGCCGCAGAATGGTCGCTGATTCTCTCTACGGTCGTTTCCAGGCGGCTGATCGCTCTTTCGATCCGGCCCATGGCCTGTTTCATGCGGTCGCTCGTCATGAGCGACCCTTATCACGGCGATGGCGCAATGCAAAAAGCAATGCTGGCCCCATGTCCGCTGCGGTTGACGATGCGCTATTTGGGCGACAAACGGGGCGCGCGCGAATCATCCCCTCACCAGTCTGAATATATTTCGGCATCTACAGGCCAGATCATAATGACGATTTCCGACAACGCACTGTCTTCTGCAATCCGTGTTCTGTCGATGGACGCGGTACAGGCCGCGAACAGCGGGCATCCGGGCATGCCGATGGGCATGGCCGATGTCGCCACCGTGCTGTTCCGCGATGTGCTGAAATATGATCCGGCCGCACCGCGCTGGGCCGACCGCGACCGCTTCGTGCTGTCGGCGGGCCATGGCTCGATGCTGATCTACTCGCTGCTTCACCTGACCGGCTATGCGCGGCCGACGATGGACGACATCCGCAATTTCCGGCAGCTGGGCAGCCCCTGCGCCGGGCATCCGGAGAATTTCGAGCTGGCGGGAGTCGAGGTCACGACCGGCCCGCTGGGTCAGGGCGTTGCGATGGCGGTCGGCCTCGCGCTGGCGGAGCGGCATTTGAATGCGACCTTCGGCAGCGATCTGGTCGATCACCGGACCTGGGTGATTGCGGGCGACGGCTGCCTGATGGAAGGCATCAATCATGAGGCTATCGGTCTTGCGGGGCATCTCGGCCTCGGCCGCCTCAACGTGCTGTGGGACGATAACCGCATCACCATCGATGGCGATGCGTCGCTATCGACCAGTGAAGACATTCTCGCGCGCTACGCCGCGACCGGTTGGCATGTGTCTGCCTGCGACGGCCATGACTTCGCCGATATCCGCCGCGCGATGGACGAGGCGCTGGCCGACGACCGCCCGTCGTTGATCGCTTGCCGCACCATCATCGGCAAGGGCGCTCCGACCAAGCAGGGCGGTCATGGCATCCATGGTTCGCCGTTGGGCGCGGAGGAGATCGCGGCCGCGCGTCTCGGCTTCGGCTGGGAGCATGAGCCGTTCGAGCTGCCCGACGATGTGGTGGCGGAATGGCGCAGCTTTGGCGCGCGCGGCAAGGCTGCCCATGCCGAATGGCAGGCCCGTTTCGATGCGGCTCCGCAGGGCGCCGAGTTCGCGCGCCGCATGGCTGGCGAACTGCCCGATCTTGCCCAGGCCGAAGAGACATTCCGCGCCATCCTGTCCAACCCGCAAAAGGTCGCGACGCGCAAGGCGAGCGAGATCGCGCTGGAAACGCTGACCGCACTCGTGCCCGAACTGGTCGGCGGTTCGGCCGACCTCACGCCGTCCAACAACACCAAGACCAAGTCGACCCTGTCGATCACGAAGGACGATTATTCGGGCCGCTATGTCCATTATGGCATTCGCGAGTTCGCCATGGCCGCCGCGATGAACGGCATGGCGCTCCATGGCGGTGTCATTCCTTATGGTGGCACTTTCCTGGTCTTCTCCGACTATTGCCGCAACGCCATCCGCATGTCGGCGCTCCAGCGCGCGCGCGTCGTCTATGTGATGACGCATGACAGCATCGGTCTGGGCGAGGATGGCCCCACCCATCAGCCGGTCGAACATGTCCAGAGCCTGCGCCTGATCCCGAATCTGGAGGTTTTTCGTCCGGCCGACATCATCGAGACAGCGGAATGCTGGCTGCTGGCGCTGCGTAACGCGTCCACGCCATCGGTGCTTGCGCTGAGCCGCCAGAACCTGCCCCAGCTGCGCGACAGCGGCGACAATCTGAGCGCGAAGGGCGCCTATCTGCTCCGTCCCGCGACCGCCGACCGCAAGGTCGTGATTGTCGCCACCGGATCGGAAGTCGAAATAGCGGTAAAAGTTCGTGACATGCTGGAAGCAGACGGTATCGGAGTGGATGTCGTCTCCATGCCGTCATGGTCCCGTTTCATGGCGCAGGATGCGGCCTATCGCGACGCACTGCTGGGCCATGATGCCCTGCGGGTGTCGATAGAGGCAGGAACGACATTCGGGTGGGAGGCTATCACTGGAATTGCCGGACTTCGGTTCGGCATTGACAGCTTCGGTGCGTCGGCCCCCATCGACGCACTTTACGATCATTTCGGCCTCACGGCCGCCAAGATAGCGCCGCAGATCCTGACGGCGCTGCAAAATCACTGAAGGAGGAACACGTCCATGGCAGTCAAGGTTGCAATCAACGGTTTCGGGCGTATCGGCCGCCTCGTCGCACGCGCCATCCTGTCGCGCACCGACCATGATCTGGAGCTGGTTGCGATCAACGACCTTGGCGATGCCAAGTCCAACGCGCTCCTGTTCAAGCGCGATTCGGTCCATGGCAACTGGAAGGGCGAAGTCTCTGTCGACGGCGACTTCCTCGTCATCGACGGCAAGAAGATCAAGGTTACGGCAGAGCGCGATCCCGCGAACCTGCCGCATGCCGCTCTGGGCGTCGACATCGCTCTCGAGTGCACCGGTATCTTTGCCGACAAGGCAAAGGCCAGCGCGCATCTGACCGCGGGCGCCAAGCGCGTCGTCATCTCTGCTCCCGCCACCGGCGTCGACAAGACGGTCGTGTTCGGCGTGAACCATGAGACGCTGACCGCCGACGACATCGTGATCTCGAACGCGAGCTGCACGACCAACTGTCTCGCGCCGCTGGCGAAGGTGCTGAACGATGCCATCGGTATCGAGCGCGGCTTCATGACCACGATCCACAGCTACACCAACGATCAGAACACGCTGGACCAGATCCACAAGGACATGCGCCGCGCCCGCGCCGCTGCCCTGTCGATGATCCCGACCACCACGGGCGCTGCCCGCGCTGTGGGCGAGGTTCTGCCGGAATTGAAGGGCCGTCTCGACGGCTCGTCGGTTCGCGTGCCGACCCCGAACGTCTCGGTCGTCGACCTCAAGTTCGATGCCAAGCGCGCGACCACCGTGGAGGAGGTCAACGGCCTGCTGAAGGCGGCGTCGGAGAGCGGTCCGCTCAAGGGCGTTCTGGGTTATTCGGATGAGCCGCTGGTCTCCATCGACTATAATGGCGATCCGCGCAGCTCGACCGTCGACAGCTTGGAGACGGCCGTGATCGACGGTACGCTGGTTCGCGTGCTGAGCTGGTACGATAATGAATGGGGCTTCTCGAACCGCATGATCGACACCTCGGGCGTCGTGGCGAAGTTCCTCTGATCTGACAGGCCCCGCCGGATAGTACCGGCGGGGTTTTTCTTCTTTCTATCCCCTTCCCGGGAACGGGAGGGGTCAGGGGTGGGCGAGCGACCGCGAGGTCGCTGTTGCTATCGATTGTAGCGCGGGCCCACCCCCGGCCCCTCCCCTAAACGGGAGGGGGGAAGTTTATCCTAACAGGGAGCGACCATGACGAAGCCGTTCAAGACACTCGACGATATGGGGGACATCACCGGCAAGGTCGTGTTGGTGCGCGAGGATTTGAACGTGCCGATGCAGGATGGCGCGGTCAGCGACGACACGCGCCTGCGCGCCGCTGCACCCACGATCCTCGAACTGGCCGACCGCGGCGCCAAGGTGTGCGTGCTCGCCCATTTCGGCCGCCCCAAGGGTCAGAAGTCGCCCGACATGTCGCTCTCCCTCGTCAGCCAGGCGCTGGCCAAGGTGCTCGGCCGCCAGGTGCAGTTCATTTCCGACTGTGCGGGTGAGGTGGCCAAGGGCGGCATCGCCGTCATGCGCGGTGGTGATATCGCCATCCTCGAAAATACGCGCTTCTATGCGGGCGAGGAAAAGAACGACCCCGCGCTGGTCGACGCCATCGCCGCCAATGGCGATTTCTACGTCAACGACGCCTTCTCCGCCGCGCATCGCGCGCACGCCTCGACCGAGGGCCTCGCCCACAAGCTGCCCGCCTTCGCCGGCCGGTCCATGGAAAAGGAACTCGACGCACTGGACGTCGCGCTCGGCACGCCGGTCAAGCCCGTCGCGGCCGTCGTCGGCGGCGCGAAGGTGTCCAGCAAGCTCGACGTGCTGACCCATTTGTGCACCCTCGTCGATCATCTGATCATCGGCGGCGGCATGGCCAACACCTTCCTTGCCGCACGCGGCGTGGATGTGGGCAAGTCGCTGTGCGAGCATGACCTTGCCGACACGGCCCGGTCCATCCTCGATGCGGCCGACAAGGCCGGTTGCACCATTCACCTGCCTTATGACGTGCAGGTCGCGAAGGAATTCGCCGCCAATCCGGCCTCCTTGCGCATCGTCAACGTCCACGAAGTCGCGGCCGACGAGATGATCCTGGATGTCGGCCCGGCCGCTGTCGAGGCGCTGGGCGACGTGCTCAAGACCTGCAAGACGCTGGTCTGGAACGGTCCGATGGGTGCGTTCGAGATTCCGCCCTTCGACATGGCGACGGTCAGCCTCGCCAGGACGGCGGCCGCCCTCACCAAGGAAGGCGCGCTCGTCTCCGTCGCTGGCGGCGGCGACACGGTGGCTGCACTCAACCAGGCGGGCGTGTCCGACGACTTCACCTTCATCTCGACGGCGGGCGGCGCCTTCCTCGAGTGGATGGAAGGTAAGGAATTGCCGGGCGTGAAGGCGTTGATGGCCTGACCTCATAGCGATGGCCGGGGCGGGACCGACAAAGGGTCTCGCCCGGTCACATAAGGCTTGATCGCCGCCACTATCTGCATAACCCTCCCGCCGAACCGCCGCGAACAGCGCCGCGACCATGGGAGAGCGGTATGCACGGCGTCGAAAGCAAGGCGGGAGAAGCCGCGGCCGAGGGCGACTATCTCAGCCTGCTGGGCCGCATCTGTCTCTGCCTGATCGCACCGCTCAGCGGCCTCGCCCAGGCGGGCCTCACGCCTGTCCTCCCCGAAATCAGCGCACATTTCTCGTCTCAGCCGGGCGCCGATGCGCTCGTGCGGCTGATGATGTCGAGCCTCAGCTTCATGATGATCGTCGGCTCGCTCGGGGCCGGTCTTCTGGCCGCGCGCATGGGGCAGCGGCCGCTGCTGTTCCTGTGCCTGGGCATCTACGCGGTTTCGGGCGCGGCGGGATTCTTCCTCGACAATATCTATGCGCTGGTTGCCAGCCGCATGATCCTGGGCGTCGTCACCGCTGGCTGGGGTGTCCTCGTCGCCGCGATCATCACCACCAAGATCGCGCCCGGTATTCGCGACCGCTGGCTGGGTTTCTATATCGTGTCAGGCACGGCGGGCATGTTCGTGCTGATCGTCGCGGTGGGCGCACTGGCGAAGATCGACTGGCGCCACGTCTTTCTGCTCTACCTCATCGCCGTGCCGATGATGGTCATGCTGGCCCTGTTCATGCGCGGCGGATCGTCGCCCGAACCTGTTGCCATGAAGGCCGATGGCAGCGTGCTGAAAAAGCCTGTGCCATTGGGGCTCGTCCTCTTCTCCCTGCTTTGCGGCATGGTCGGACCGACGGTGATGATCTTCCTGCCCTTCCATCTTCTGGGGTTCGGGGAGGGGACGCCCGACAGGATCGCCGGACTGGTCGTCGCTACCGCCATCGCCACCGCGGTTCTCGCGTTCGCCTATGGCTGGCTGCGCAAACGTCTGTCGGTGATGATGATGTTCGTCATCGGCTTCGTGCTGATGTGCATCGGCCTGCTCGTCATCGTCCTGATGCGCGATTATGCGGGCGCTATGATGGGAATGATCCTGTTCGGTTTCGGAGGAGGTTTCGTCCACCCCAATGTCTTTGCCGCCGCGGCGGCCACCGCATTGCCCGCGGACAGGGCGCGGGTGATCGGTTTCGTGCGCGGTGCCCTCTATGCGGGGCCGCTGGTCGCGCAACTCTCGCTGGAGCCGGTATTCAGGGCGTTCGGCCCCTCCGCGCCGCTGGGCGCCCTAGCTGTCCTGGCGGCCGGCGCTATCCTCTTCGCCGTCATGGGCCGCCGGGCCTACGCACCTGCGGGATAATCGCCGGCTGGGTGCGAGACGTCAGTTAATTGGACCGAAACCCCATGCTACTGGATAACATGGTTGAGACTGTCCCTAGAACGCGCTAGGCGCCGATACTGTTATTTCGCACTGCAACAAGAAGGGGCGACCGATGCGCAATATCACCGCCACCCAAGGGCCATTCCGGCCGTTCGGGACCGGCGGGCGCATGACGGACCACGCGGGCCGCGACTATCAGACATCGAAATAATGGCAACTTTCAGGACAATGGGAGACCAAAACACATGACGTTCGATATGCGCGAGAAGATTGCCGGTGGCGACGGCTTCATTGCAGCCCTCGACCAGAGCGGCGGTTCGACGCCCAAGGCGCTCAAGGGCTACGGCATCGAAGCTGACGCGTTCAGCAATGATGAGGAGATGTTCGGCCTTATTCACCAGATGCGCTCGCGCATCATCACCGCGCCTTCGTTCAGCGGCGAGAAGGTCCTCGGCGCGATCCTGTTCGAACGCACCATGGACGGCAGCATCGACGGCAAGCCCGTTCCGGCCGTGCTGATCGAGCGCGGCGTCGTGCCCTTCATCAAGATCGACAAGGGCCTGGAGGACGAGGCGAACGGCGTTCAGCTGATGAAGCCGATGCCCGACCTCGACGCGCTGCTGGTCAAGTCGAAGGCGCTGGGCGTGTTCGGCACCAAGGAGCGTTCGGTCGTGAACCTCGCCAATGCGGAGGGCATTGCCGCCGTCGTCAAGCAGCAGTTCGAGATCGGCAAGCAGGTGCTGTCGCACGGCATGATGCCGATGATCGAACCGGAAGTGAACATCAAGAGCCCCGAGCGTGCGGAAGCGGACAAGATCCTGCTCGCCGAACTGCTCAAGGAACTCGATGCGCTGCCCGAGGGCGAGCAGGTCATGCTCAAGCTCAGCCTGCCTGTCGTGCCCGGCCTGTTCGACCCGTTGGTCGACCATCCCAAGGTGCTGCGCGTCGTTGCCCTGTCGGGTGGCTTCGAGCGTCCCGA
>JBEVNC010000158.1:0-3125 GCA_040508315.1 Sphingobium sp.
GTCCGACATTGAGCGTCCATTCCCGGAAGATCGCGGCGTCCACCAGCGTTTCATACCACATGGCCTGGCCGACCTGCGAATGGGCGGCGGCAATATCGCGGATCGCCTGCGCGGGGATCATCGCGACTTCGCATGCGATCAATGCCTGCACATTATGGTCGGCGCGACGCAGGATCGAATTATGGAGGTCGACCACGTCGCCCTTCATATGGATCGAGAATATCTGCCGTCCGCCATTGCCCGCGACCTTGTGGCGGATCGCATAGCCCGACAGCACCAGGCAGCAATGCGTGGGCGCGTCATTTTCGCGCACGATATAATCCAGCGCCCGCAAGGTCCGGACGCTATAAGGCAGCGCAAGCAACGCGGCTTCGTCCCTCTCGTTGAAAGGCAACCAAAGCCGAAGCTTTTCCAACATGGGCAGCAAGACTGGATCGGTCGACATAGGCGCTCCGTTCTTTGACGGGAGCGCTGCGCGTCTCTCAGCCATGGGCAGCCGAGGAAAGGGCCGATGGTTAGCCGACCCTATAGGAAAACTTCCGTCTCGTCCCTGCGTTATTATCCTGTGAGATTGATCGACAATGAGAGGGCCCGGTCATCTCCAAGTCCAGACCATCAGACCGCGAGTTTGCGATGAAGCCCGCCAGACCGACGCCGAACCCGGCGGCGCTCCTCCAACAAGTGTCGCCCCACAAGGGAAGATTTACCGCCTGAACCCCGGTCGGCGTCCCATCGTCAGGCCAGCAATGCCTCGATCTCGTCGATGGTCTTGCCCATCAGCGTCACGATGGCGCGGTAGGGATCGGGGCTGGTCATATCGAGGCCCGCACGCTTGAGCAGGTCGACGGGATAGTCCGACCCGCCCGCCTTCAGCACCGCGAGATAATTATCCCGCTCCTTCGGCCCGCCCGCCAATATGCCCTGCGCAAACCACGTCGCGGCAGAGATGCAGGTCGCATATTGGTAGACATAGAAGCTGTTGAAAAAATGCGGGATGTACGACCATTCCGCCGCATAGACCGGGTCGATCTCTACCTTGGGCCCATGGTAGCGCTTCAGCAGGTCGAGATAGATCGCCGTGAAGCGGTCGCCCGACAGGCCCTCGCCCGCCTCCGCCTGATCGTGCGCGGTCAGTTCGAACTCGGCGAACATCGTCTGGCGGAAGAAGGTGCCGCGCAGATTCTCCAGTTGCTGGCCAAGGTAGAAGATCTTCTCCTGGTTCGTCTTCGCCCGCCCGACCATATAGGCGCACAGCAACTGCTCATTAATGGTGCTGGCGATCTCCGCGGTGAAGATCGGATAGTCGGACGTCTCGAACGGCTGGTTCACCTGCGCCAGCAGTGTGTGCATCGCATGGCCCCACTCATGCGCGTAGGTGCTCAGCCCGTCATAATCCTCACCCAGATTGAGCAGGAGATAGGGGTGCACATCATAGGCGGCGGGGTTCATATAGGCGCCGCCGCGCTTGCCGGTGCGGGGGAACGGGTCCATCCATTTCTTGGCGGTCGCATCCGACAGCGTGCGGACATAGTCCTTGCCCAGCGGCGCGACAGCTTCCAGTGTCAGCGTACGCATGTCCGCCAGCGTGAACTTGCGGCCCAGCTGCACCAGCGGCGGATAGATGTCGTAATAGTGCATGTCGGGCAGCTTGAGCATCTTGCGGCGAAGCTCGAAATAGCGGTGCAGCTGCGGCAGGCCCGCATTCGCTTCCTTCACCAGCGTCCGGTACACGGTCTCGGGCACGTTGTTACCCGCCAGCGCCGCCTCCAGCGCGCTCTTGTGCTTGCGGGCGCGGGCGGAGAACATGTCGCCCTTCAGATGGCCCGCATAGTTGGAGCCGAAGCTGCCCTTATATTGGCCATAGGTCTTCCATGTGGCGTCGAACACAGCCTTGCGGTCGGCGCGGTTGGGTGCGTCGCGATTGAGCGCATAGCCCTGATTGTCGAGCCGCACCGACTTGCCGGTGCTCAGCGTGATGGTCGGCCAGGGAATATCGACATTGGTCAGCTGCCCGCTGATCTCGCTGAACGCGTCCAGCGGCGCGGTGGTGCCCGCCAGCACGGCTTCGCCTTCCGCCGACAATGTGTTGGGCGCGCGGCGCAGCGTATCCATCAGGCCGAAGCGGAATTTGGCAAGACCCGGATCGGCGGCCAGGAACGTCTCGATCTTGTCCTTGCCCACGGTCAGGATCTCGGGGGACATCCATGCGGTCGCCTCGCCCAGCCGGGTGAACAGGTCGACCGCCTGCCCCTGCCGTTCCTGATTGGCGGCCACGCGCTGGTCCTCGTCGGCCTTGAGGCTGGCATAGGCGTAGATGCGCATAACCGTGCGGTTCATGTCGGATATCGCCTGCAAAGCGGCCTTGAGGCTGGCGGCGCTCTCGCCCAGCTTGCCTTTATATTTGTCGAAGCCCGGTACGGCGGCGAGCGCCGCCTTGCGCGCCGCCTCCCATGCCGCGTCGCTGGGATAGATTTCGGTCAGATCCCACTGCGCGCCGGTGCCCGTCGGCTTTGCGCCCGCTGCGTCGGCGGCAAAAGCGAGCGAGGGCAGGGTCGCGGCGAATGTCGCGCCAGATGCGGCGGCGATGGCTTCGCGGCGGTTGAGATCGGTCATGCGGCGGTTCCTGAACCAGTCTGTGGATACCGCCATGTGTGCAACGGGGTGACGGCGAGGGCAAGACGTGTCTCCCTCTCCTCTTCAGGGGAGAGGGTCGGGGGAGAGGGGAGGTGCGTTGACCGTGAGGTCGCTTAGCATGTTAGCCGCAGCTCCCCTCTCCCAACCCTCTCCCCTGAAGGGGAGAGGGCTTTTCCCCAAGTCCCAAAAGAAAAGGGCCGGAGGATTGCTCCCCCGGCCCATTCTCGAACGATGGAAGGCAGGACTTAGAAGTCCATGCCGCCCATGCCGCCCATGCCGCCGCCGGGCATGCCAGCAGGCGAACCCTTGTCGTCGGCCAGCTCGGCGATGGTGACTTCCGTGGTGATCAGGAGGCCAGCAACCGACGCTGCGTTCTGGAGGGCGGTGCGCACGACCTTGGTCGGGTCGATGACGCCAGCGGCCTTCAGATTCTCGTAGGTGTCGGTGGCAGCGTTGAAGCCCTGATCCACGTCACCGACGCGCAGCAGGTT
>JBEVNC010000213.1:0-31354 GCA_040508315.1 Sphingobium sp.
CAATGGCCGTGGCCCGCGGGGGGCCGGATTCTGCGAGTTGGTCTGTGCAGAAGCGAAAATGCCCGTGCAAGCGTTTTCGTAAACAGTCTTGTCCATTAGCGCCGCGGCGTAGGGAAGAAGACGCAAAGCTATATTTTGCCGCCTATTCGGCGGTGTCCTGGGCCAGCCGGTCGGCGATGGCGGGAAATTTCGCGGCGCGCATCGAACCGTAAAGGGACAGGCGCAAGCATTCGCGCGCGAAGCGCTGGGCAAGGCCCTCACGCTCCTCGTCATCCTTGGCATGGCTGCGCGCCCAGACCGGCCAGAGGAAAGCGCCTGCCAGCATGATGACCGACAACACTTCCGAATCGACGCCCGGTTCGGCCATGTCGGTCGCGGTAAAGCGTTGCAGCGACCCCACATACTCCCGCCAGAACGGATCGCTTTCCGGGTCTGGCGACGACAGCAGCTGGAGCAGCCAGATCCGGCACAATTCGGGATTCTGCATCGCAAAAGCGGACAGCCGGTCGGTCAGATCCGCCGTATCGACGAACGCGCCCTGCCGTTCATGGATGGTGGCGGGGTCGCCGAACACCTCCCGGAAAAGACGTTCCGACACCCAGTCCGCCGTCGCCTGGATCAGTTTCTCGCGCGTCTCGAAATGCTGATAGGCGGTGCCGCGATTGACACCTGCCAGATGCGCGACCGCCGACAGGCTGATCGCTTCGGGGCCGTATTTCGACAGCAGCGTGCACGCCGCCTCCAATATGATCCCGCGCGTCCCTTCTGGATCGCGCGACCGCCTTTTCCGTGTATCGCCCATCGTCGCTATCTAGCGGGCAATGGCTGCTCGCCGCAACGCAATATGGCGGATCGCGGATGGCGCGCGGGAAAATCTCGCAGCCCCTCTTGAAAGGCCGGGGCACCGCGCCGATCTTCACTCCTGCGGGCCGGGCCCCTCTGGCGAAATCGTCTGTTTCGGACATTTCGCGATGTCGGACCGCATCGGGTTTTCCGGTGCATCGGGTCTGTCGTCCGTTTCCCAATCCCCATGCCACCGGTGCCCCGATCAGGTTCAACGCCCGATTGGAGTGGCCATGTACGACCGTATCTTTCGCCTGATGACCCGCCGCCAGAGCCTCGACGCGCAGTTGCGCAGTGAGGAGCAGCGTGGCTCGCCCGACATCATTCGGTTGCTGAGGCTCAAGCGCCTTTCCCTGATCGTCCGCGAACGGCTGAACAGGAGCTATGCGCCCCTGCTCACCTAGTCCAGATTGGGCCGTAGCCAGCGTTCCGCGGTGTCGAGGTCGACATCGCGGCGCACGGCATAATCCTCCAGCTGATCGCGTCCGACCCGCGCCACCCCGAAATATTCGGACTGGGCGTGGCCGAAATAGAAGCCGCTGACGGCCGCCGTCGGCAGCATCGCGAAATGCTCGGTCAGGGTGATGCCGGTGGCGTCACTCGCCTTGAGCATGTCGAACAGGATGGGTTTCAGGCTATGGTCCGGGCAGGCCGGATAGCCCGGCGCCGGGCGGATACCGCGATATTCCTCGCGGATCAGCGCATCGTTGGTGAACTGCTCCTCGGCCGCATAGCCCCACAAGGTCGTGCGGACATGGGCGTGCAGCCGCTCGGCAAAGGCTTCCGCAAAGCGGTCCGCCAGCGCCTTGAGCAGGATGTCGGAATAATCGTCGTTGTCCGCCTTGAAGCGGGCAAGATGCTCGTCGATGCCATGGCCGGTCGTCACCGCAAAGCCGCCGATCCAGTCGCCATGCGGGCTGATGAAGTCGGCGAGGCACATATTCGCGCGCCCTTCCCGCTTGGCGATCTGCTGGCGCAGCATCGGCAGGCGGATTTCATCGTCGCCAACCGTGACGAGAACATCGTCCCCATCCCGCCGGCACGGCCACAGCCCGGCAATGCCCTTTGCCGTCAGCCACCTCTCGCCCACGATCCGATCCAGCATCGCCTGTGCGTCGGCGTAGAGGCTGCGCGCGCTTTCGCCCACGACCGCGTCGTCCAATATGGCCGGGTAATTGCCTGCCAATTCCCATGCGCGAAAGAACGGCGTCCAGTCGATATATTCGCGCAGATCCGCCAGATCCCAATCCGGAAAGACGTGGATGCCGGGCTGCAACGGTGCAGCGGGCTTAAGCGCCTCATCGATCACGAAGCCATTGGCCCGTGCGTCCGCGATGGGAACGAGCGCACTATGCCCCTTGTTGGCGCGCGCCACCCGGATCTTGTCATATTCGCCCGCGACCTGCGCCACAAACGGGTCTCGCTGCGTTTCGGAGAGCAGCGCCGTCGCCACGCCAACCGCACGGCTGGCATCGAGCACATGGACCACCGGGCCGTCATAATTCGGCTCGATCCTGAGCGCGGTGTGGACCTTGGACGTCGTCGCACCGCCGATCAGCAGCGGCATGCTCATGCCGGCGCGCTGCATCTCGTGCGCGACCGTCACCATCTCGTCCAGCGAGGGGGTGATGAGGCCCGACAGGCCGATCATGTCCGCCTGATTCTCGTTCGCGGCTTTCAATATGTCCGTCCACGGCACCATGACGCCCAGGTCGACCACCTCGAAACCGTTGCACTGCATGACGACGCCAACGATGTTCTTGCCGATATCATGGACGTCACCCTTGACGGTCGCCATGATGATCCGGCCCTTACCCTTTGAATTTTCGTCCTTTTCTGCCTCGATATAGGGGAACAGATGGGCGACCGCCTTCTTCATCACGCGGGCGGACTTAACCACCTGCGGCAGGAACATCTTGCCGGAGCCGAACAGGTCGCCGACCACGTTCATGCCGTCCATCAGCGGTCCTTCGATGACCTCGATGGGGCGACCGCCGCGGTCCTTGATCGCGATGCGGGCTTCCTCGGTATCCTCGACCACATAGGTGTCGATGCCCTTGACTAGCGCATGCTCGATCCGCTTGATCACCGGCCAGCCGCGCCATTCCTCCGCCGCCTTCTCCGCCGCCGCATCCTTGCCGCGATAACTCTCCGCCAGCGTAACCAGCCGCTCGCCCGCACCGGGATCGCGGTTCAGGATCACATCCTCGCAGGCGAGGCGGAGCGCCGGGTCGATGGTGTCGTACACATCGAGCTGGCCCGCATTGACGATGGCCATGTCCATGCCCGCCGGGATCGCGTAGTACAGGAATACGCTGTGCATCGCGCGGCGCACCGGCTCGTTGCCGCGAAAGCTGAACGACAGGTTCGACAGGCCGCCGGAGATATGGACATGCGGGCAGCGGGCCTTGATTTCGCGCGTCGCCTCGATGAAATCCACGGCATAATTGTCATGGTCCTCAATGCCCGTCGCCACCGCGAACACATTGGGATCGAAGATGATGTCCTCGGGCAGAAAGCCTATGCCGGTCAGCAGCTTATAGGCTCTTTCGCAGATTTCGACTTTGCGATCACGCGTGTCCGCCTGCCCGACCTCGTCGAACGCCATCACGACGGCAGCCGCACCATAGGCCATGCATTTGCGGGCATGGGCGAGGAACTGCTCCTCGCCTTCCTTCATGCTGATCGAGTTGACGATAGGCTTGCCCGACACGCATTTCAGGCCAGCCTCGATGACGCTCCATTTGCTGCTGTCGATCATCACCGGCACCCGGCTGATGTCCGGTTCCGCTGTGATGAGTTTCAGGAACTGCGCCATGGCCGCCTCGGAATCGAGCAGCCCCTCGTCCATGTTCACATCGACGATCTGCGCGCCATTCTCCACCTGCTGCCGAGCGATATCGACCGCGGCCGCATAGTCGCCCGCCATGATGAGCTTCTTGAACTTGGCGGAGCCGGTGACGTTGGTGCGCTCACCGACATTGACGAAATTGGCGGAGGAGGAGGTTGTTTGGGTCATTCTTCTTCTCTTCTCCCCTCCTGCAAGCGGGAGGGGCGGGGGTGGGCCCGATTGCGCCAGCAATCGCACGCAATACCCAAGGATGGCACGGCAGGCTCGCTTCGCTCGCGCCCACCCCTGACCCCTCCCGCTTGCGGGAGGGGGACTTGATTACGCCGCGATATGCATCGGCTCCAGGCCAGCAAGCCGCGTCACCACCGGCACTTGCGGCACCACCCGCGGCGCAAAGCCGGCCAGCGCCCTGGCCACCGCGCCGATATGCGCAGGGGTCGTGCCGCAACACCCGCCGACCATGTTCACCAGCCCCTCGCGCTGCCATTCAGCGATCAGCGTCGCGGTGCGCTCCGGCAGTTCGTCATATTCGCCCAGTTCATTGGGCAGGCCGGCATTGGGATAGGCCAGGATCAGCGTATCCGCGCTCTTGGAAAGTTCTGTCAGATACGGCCGCAAAAGATCTGCACCGAAAGCACAATTGACGCCAATGGTCAGCGGCTTGAGATGCCGCAGCGTGTACCAGAACGCCGTGATCGTGTGTCCCGACAGATTGCGCCCCGACATGTCGGTGATGGTGAAGCTGAGCATCAGCGGCACCGCCCTGCCCGCCGCTTTCTCCGCTTCGCGCGCGGCCATGCCCGCCGCCTTGGCGTTCAGCGTGTCGAAGCAGGTCTCGACCAGCAGGAAGTCCACCCCGCCCTCGATCAGCGCGTCGCACTGCTCGCGATACTGGCCCTTGAGCGTATCGAAGTCGATCTCGCGAAAGCCGGGATCGTTGACCTGCGGGCTGATCGACAGCGTCTTATTGGTCGGGCCGATCGCGCCTGCGACGAAACGGCGGCGACCATCCTTTGCCTGCGCGCGCTCCGCGCTGTCCCGCGCGATCCGGGCGGCGGCGAGGTTGATGTCGCGCACCAGATGCTCGCAGCCATAGTCGGACAAAGCGATCCGGGTGGAACTGAAGGTGTTGGTCTCCACCATGTCGGCGCCATTGTCGAAATAGGCGTCATGGATGCCGCGCACGACGTCGGGCCGCGTCAGGCACAGAAGGTCGTTATTGCCCTTCTGGTCATGGCCGAGATCGAGGTCGCCGCGATAATCCGCTTCCTTCAGGCCATAGCCCTGGATCGACGTGCCATAGCCGCCGTCGAAGATAAGAATACGCTCGGCCGCTGCCGCACGCAGCGCCGTTTCGGCCTCAGACTGTGGAAAGCTCATATCGCTGCCTCCTGCACAACACTCACCGGCCGCCGCCCCAATATGTGGCAGATGGCATAGGCGAGTTCCGCCCGGTTGAGCGTGTAGAAATGGAATTGCCGAACGCCGCCTGCATAGAGGCGGCGGCACAGTTCGGCCGCGACCGTCGCGGCAACCAGTTGCCGTGCATCGGGATGACCGTCCAGACCGTCGAACAGGTTCGCCAGCCATTTGGGCACATCGGTTCCGCACATGGCGGACATGCGCTTGACGCTGGTGAAGTTCATCACCGGCATGATGCCCGGCACGATCTCCGCATCGATGCCTGCCGCCGCCGCATCGTCGCGGAAACGGAAGAAGGTGTCCGGCTCGAAAAAGAATTGCGTGATCGCCCGGTCGGCGCCCGCATCGATCTTGCGCTTGAGGTTGTCGAGGTCGGCAGCCTTGCTGCCTGAATCCGGGTGGTTCTCGGGATAGGCGGCGACCGAAATCTCGAACGGGGCGATGGCGCGCAGGCCCTTCACCAGCGAGACCGCGCCGTCATAGCCGTCGGCATGCGGCACATAGGGACCGCCGGTCGGCACATCCCCGCGCAGGGCCACGATGTGGCGCACGCCCGCATCCCAATAGGCGCGCGCGATCTCGTCGATCTCCGTACGTGATGCCTCGACACAGGTCAGGTGCGCCGCGGCCGGGATGCTCGTCTCGCGCGCGATGCGCTCCACGGTCGCATGGGTGCGCTCGCGCGTCGATCCGCCCGCGCCATAGGTCACCGACACGAAGCGCGGCGCCAGCGGCGCCAGCGTCTCGATGGCGGACCACAGTGTCGCCTCCATCTTCTCCGTCTTGGGCGGGAAGAATTCGAAGGATACCGCCGCATCGCCCGGTAATGTGTCGAGCAGCGGTTCACCCGCCGTGACTGCTGTCATTTCGCTATTCCCGTCGTGCGCAGGGCATGGACATTGTCGCTCCGCCGCTGCCCTTTCCAAATCTTCACCGTCAGGGTCGCCCCCGGCAGCGTCTCTATCGCCGTCATATCGATGCCGTGCTGCCGGAACCAGCCCGTCATCTGCTCGTCCGAAAAACCCAGGCGGGCATGCGCGGCCATGCTGCGCAATTCTTCCCGGTCATGCGCCGCGAAATCGGCGACCAGCAATACGCCGTCGTCGCCCAGCAGGCGCGCCAGTTCGGCGATCACGCCGCCGGGCGCCTGCGCATAATGCAGCACCTGATGCAGGATGATCGTGTCGGCGCAACCATCGCCCAGAGGCAATTCGTTGAAGTCGCCCAGCATCACGCGATATTTCGCGGCGTCTTCCGCGGGCAGCTTGGCACGCGCGAGACGCAGCATATCGGGGCTGCGGTCGATCGCCAGAACGCCGTCCGCGCGCCCACCGAACAGCTCGACCATCCGGCCGGTGCCCGTGCCGACATCCAGCAACTGGCCCAGCGGCCGGTCGGCCAGCAGGGCGACCATCGCCGCCTCCACCTCCGCCTCAGGAACATGAAGGGAGCGGATCGCATCCCACTCCTCCGCATGCTCCGCAAAATATTGCGCCGCAGCGGCGGCACGGTCCGCGCGGACGGCGGTCAGGCGCGCTATGTCCGCATCGATCCACAATTGCTCCTCGCGCGACGGCAGCACGGCGTCGAACCAGTCCAGCATGGCGCGGGACGCATCGCCCTGCCCCGGCGCGAGAAAAACCCAGCTTCCCTCCTTGCGGCGCTCAACCAGCCCGGCCTCCACCAGAATGCGAATATGCCGTGAAACGCGCGGCTGGCTTTGCCCCATGACCTGCGCAATCTCACCCACGGCAAGCTCCATCGTGCGCAGCAGATGGAAAATCCGCAGGCGCGTCGGGTCGGCTAACGCCCGGAATATCTCGATGGAAGCGGCCATGACTGAGCTATATAAAGAAATCTTTATATCCGTCAAGGACGGCCGGAACGCCTTGTTTCCACGGGAGGACGCTTCGCTGCACTGCACACGGGGATTGCGCAACTGCAACGAACAGGGTAGAAATCCGGCTCGCAGGCTACAGGGGGGGAGAGCGGTTTCTCCAACCGCCTGCTCCTTTGGTTAGCTGTAGAGGGGTTGCATATGTCCAAGACTTTCGCTCTGTCCATCGTTCTCGCGGCATCGCTCGGCCTCGCAGCCTGCTCCAAGTCGGAGTCGGAAAATACCGCGAACGCGCTCGACAATGGTGCCGACAATGCCGAACTGGCCGCCGACAACGCGTTGAACGCTGCCGGCAACATGCTGGAGAACACCGGCAACTCGATCGAGAACGTCGGCAACAACGCGATGTAATCGATCGGTCTTACCGATGAATTCAGGGGCTGCCGCGCATCGCACGGCAGCCCTTTTCATTGGGAATTACAGGCTCGCTGCCATCATTCGGCCGAAAGCCTGCTCCTGAACAACTGCCCGCCCTCCACCACATAGATGATGACGAAGGCGGTGATGCCGATGGCCAGATAGCCGATGGCGAGCGGGAACGTCGTGCCGTCGAAAGACTGGCCGATGGCCGATCCGACCGCGACGGCACCGATGCCACTGATGAAGCCCTGCAGCGACGATGCCGTCCCGGCAATATGCCCGACCGGCGCCATCGCCATCGCACCGAAATTGGCGCCGCAGAGACCAATACAGGTCAGGCTGAGCGCCTGGATGACGACATAGACCCACAATGTCTCCACCTCCATCCACGCGACCGCGACATGGACCACCGACAGCGCGATCAGGCAGACGATGCCGCTGTGAGAGATCATCCGCGTGCCCAGCCGCTCGACCAGGCGGCTGTTGAGGAAGGACGCAAAACCCATCGCGGCGGCGCACAGGCCGAACAGCATCGTAAAGCGCTCGCCCTGATGGAACACGTCGACGAATACCTGCTCGGACGAGGAGACGAAGGCGATGATCCCGCCGAACGTCAGTGCACCAGCCAGCGCATAGCCGAGCGAATAGCGGTTGGTGAGCGTCTCGCGATAGGCGCTGGAAAGCGACGCGACGGAAATCGCCCGGCGCGACTCCCGCGGCAGCGTTTCGGGCAGGCGCAATATCGCCCACAGGAACACACCGGCCGCAAACCCGCCCAGCGCGTAGAAGATGAAACGCCACGGCCCGAAGGCGAGCAGGCCCAGCCCCAGCGTCGGCGCCAGGATGGGCACCAGGAAGAACACCATCTGCGCCAGCGACATCATCCGCGCCATCCGCCGCCCGGAATAGCAGTCCCGCACCAGCGCGACGGAGAGCACCCGCGTCGAGGCCGACATGACACCCTGGAGGATGCGTGCCGCGATCAGCAGGGCGAAAGTCTGCGCTTCGGCCGCCAGCACGGTCGCCAGCACGAAACCGGCCAGCGTGACGAGCAGCACGGGCTTGCGTCCATAACGATCCGCCAACGGCCCGTAGACGAGCTGGCCGATAGAAAAGCCGAACACATAAGCGGTAATCACCCATTGCTGCGCATTGGCGCTGGCGATGGACAGTTCCCGGCCGATGGCGGGCAGCGCCGGCAGCATCAGGTCGACGCCAAGCGCATTGACGGCCATGATCGCCGCGACGAGCGCGACGAATTCCGGCCGGCGAAGGCCGGGATGGGGTTGCGGAGCGGTGGTCATGATGGCGGCCGGGTAGCTGGAAGCGAGCCGAAGCGCTAGCCCGGCACGCATCAAAACGATTGCACTGGTCGATGCGCGATCAGATCGACAATCCCGGATCGTCCCCCCTATCCTCTATGGCCCGCTTGGCGGATACCCGGTGGGGTGCGCTTGGCTGGATGGCGGTGATGTTGCTTTGCGCGACCGCCTGGCTCACCCGGCTGCCCGCCGGGACGCTGTGTGTCAGCCAGACATTGCCGCCGATCTCCGAACCGGGCCCGACGATGATCCGGCCCAATATGGTCGCGCCCGCATAAATCACCACATCGTCCTCGACGATGGGATGGCGCGGCAGGTCCTTCAGCAACTGGCCGTCATCCCCCACCGGAAAGCTGCGCGCGCCCAGTGTCACGCCCTGATAAATGCGTACCCGCTTGCCGACGATCGCCGTCTCGCCGATCACGACGCCAGTGCCATGGTCGATGAAGAAGCTTTCGCCGATGGACGCGCCGGGATGGATGTCGATGCCGGTCTTGCCATGCGCGACTTCGGAGATGATCCGCGCGACCAGAGGGGCACCGAGCCGGTACAGCCGATGCGCCAGCCGGTGATGGATGATCGCGAACAGCGAGGGATAGCAGATCAGCACCTCGTCCACGCTGCGCGCCGCCGGATCGCCGCGAAACGCCGCCTCCACATCCGTATCGAGGAGGTGGCGCGTCGCAGGCAGGTCCGCGGCAAAGGCACCGATGATCTCGCCTGCCCGCCCATCGATCTGCTCCGGCGTCGAATCCGCCATCGCATAGATGAGTTCGAGCCGAATCTGACCGTACAGCCGGGACAAGGCGGTCTCTATTGTCTGGACGACGTACACATCCTCATTGTGGAGGCGCACGAAATCGGGACCCAGGCGCAGCGGGAACAGGACACCGCACAGCGCCTGCATGATCTTGGACAGGTCGCCGCGCGACGGAAAACCTTCCGCACCATATTCGGCATGATGGGCCTGCGCGCTGCGCCAGGAACGGCGGATATCGGCGAGTTCGGACGCAAGCTGCGACGCATCCCAATATTT
Organism: Sphingobium sp.; assembly: GCA_040508315.1. Classification (GTDB taxonomy): domain Bacteria; phylum Pseudomonadota; class Alphaproteobacteria; order Sphingomonadales; family Sphingomonadaceae; genus Sphingobium. The sequence goes on from JBEVNC010000213.1 coordinate 9,732, forward strand.
GCCCCGCTGTCCCGATGGCGCGCCTTCGGCTAGCTGGATCGCCTGTCCCTGATACCCGTTCGTCACTCATCGACTCCCATCGCGCTGTCGCGGCGCGCATATTCTCTACAGAAACGGTTGACTGATGACAGCTACCGATAATTGCGTGCGCGACAGTTTTCCTATTCCGCCACCGGCACAGCGAAAGAAGGTTCAGAAGGTTCAATAGCCCTATCAGAAGCGCTCGTTATTCAGTTGCCCCGCCCTGCCCTAGCGTGTCGCCAACTTCCAGACATTCGGGAACAGGCATATGAGCAACAGGCAGCTGCACCTTGGCGCGATCCTCACCGGCGTCGGCACGGATCAACATAGCTGGCGCAATCCCGATCTTCCCGGCGATTCCAGCATCGACATCGACTTCTATATCCGCAATGCCAAGCTGGCGGAGGAGTCCAAGTTCGATCTCGTCTTTATCGTGGATTCGCCCTTCATTACGCCGGACACAGCGCCGCACTTCCTGAACCGGCTGGAGCCGCTGACGCTGCTCTCCGCCGTTGCCACCCATACCTCGCGCATCGGCCTGGTCGGCACGCTGACCACCAGCTACTGGGAGCCGTATAACGTCGCGCGCCAGTTCGGCTCGCTTGACCATATCAGCCGCGGCCGCGCCGGTTGGAACGTGGTGACGACGGGTCTCGAAGGCGCCGCGCAGAATTATGGCCGGGAGGAGCATTTCCTCCACGCTGACCGCTATGACCGCGCCGCCGAGTTCGTCTCCGTCGTGCAGGGCCTATGGGACAGCTATGAGGACGACGCCTTCCCGCGCGACAAGCAGAGCGGCCAGTTCCTCGACAAGAGCAAGCAGCACCGCCTGGACCACCGGGGCAAACATTTCTCCGTCGCCGGGCCGCTCGCGCTCAGCCGGTCGAAGCAGGGCCAGCCCGTCATCTTTCAGGCGGGCGACAGCAGCGAGGGCCGCGACCTGGGTGCGCGCATTGCCGAGGCCACCTTCGCCGCCTCCCCCGATTTCGAGGCGGGGCAGCAATATTATGCGGACCTCAAGCGCCGCGCCGCCGCGCTCGGCCGCAACCCCGACGAGATCAAGGTGCTGCCGGGCCTCTACCCGATCATCGCCGACACCGATGAGGAAGCGCAGCGGATCGCCGACAGCCAGACCGAGGCGCTGGACATCGACAAGCTGCTGGTCGAACTGGGCCGCGCGTTCAACTATCACGACTTCCGCCAATATGTGCTGGACGCGCCCTTCCCCGACCTCACCGGCGTCACGCTCAACAGCTACAAGGGATCGGCGGAGCGGATCATCCGCACCGCGCGAGAGGGCAATCTGACCCTGCGCGAGGCCGCCTATCGCCTGCGCGGGCGCAAGGGGTTCGTGGGCTCGCCCGAGACCATCGCGGACGAGATCGAGCGCTGGTTCGTCGGCCGCGCTTCGGACGGTTTCAACCTGCGTGTCACCACGCCCGGCGACTTCGCACTGTTCCGCGAGCGGGTCGTGCCGATCCTGCAAAAGCGTGGCCTGTTCCGCACCGAATATGCGCATGACACGCTGCGCGGTCATTTCGGCCTCCCGGTTCCGGAGAATCGCTACGCCGCCGCGCCCGTGGCCATTGCCGCCGAATGAGCGATCTTGCGACCTATCCCGCCGATGTCCTGATCATCGGCGGAGGCATGGGGGCCGCATGGGCTGCCATTGCCGCGGCTCAGGCGGGCGCCGACACGGTGCTGGTGGACAAGGGGTTCGTCGGCACCAGCGGCGTAACCGCGACCGGCGGCCCCAATCACTGGTGGATTCCGCCAGACCCCGCGCTGCGCCGCTCGGTAATCGAGCAGCGTCACAAGGCGAGCCTCGGCCTGGGCGATCCCGAGTGGATGGAGCGCGCCATCGACACGACCTTCCGCACTTTGCCCGATCTGGCGCGCTTCTATCCGTTCGGGACCGATGGCTCCGGCGGCACCTATTATTCCGGCGTGCGTGGGTCCGAATATATGCGGGCACTGCGCGCCTATGCGCTGGCTTCGGGGGTGCGCATCCTCGACCATCATCCGGCGACCGAACTGCTGGTGAACGATGAAGGCTCCGTCATCGGCGCGCGCGGCGTCGCACGGCAACAGGGCCGCGATTGGGAGATTATCGCGGGCGCGACCATCCTCGCGACCGGCGGCTGCGCCTTCCGCTCCGGCCTGATCGGCAGCCATGGCAATACCGGCGACGGCTATCTGCTGGGCGCAGAGGTCGGCGCCGAACTGTCCGGCATGGAATTTTCCATTCAGTACACCATGTCCCCGGCCTGGGCCTCGACGCGAACGCTGCCCTATGGCGCGGCGCGTTATTTCGATGGCGAGGGCAATGAAATTCCCGTGCCACCCAAGGGACATCGCCATTACCAGGTGCTCGGCGAGGCATTGTTGAAGGGGCCGGTCTATGCCGACCTGTCCGACGCGCCGACACCGCTGCCGCCCATTCTGCACCATATCCAGCCCTTTACCCCCGCCCCCTTCGCCCGGCGCGGCATCGACCTGTTCAACGAACGCTGGCCGATCAAGCTGTTCGGTGAGGGCACCATTCGCGGCACGGGGGGCCTTCGCATCGTCAATCAGGATTGCGGGACCACGGTCGACGGCCTCTATGCGGTCGGCGACGCAGCAACGCGCGAACTCGTCACCGGCGCGATCAGCGGCGGCGGCGCGGTCAACAGCGCATGGGCGCTGACTTCCGGCCAGATCGCCGGGCGTGCGAGCGCACGCCGCGCATTGTCCGCCAAGGGCCGCGCGGTCGGCAAGGCGCGAGCTACGGGCACGGTGGGCATCCGTCCCACCTCATCGGTAGAAGCCGTGGACCGCGCTGGCATCGAGAAGGACGCCGATCACCACATGAACGGCTATCGTCGCAGCCTGTGGCGTAGCGAGGCGCAGATGGCAGACACGGCGGACTTGCTCGACAGCCATTGGCGCAACCTTAGCAACCATGCCCACGCGCAGGGACCGGCACTGGTGTCCCTGCGTGAGACTGCCGCCATCGTCGCAACCGCGCGCTGGTGTACGGCTGCAGCGCGGGCACGGGTGGAAAGCCGCGGCATTCATGTGCGCGTCGATGCACCCGGCCTTGACCCCAAGGGCGGCCGGCGCCTGCTTACCGGCGGACTGGACGATGTCTGGACCCGCCACGAAACACTTCAATTTGCGGAGGCGGCGGAATGATCGCCCATATTTTCGAGGATCTTTGCGACGGCTGCAATTCATGCGTGTCCGTCTGTCCGACCGATGTGCTGGATGTCAGCAGCCCGACGCCCAGCATCGCCCGGCTCGACCAGTGCCAAACCTGCTATATGTGCGAAATCTATTGCGAGTCCGACGCCATTTACGTCGCGCCGGAACAGGGTGTGGTGGAAAAGATCGACCCCGCGGCGATCCGCGGGTCCGGCCAACTCGGCCGCATCCGCCACGACCATGGCTGGGATCGGCCGCAGGAGACCGGGCATCTCGACCTGTATCGCCTGCTGGGACCGCTGCTGCGCGAGGGGTCGGAGACGGCGGCGCGGAAATATAAGGAAAAGTGGGAGGCGTGAACGCTCGCCGTTCTCCTGCGCGCAGGAGAACGGCTTTCCGTCAGTTCAAATTGACAAATGCATCCTTGATCGGCCGCACCGTCTTCAACTCGCCCGCATTGCGGAACGTATCCACCACGACCTGCTGATCCGCGATGAAGGCATCGGTGAAGGGGACCGCAGTCCGGGCGTTGCGGACGGCCATTTCACGCGCGATGGCGAACGGCATTCCGGTCTCGCTGGACAGAACTTTGGCCAGTTCGTCGGAATGGCTCTTGGCCCATAGGAGCGCCTGCCCCTCCCGCGCCAGAAAGTCCTTGAGCAGGTCTGCCTTGGTCTCGACCGCCTTTACATTGGCGACGTCGAAGCTTGCGGCGGTGAATAGGTCATGGCCGTCCACCAGCACGCGATAGCCGTCGGCGATCGCCATGCTGATATAGGGCACCCATATGCCCCAGGCCGCGACCGATCCACTCTGCAGCGCGGCCTTGGAGTCGCTGGGCGACAGGAAGGTTATCTGGACATAGTCCGGCGGCAGCTTCTCCGCCACCAGCGCCCGCAAGACCATATAATGGCCGATGCTGCCGCGCGTCGTGGCGACCCGCTTGCCCTTGAGGTCTGCCAGCGTCTGCGCAGTCGAGGCGGCAGGCACGACGATGCCAAGCGCGAGGGGTGGCCGATTGATGACGGTCTGCGCCTGGATCGCGCGGATCGGGCTGCCCGCCTGATAGGCGAACTGGAATGGCGCATCGCCGGCGAGGCCGAGGTCTATGGCGCCACTACCCAGAGCCTCCAGCAGCGGCTGAGCGGCCGGAAACTCCGCCCATTCCACGGTATAGGTCGCACCGTCGAGCGCGGAAGAAGCGCCCATGAGCGCCTTCGTCCCGCCCCGCTGGCTGCCGACACGCAGCACCTTGCCACTGGAACTTCCGCCCTGCCCGCATGCGGCCAGGGCAAGTGTGGCGCCCGAGAGCGCCAGCATGTCACGTCTGCTGAACATTATCTGTGCAGGTCTCAGCTCGCCAGCGCCACGGGACGCAAGTCACGCTCGGCCACCTTCTGGCGGACCAGCGGGAGGAGGTCGCGGCCATAGCCGATGGCGTCGTCCAGCGGCTCGAACCCGCGGATCAGGAAATTGTCGATGCCGATGTCATAATATTCCAGCATCGCGTCCGCCACCTGCTCGGGCGTGCCGACGAGGCCGGTGCTGTTGCCCGCCGCGCCGGTCAGGGCAGCGACGCCCGTCCATAGTCGCGAGTCGCGGCGGCCATTGGCGGCTGTCTCCAGCAGGCGGAGCGAGCCTGCGTTGGGCGGGCGATGGCCGCTGGTGGGCAGGCCCGCCGTTTCGCGATTGGCGCGCACCTGCTCGACGATCTCGTCCGCTTTCTTCCAAGCCGCTTCCTCCGTGTCCGCGATCACGGGGCGCAGCGAGAGCGAGAAGCCGGGGCTGCGGCCATAGCGCGCGGCCGACGCGCGCACCTGACGCACGGCATCGCCGACCTGCTCCAGCGTCTCGCCCCACAGCGCATAGACATCGGCATGGCGGCCCGCCACGTCGATGGCCTCCGGCGAGGAGCCGCCGAAGAACACCGGCAGATTGTCGGGCTTGATGGAACTGAGCGCGCCGCGAACATCGTAGAAGCGGCCCTTGTGATCGAACGGCGTGGTTGCACTCCATTCCTGCCGCAGGATCGTCAGATATTCGTCGGTGCGGGCATAACGCTCCGCCTTGGTCGTGCCGGTATCGCCGTCGCGCGCCATTTCCTCATCGGCGCCGCCAGTGATGATGTGGACCGCGACGCGGCCGCCCGACAGCTTGTCGAGCGTGGCAAGCTGCCGCGCGGCCAGCGTCGGCTGGGTGAAGCCTGGGCGATGGGCGACGAGGAAGCCCAGCTTCCTGGTAATCGCCGCCGCATGGGCAGCGACGATCTGGCTCTCCGGGCTGGACGAACCGAAGGGGATCAGCACGCGGTCGAACCCGCCCTCGTCCTGTGCGAGCGCCGCTGCATTGACATAGTCGAGGTCGAGCGCGCGGCTGCGCACCGGGGCGTGGATTTCCGACGCGTTGTTGAAGCCGATGTAGCCGATGAAATTGACGGGCATGATAATCTCCTGCCTGATTGTTCAAATAACGAAAAAGCCGTGGGTGCCGTCCCGCGCGAGCTGATCGACCAGGCCATATTCCCAGTCGAGATAGGCCTGCATGGCGGCCGCCTGGTTGTCGGTGCCTTCATAAGGGCGCTTGTAGCGACCTTCCGGTCCGCGCACTGGCGGCGCGCCGTCCGGGCCGGTTTCCAGTGTCCCGCCGAAATCCGCATCCAGCACCGCCACGTCCCAGCCAAGCTGCGCCAGCCAGGACGCGGTCATGTCCGCGCGCGAACCATGATCGTCGGCCAGCACGATGCGGGCACCACGCACCGGCGCGAAATGGTCCGTCTCCTGCACCAGTTGCCCGCCCTGCGCATTGCGGAAGCCGGGCAGATGGCCAGCCTTATAGGCATCGGGCAGGCGCACATCGTAAAGGTAGAGGGTACGCGAAGTATCGGCGCGCAGATGCTCCAGTTCGGCCGGCGTGATCCGGCGAACACCGGCGCGATAGGCGACGTTGCGCGCCTTGACGCGCGCCTCCTCGGCGCCTTCCACATCGATTTCCGGCGCGGTGCGCTGCTGCCCCTTGTCGAGTTGCTGGCCCGCGAGCGTCCAGCCGATCGTGCCGTTGCGCAGCGCGAAGATGCGATTGGGCAGGCCCGCATTGATGAGCGACTGGGTGCCGATGATGCTGCGCGTCCGCCCGGCGCAATTGACGATGATCGTCGTGTCCGGATCGGGCGCGACCGCCCGTGCCGCCAGCACAAGTTCAGCCCCCGGAACGCTGACGCCGGTGGGGATGCTCATCGTGGCATATTCCTCGAACCGCCGCGCATCCAGGATCGCGATATCCGCCTTCTCCTCGATCAGCGCGTGCACATCCTCCGCCGGGAGCGAGGGCGTGTGGCGGCGATGCTCGACCAGTTCGCCGAACGCCTTGGAGTAGCTGTTGACGTCCTCGAACAGTTCGAAGCCTGCGGCGCGCCAGCCGCCCAGGCCGCCATCCAGTTCGCGCACGTCGGTATAGCCAAGGCCGATCAGCCGAACCGCCGCCTTGCGCGCCAGTCCCTCGCCATCATCATAGACCACGATCGGTGTATCGAGCCGGGGGATGCGCCAATGCGCCTCGTGATCGATGCGGCGCAGGGGGATCTGCGCGGCAAACAGGGGATGCGCCCGTGCAAAGGCTTCCTCTTCGCGAACGTCGATGAGCGCGATTTCCTGCCGCGCGAGCAGCGCGTTGCGAATATCCTGCGGTGTAGCTGTCATGAGTTTCCCGAACGGTCCCAGAGATTGGGCAGCACATCGTTGACGTAGCCGGAGATGAAGACCTTCTCGCGGCCGTCCGCGTCGTAAGTCGCGCGCTCGACTGCGCCGATATTGCCGCCATAGACATGGATGGAGACGGACGGCGCGTCGGCCTGTCCGTTGGATACGCGATGGATGTCGCCGACGCGCGGGCTGACGGCGTCCACCTCGCCCTCGTAGAGATAGCCGACGGGACCGACCTGGCGAAGCGCGCCGTCATGCGTGCGCTCGAACCGTTCGACCCGCTCCGTACCGCGCAGGACGCCGATCAGGCCCCAGACGCGGTGGTCGTGGATGGGGGTGGACTGGCCTGGGCCCCAGACGAAGGCAACCACGCTGAACCTTTCCCGGCTGTCGCAGTGGAGCAGATATTGCCGGTAGCGTTCGGGGCTTGGCTCCGCGAACTGCGGCGGCAGCCACCCGTCGCGCGCCACGAGGCGGGCGAGCAGCGCACTGCCCGACTGGATAATCGATTCCTCCGTCCGGGCACCCGACAGCAGGTCGGCAAAGCTGGTCACGAACCCGCGCAGCGGCGCGATGTCCACCAGCGGCGGAGACACTGTAATGGCCGCGGCAGCGTTCACCCCTGCGCACCCGCGCGGAACGGAACGACGCTCTCGCTACCGCCCAGGATGGAAAGCAACCGGGCGCGAACGGTGCCCGAGATACCGGCGCGTTCGCCGCGCGGCGCGGTGATCCGCTCTTCCGAAACGATACGGCCGCCGTCGAGGATCAGCACGCGGTCGGCCAGCGAAACCGCTTCGTCCACGTCATGGGTGACCATCAGGACAGCGGGCTTATGTTTGCGCCAGAGCGCCAGGACTAGGTCGTGCATGCGGTATCGCGTAAGCGCGTCCAGCGCCGCGAACGGCTCGTCCAGCAGGAGAAGCTCGGGCTCGCGCACGAGCGCGCGGGCCAGCGCGACACGCTGCGACTCGCCGCCCGACAATGTCAGCGGCCAAGCATCGACGCGGTGGCTGAGTTCGACCTCGCGCAGCGCCACTTCGGCGCGCTCCCGCACATTGCCGCCGCGAAGGCCCAATGCGACATTGCGCCATACCTTTTTCCACGGCAGCAACCGGGCGTCCTGAAACACCACCGCGCGGGAGGACGGCACGGTCACGTCCTGCCCCTTGACCTCATCGAGACCGGCAAGCGTGCGCAGCAGCGTCGTCTTGCCCGAACCGGAGCGGCCCAGCAGCGCCACGAACTCGCCAGGCGCGACGTCCAGATCGAGCCCCTCGATGACCGTCGTCTGGCCGAACCGACGGGTGAAGTCGCGCAATCTGACGACGGGTGGAAGACCGGGTTCCTCGGCCCGCAGACCGAAGTTGTTCCGGGAAAATCCGACACGAGCATCCATTGTCATTGCTCCACTATGCTAGGACGCCACGCGAGCGCCCGCTGTTCGACGAAGCGCACTATCCAGTCCGCGCCGAGGCCAAGGATCGCGTAGACCATCAGGCAGACGACGATGATGTCGGTCCGCATGAAGTCGCGCGCGTTGTTGATGAGGTGGCCGAGACCGGCCGATGCGTTGATCTGCTCCGCCACGACCAGCACGAGGATGGCGACCGACAGCGAATAGCGCAGGCCGACCAGCAGTGACGGCAATGCACCCGGCAGGATGACATGCCAGACCAGTTCCGCCCGGCTGAGGCCGAAGCTGCGCGCGCCTTCCAGCAGTCGCAGGTCGACGCCGCGAATGCCGCTATAGAGATTGAGATAGACCGGGAACACCGACGCGAAGGCGATCAGCGCGATCTTGGGCGTCTCGCCAATGCCGAACCACACGATGAACAACGGCGTCAGCGCCAGGGTCGGGATGGTCCGCTTGATCTGCATGAGGGGATCGACAGCGACCTCGCCCGGCCGCGACAGCCCCGCAACCAGCGCCAGGACGACGCCCACCCCCACGCCGATGGACAGACCGGCCAATACACGTCCGAAAGACACCAGCAGGTTGGACGGCAGTTCGCCCGACGCCAACATCTCGAACAGGGTCTCCGCCACCGCCGACGGCGCTGCCAGCGTCTGGGCCGGAATCACGCCCAGCCGCGAACCCAGCTCCCAGAGAAGGAGGAGCAGAATCGGCGACAGCGCGCGGGATCGTCCAATGGACTGGAGGATGCGAGAAGGTTTGGGCATGGCAAATGTGTCTCACCTAGGATGGCCGACATGCCAACACCCCATTGTCTACCATTTCAATCAAGTTATTCTTTCAACCTATGAGAGCGGCTCATATCGCTGATCAATCCGCTCAAATGTCGCCGCAACGTGCTGTTTTTAAGCCCATTTGCAGGAGCTTGGACGCAGGCAAGATTTGCTTGAGCGCTCTAAATGTCTACTATTTTGATTGATAATGTCAAAACGGTCATACGGCGTTCGTTCTACCGTTCGAGCGGCGACATTCCCTTCACCATCCGGGGGCACCATGCCGGTCAATTTACCTACCAATCTTCTGCGCAGTTTCGTCGCGATCGTGGACACAGGTTCAATGCTCAACGCGTCCGAGCGCGTGTTCGTCACCCAGTCCGCGCTCAGCCTCCAGATCAAGCGGCTGGAAGAACTCGTCCAGCAAAGCCTGTTCCACCGGGAAGGCAGACGCCTGTCGCTGACGCCTGCGGGCGAATTGCTACTCGACTATGCGCGCAAGGTGCTGGCGCTGCATGACGAGGCGGTGGCGGCGGTCAGCGCTGGCCACTTCACCGGCCCGGCGCGCGTCGGCATGGTGCAGGATTTCGCGGAGACGCTGCTTACCGGCCTCCTCTCCCAATTTGCGGAACTGCACCCGGAAGCGCAGATCTTCGCGCGTGTCGCTGGCACGGCGGAGCTGCTCGGCCTGCTCGACCGGCGCCAGCTCGACATCGTGCTCGGCTTTGCGGCGAACAACGACCCCCATGCCATCACCCATGCGCCGATGGCCTGGTATGGCAATCCCGACCTGCTGAAACGCGACGTCATCCCGCTGGCCGTCCTCGAACTGCCCTGCCGGTTCCGCGAGGCAGCGTCGCGCGCTCTGGAGGATGCTGGCCTTCCCTTCCGCATTGCGGTGGAGACGCCCAACCTCACGACGCTGCGCGCCGCCGTACAGGCAGGCCTCGGCATCACCTGCCGCACGCACCTGTTCCTGACAGAGGAGCCGCTGGAAGCGCCCGACATCCTGCCGGCCCTGCCACGGGTCGCTTGCATCATCCAGACCGCCCCCTCGCTGTCCGGCGCGCCGCTCCGGCTTGCGGAACTGGCGCGGGAGACGGTCGCGACGCTCTGAGCATATTGGAAAATCTCAACCGTGGGAACGGCCTTATCGTTTTTCCCACGGTGCGCCCACGCCTAGCTTTGCTGCATCAACAGCCAGCGAGCGAGACAGGCCATGACCCTAGGACTTAACGAGCAATTTGCCGCCCTCCACGCCGAGCGTGAAAAGAGCTGGCCCGCAGCGCAGCTCGCCAAGAATGTGGCCACGCGCCAGCGTCTGGTCGACAAATATGATCCGGCCGCCCATGCCCAGGTGGGCGACAAGGTTGCGCCTTTCTCGCTGATCGACGCGGACGGCAAAACCCTGACCAGCGACGCATTGCTCGCTAACGGCCCGGCCGTGCTGTTCTTCTACCGCTTCGGTGGTTGCCCGGCCTGCAACATCGCCCTGCCCTATTATGACGAGTCATTGTGGCCGCGCCTGAAGGCTGCTGGTATTCCGCTGGTGGGGATCAGCCCCCAGACGCCGGTCGATCGCGGCCCCATCGAGCGCCACAGCCTCGACTATACGCTCGCCAGCGACACGGATTATGCGCTGGGCCGCGCGCTCGGCATCACTTTCCTGCCCGAGGAGCAGCCTGTCGTGCCGGAGGGCGAAAGCTGGATCGGTGCGACGCTGGGCACGAACAGCTATGAACTGGCGCAGCCGACGATCGTGGTCCTGGAACAGGACCGGACGATCCGCTTCATCGACGTCAGCCCGGACTGGCTGATCCGCACGGAAGCGGACGCAATCCTTGCGCACCTGCCGGAGGTAAAGGTCAGCGCAGGCTGATCCTTTCTCCCGCTTTGAAATTCTGTCGGCCGTCGCAGCGATGCGGCGGCCGATATGCATATCTCCCCTCCCGCAAACGGCATGGGGGCAAGAACACCCCAAAATTTGCAAACCCGCTTCCCAAATCCCACTATGTCGCAAACCTTCTTCACCTCCCCCACCACAGGACGATCATGAAATATCGCAAGCTCGGCCGTACCGACCTCGACGTCAGCGTCATCTGCCTCGGCACCATGACCTGGGGTTCCCAGAACAGCGAAGCCCAGGCACATGAACAGATCGACTATGCGCTCGATCAGGGCGTGAACTTCCTCGACACCGCCGAAATGTATCCCACCACCCCCGGCTCGGTGGAAACCCGCGGCCGGACGGAGGAATATATCGGCACCTGGGTCGCCAGCCGTGGCCGCCGGGACAGCTATATCCTCGCCACCAAGGTCGCGGGTCCATCCTTCAACGGCCCCTTGCGCGGCGGGAACAACCATCTCGACCGGAAGAATATCGAGGAGGCTATCGACGGCAGCCTTCGCCGCCTCCGGACCGACTATATCGACCTTTACCAGCTTCATTGGCCAGACCGCACGGTGCCGCGTTTCGGCAATCGCGGCTATCAGCGGATAGAGGATGCGCCTGACGTCACGCCTATCGAGGAGACGCTGGACGTACTCGCCGACCTGGTAAAATCAGGCAAGATCCGCCATTTCGGCGTGTCGAACGAGACGCCGTGGGGCGTATCCGAATATCTGCGCCTATCGCGCGACAAGGGTCTGCCCCGCGTCGCCTCCATCCAGAACGCCTATAATCTTCTTAACCGCACCTATGAGATCGGCCTGTCCGAGTTTGCGCTGCGTGAAGATGTCGGCCTGCTCGCCTATTCGCCGCTCGCGGCCGGGCATCTCAGCGGTAAATATCTGGGCGGCCAGATTCCCAAGGGGTCGCGCGGTGACGTGGCGCAGAATTTCACCCGTTACCTGACACCGCCGCAGCCCGCCGCATCGGCACGGTACATCGCTATCGCCAATTCGTTCGGTATCGACCCGTCGCAGCTGGCGCTGGCTTTCGTCAACGACCAGCCGTTCGTAACTTCCAACATCATAGGTGCCACTTCGCTGGAGCAGTTGAAGATCGACATCGGATCCATCGACATCACGCTGTCGGACGAGATCCTGGCAGCCATCGAAAGCGTGCAGCGCGAATATCCCGACCCCTGCCCCTGATCCGATCGGCACGCAAAAAAAGGGCGCACGACGATGGTCGCGCGCCCCTTTTTTTGTTTGCGGTTCAGAGGCTGAAGCGCAGCGTCGCGCCATAGAAGCGCGGATCGCCCAGCACGCCCGAATAGCTGTAGGTCGTCGCCTGATCGACCGAGGCATTCACATAATAAAGCTTGTTGGCGAGGTTGCGGCCCCAGACCTTGAGATCCCACTTACCTGACTCGTCGCGAACGCCGAAATAGGCATTGGCGAGGCCATAGCCAGGAACGAGGCTGAACGGATCGTCGTTAAGCGCGCCATAGAAGCTGCTGCGATGGTTATAATCCCCGCCGATGTAGAAGTTGGCAGACGAGCCGAACAGGTCGCCGACCGGCAGGCTATATTCCGCTGACAGATTATAGACGAAGTCGGACACACCGGCGAGCGGCTTGCCCGTCAGGTCGCAGACGCCGACATTGGCAGCCGTTCGCTCCAGATAGGGGCATGCGCCATTCTTGTAGGACGAGAAATGCGCATCATTATAGGTCGCCGAAGCCCCCAGCGTCAGCCCGTCGATGGGCCGCGCCCGCAGGTCGAGTTCGATGCCCTGCGTCTTCACCGAACCAACATTGGTGATGTAACTGCGCAGAACGGTCGCGCCGCTGGTCGGCGTAACGATGATGCTCTGATTGGCCTGATAACCCTTGTCCTTCGAGAGGAAGGCCGCAAGGTTAACGGTCAGGCGACGGTCGAACCACTGGCTCTTGAGGCCGATTTCGAACGCATCGACGATTTCCGGGTCGAAGGTCTGGGGCGCCGGACCATTCGCAAGCTGCACCGGCGCTGCCAGGTTGATGCCCGCCGACTTGAAGCCACGCGAATAACCCGCATAGGCGTTCACATCGGGGGTGAACTTGTACAGCGCGTTGATCGTGCCGGACACCTTGCCGCCCTTCGCCTCGACCTCATAATTATTGGCAATGGGATAGGTGGCGTTGCGCTGCGTGGTGATGGCAGCCTTCTGCGCGTCGGTCAGGCCCACGAGCGCCGGATGGGTCAGCGGGATCGCGTCCACCTGATAGGCGTCATACAGGCCCGACCGCGTTTCATAGGTGTAGCGCAGGCCGCCCGTGATCGCGAGCTGGTCCGTCACGTTCCAGGTCGCATTGGCAAAGGCCGAATAGCTTTTGGTATAGGCGAGGTAGAGGCCGCGCTGGCCGGTACCCGACAGCGCTTCCTTCGGATAGGCCGCGCCGAGAATATATTTGGCCGCATCGTCGCCAAAGGCGTTGTACGGAATCTCGCGATTGCTCTGCCAGAAATAATAGAGACCGGCGGTATATTCCAACGCGCCGCCACTGGGCGATGCGATGCGCAATTCCTGGCTCCACTGGCGCTGATAGGTCGGCAGGTTCGACGCGATGTTGATCGCCGCACCGGTGCGGTCGCCGTCGAGCGAAGGGTCCCAGTTCCAGAAACGCCAGCCGGTGATCGACGTCAGCGTATGATCGCCCAGCGACTTGTCCAGCTGGAGCGAGACGCCGCCCGTATTCATGTTGACCGTGAACGGCGTGTTGAGGTCGATGACCCGCGCGCCCGGATCGAACGGCAACGGCGTATAGCCCGCATCCCGCGCGCGGTCGTAGAAGTCGCGGGCCACGCCCACGCTCCCGTCGTTGCGCAGTTTCGGCAGGGCGCCGCGACCGAGCTGGAAGCCCGCATATTGCTGCTGCTTGTTATAGTCGCCGATCAGGCGCGCCTTGAACGTCTCGTCGGGGTTGCGATAGGCGACCTCGCCGCGAACGGCTTCGTTATGATAATCCTGCCAGTCGTCCTGAAACCGCTTGTTGTAGATGGTGCCGTTGCGGTCCGACTTGATGCCCGCAAGGCGGACGGCAAAGCCCGTATCGCCGATAGGGGCGGACGCCGCGACCTTGATCTGGCTATACTCATAATTGCCGTAGGACAGCTCGCCATGAAATTCCGGGGTGTAGCTGGCAGCGTTGGTCTGCACGTCGATGACGCCGGCCACGGTGTTCTTGCCGAACAGCGTGCCCTGAGGACCGCGCAGCACGTTGACCGCCGCGACATCGAACACGTCGAACACCGCGATGGACGGCCGCGCATTATAGACACCGTTCACATAGACGCCGACGCCCGGCTCGATGCCGCTGTTGACCGTGCCTGCGGTGGTGCCGAGGCCGCGAATCTGGATGGTGATGTTGCGCGGGTTGAAGCCGAGGATGGAAAGGCTGGGCACCTGCTGTTGAATCTGGCGCAGGCTCGAATTGCCCGACGCCTCCAGATCGCGCGCGGTAACGGCGGTAACGGCGATGGGCACGTCCTGCAGCTTTTCCGTGCGATGGCGCGCGGTCACGGTGATCTCGTCCGTCGCGGGCGCGGCTTCCTCAGGCGCGGCGGTTGCTGCGGCTTCTTCGGCGGCGGCGGCTTCCGCCATTGCAGGCGCGGTCATCGCGACGAGGCATACCGAACCGAGGAGGGCGGAGACACGAACCAGATAACGACTTGAAACCAAAATCACGACCAAATCCCTTTAAAATTGTCCGGGGACCGTGGCCGCTAGCCGAATCTCTATCAAATGAGTAGTATTAACCTCTATTTGAGTAATCCTCCTAATTGGTAGGGTGATCCACGTCGTGGAAAGTCACCGCGGAACGGCCCAAAACCGCCATGCGTCCTCCGGGAGGAGAAGGCGCATGGCGGCGTGGCGGGGGACGGCGACCGTCAGAGGTCTGCGTACAGACGCTCGTCGGAAATCAGGATGCGCTCCAGCAGGCGCGGATAGTCACCATAGTTGCGCACCGCATAATGGACGGCGGCGCGATTGTCCCAGAAAGCGACCGAGCCCGGCTTCCACGAGAAACGCACCTGGAATTCGGGCCGCTTATACTGGCGCAGCACTTCCAGTGCGAGGTCGCGGCTTTCCGACAGTTCGACGCCCAGGAATTGCGGGCGCTGCGAATAATTGACCCAGAGGATCTTCTTGCCCGTTTCGCGGTGCGTGCGAACCGCGGGATGAGCGACGATGGGATATTCATGCCCCAGCGCATTGATCGAATGCTGAAAGTCATGGACGACATGAAGGCTTTCCAGCTTTTCCTTCAACTCGTCGGACAGCCCCTCATAGGCCAGGTTCGCGTCGACCCACACCGTATCGCCACCGACCGGCGGCAGATCGACCGCGCGCAGCACCGCGCCCCAAGCAGGGACCAGGCGCCAGCTGGTGTCGGAATGATAATAATCGCCATCCTTGATGAAGTCGGGCTGCGGTGCGCGGCTGCGCTTCTTCGCATCGACCGACGAAATCTTGTGGATCGGCACGATATGGGCGTCGCTGGTCGGGCTGGGATAGTCGTAGAGCGGGCCGAAATGGCGGGCGAAGTCGGCATGGCTCTGCTTGTCGAGCGACTGGTCGCGGAAGAACACGACCTTATAGTCGAGCACCGCAGCCTTGATCGCATTGCGCTGCGCATCGCTCAGCGGCCGGGAGATATCTACGCCGAAAATCTCGGCGCCGATAGTCGGCTGGAGCGGGCGGATTTCGATACCGGCGGCATCGGCGAGAGATGTGGGGGCGAATTGGGTGGCCATGACAGCGAACCTTTCCTTGTCTTTATGATGTGGCCCCATCATGCGCCCCAGCCGCCAGCCTGTCTGTTGAGGATCGCCCATAAGGTTATGGGAAATACCGCATCCACCGATCCAACTGTTCGCGCCGTCGCCTCAAACGACGGCACGTCGTCGCTGCTCTGGCGTCGCCGCCATCGTCCGCCATGACCGCAACGGACCGGGCTGATCGTGCGCTGCCCGCGGCCGGTGCCGTAGACCTTATCGCGCGTTGCCGAGCGCCACCGCGATCCGCTCTGCATCCGTCTTGGCCACTGGCGCACCATAGACATTGACCATCTTGGTCACGCTATCGCGCCAGAATTGCACGCCTTTGCCGCGCGGCTGGGTGGTGATGTAGTCCAGCGAATGACAGCCCGAGCAATTCGCCCGGACGAGGTCGGCATCCTCCCCTGCGAAGGGCAAGGCGATGTCCGGCTCATTGGGCAAGGCATAGGGCTTTGCCGCCGCGATCAGCGTGACGGCGGCAGCCGCCAGCATGACGATGCGCGCGCCGCTCATGCCGCGCTCAACGTTAGGGTCTCGACGACATTGCGCATATAGCCTGCCGGTTGCCAGCGCGGCTCCATCGGCTGCACCTCGCCGTCGCGGCCGGTCGCGCGGACCTGCACGACATGCTTGCCGCGCGGCAGGGACAGGCTCACCCGCCACTGGCGGAAGGAATAGCCACCCAGATCCTCCCCCAGATCCGCCTGCCGCCAATTTGCCCCGCCATCGGTGGAAACCGCGACTCCCGCAATCCCGCTGCCGCCATTGAAGGCGATGCCGCCCAGCGTCACTGCCCTGCCCGCCCGCACCCTCTCGCCATCGACATGGCTGGTGACGAAGGAGCGGACGTTGAGCCGACCGATCGGCCGGGTCTTGTCCGGCTTGCCCCCTGGCGGCACGCAGGCGCAGTCATTGTCGGGAATGCGATAGGCCGTCTTCATCCAGTATCCGCCATAGTCGGCATCCACGACCATGATCTCGCTCAGATGCTTGATCCAATAGGTGCCATAATGGCCCGGCACGACCAGCCGCAGCGGATAGCCGTTGAGGAACGGCAGATCCTCCCCGTTCATGCCCCACGCCACCAGCACTTCGCCATCGCGGGCATGGTCGATGTCGAGCGCCTTCACGAAATCGGGAATGGAATCGATGGGCGGATTGTCCAGCCCGTTGAACGTCACCTGCCGCGCCCCTGCGCGGACCCCGGCGGCATCCAGCAAAGCCTTCAGCGGCACGCCCCGCCACCGCGCATTGCCCATCGCGCCATTGCCCAGTTGCCCCCCGCCGACGCGCGGATCGATGAATCCACGGCTATTGCCCGAACATTGGTTGACGGCGACCACCTCCTGCACCGGAAAGTCGCGCTTCAGCCTCTCCAGCGACAGAGACAGGGGTTTATCGACATGGCCGCCGATGACGAGCCGATGCGTGGAGCCATCGACCGCAAGCGGCAGGTCGGAGAGATGATAGCGCACGAAAAAGGCATCGTTCGGCGTGATCGCCCCCTCCCGAAAGACATTGAACGGCGTTTCAAGCTGCGGGGGACGCGACGTCAGCCGGATCATCGGGCGCTTCTGCTGATAGCGCACCAGCGGCCGCTCACCATTTGCGAAGGGGAGACTCACCGTGCGCGCCATCGCAGGCGCCGCGAGCAGTGCCGTCCCTGCTTCGGCCAGAAACAGCCGTCGTCCGATATGCCTCATCGCAGTTTCTCCCGAATCAGGCCATTATGTCGCGCCGGACTCCTTACGCAAACCCCGCACCGGCTTGCGTTCGCCCGCCCGCACTGCCTATAGGCCGGGCATGATCCTCGTCATCGACAATTACGACAGCTTCACCTGGAACCTGGTCCATTATCTGATGGAACTGGGTGCGCCGGTGGAGGTCGTGCGCAACGACGCCATGTCGGCGGGACAGGCCCTGTCCACCGGCGCGGATGCTTTCCTGCTGTCGCCGGGACCCTGCACGCCCAATGAGGCGGGGATCAGCCTCGACCTGGTGGCGGCGTGCGCCGATGCCGGGCGTCCGCTGCTGGGGGTGTGCCTGGGCCATCAGTCCATCGGCCAGCATTTCGGCGGTCATGTCGTGCGGGGCGGCCTGATGCACGGCAAGACGTCGCCTGTCAGCCATGACGGCACGGGATTGTTCGAGGGACTGCCCTCACCCTTCACCGCGACCCGCTACCACTCGCTGGTAGTGGAGGATATTCCCGCCGACCTGATCGTCAACGCGACGGCGAGCGACGGCTGCGTCATGGGCTTCCGTCACGCGACTCTCCCGATCCACGGCGTGCAGTTCCATCCGGAGAGCATCGCAACCGAACATGGCCATGACATGCTCGCGAATTTCCTCAAGATCGCCGGTCTGACGCCGAAAATCCTCGCATGACGGACCTGCCGCATCCCTCTGTCCCGCTGAGCCAGGAGAAGGCGGACGCGGCTTTCGCGGCAATCCTGGACGGCACGCCCTGCGATCAGGAAATTGCAGCCTTCCTCACCGCGCTGAGCGAGCGCGGCGAGACAGCCACCGAGATCGCAGCGGCGGCCAAGGCGATGCGCGACCGCATGATCGCGATCGAGGCGCCCGAAGGCACCATCGACGTATGTGGCACCGGCGGCGACGGCCTCCACACGCTCAACGTCTCCACCGCCGTCGCCATTGTCGTCGCAGCCTGCGACGTGCCGGTCGCCAAACATGGCAATCGCGCGGCAACTTCGCTGGCAGGCGGCGCGGACACGCTGGAGGCTCTCGGCCTCGATCTCGACCGTGCTTCGGAGACGGCGGAGGCGACGCTTGCCGATCTCGGTATCTGCTTCCTGTTCGCACAGAAACATCATCCCGCGCTGGCGCGGATCGGGCCGATCCGTAAATCCCTTGGCCGAAGGACGATCTTCAACCTGTTGGGACCGCTGGCTAATCCAGCCCGCGTCAAGCGACAACTGGTCGGCGTAGCCAGCGTTGATTATGCGCCGCTCTACGCGCAGGCAATGCAGCGGATCGGCATGACCCATGCGATGATCGTATCCGGCGAAGATGGCATGGACGAACTGTCGCTCAGCGCTGGCAATCGCGTGACCGAACTCGATGGAGACGTCATCCGCGCCTATGCACTGGCGGGGGCCGATGCCGGACTGCCTGGCTACGCACCGGCAGCCCTGCGCGGGGGCGATGCGGCCTATAATGCCGACGCCCTGCGCCGCCTGCTGCTGGGCGAGACGGGTGCCTATCGCGACGCCGTATTGTTCAATGCCGCCGCGGCACTCATGGTCGCGGGCGAAGCGCACGACATGAGGAGCGGCGTCGAGGAAGCGGCGGAGGCCATCGACAAGGGGCTTGCCAACGCGCTGCTGAATTGCTGGATCGCCTATAGATGACCAACAAGCTGATAGAAATCTGCGACACCAAATATGGCGAGGTCGCCGCTCGCCGCGCAGCCACCAGCACGGCCGAACTCGACGCGCGGATCGCAGCCCAGTCGCCGCCACGCGGGTTTCGCGCAGCGCTCGACGCCACGGTCGCGGCGGGCGGCTTTGGCCTGATCGCGGAGATAAAGAAAGCGAGCCCGTCCAAGGGCTTGATCCGCGCCGATTTCGACCCGCCTGCCCACGCCGCGGCCTATGAAGCTGGCGGCGCATCCTGCCTGTCCGTCCTGACCGACGCCCCCTTTTTCCAAGGGCATGAGGATTATCTGGTCGCGGCGCGCGCCGCCTGCACCCTGCCGGTACTGCGCAAGGACTTCCTGGTCGACCCATGGCAAGGGGCAGAGGCCCGCGCCATCGGCGCCGACGCCATCCTGATCATCGTCGCGGCGCTGGACGACGCCCAGATGACCGACATCGAACAGGCCGCCATCGCGCTGGGCATGGACGTGTTGGTCGAGGTGCATGATGCCGAGGAACTGGACCGGGCAATGGCGCTGCAATCGCGCCTGATCGGCGTGAATAACCGTAATCTTAAGGACTTCACCGTCGATTTTGCGCGGACTTATGAGCTGGTCGGGCGTGCGCCTACGGACTGCACCTTCGTCGCGGAGAGTGGCCTGTCGGCCCATGCCGACCTGACGGCGATGGCGGAACATGGTGTCCGCTGCTTCCTGATCGGCGAGGCGTTGATGCGGCAGGCGGACGTCGCAGGGGCGACGCGAGCGATGCTGGGCCGATGAGCGGCGGGCTGAGCCATGTGACCGGGTCGGGCGACGCCCATATGGTGGATGTCTCGGCCAAGCAGGTGACGACACGCAGCGCCACCGCGCGGGGCCGGATCAGCGTCAACGCCGCCGCCCTCGCCGCCATAGCGGACGGCAGCGTGGCTAAGGGCGATGTGCTGGCCACGGCACGCATCGCTGGCATCATGGCGGCCAAGCGCACCGCCGACCTCATCCCCCTGTGTCATCCTCTCCCCCTCTCCTCCATGGTCGTGGACATCACGCCGGACGATGAGGGGATAGAAGTGGTCGCAACCGCTCGCACCGCTGCACAGACTGGCGTAGAAATGGAAGCCATTACAGGTGTTTCCGTCACACTCCTGACGTTGTACGACATGCTGAAGGCGTTGGACAAGACGATGGTCATCGGCAGCGTTCGCGTCACCGAAAAGCGCGGCGGCAAGTCGGGCGACTGGTCTGCGCCATGAGCCTGCTGCCGGTCGAGGAGGCGCAGGCGCGCTTGCTTGCGCGGGCGCTGCCATTGCCGGTGAACTCGGTCGATCTGCTCGGCGCGCGCGGTGGCTGGCTGGCCGAACCCGTTGCGGCGCTGCGTGACCAGCCATGGGCGGCTCTGTCCGCAATGGATGGCTATGCGATCCGCCACGCCGAACTGCCGGGGCCATGGACCTTGACGGGAGAGTCGCGCGCAGGCGGCGTCGCCCCCACCGACCCCCTCCCGCATGGAACGACCATCCGCATCTTTACGGGTGCACCATTGCCCGAAGGCGCCGATTGCATATTGGTGCAGGAGGACGCTCAAGCGGAGGGCGCGACCATCCATCTTTCCGGCGAGGGGCCGTCCGGGCCGGGGCGGCATGTCCGACCGCGCGCGGCCGACTTTGCGAATGGTAGCCGATTGCTCGATGCAGGCACATTCATCCGGCCTGCGGAGATCGCCCTTGCCGCCATCGGTGGCCATGCCCGATTGCCGGTTCACCGTGCCCCCCGCGTGGCGCTGATCGGCACGGGGGACGAACTGGTCCCGGTGGGACAGCCCGCTGGACCGGGCCAACTGCCCGCCTCCAATAGCGTCATGCTCGCCGCGATGTTGGCAGCGGAAGGCGCGGAGGTGCTCGACCTCGGCCTGATCCCCGACAATCTCGACACTCTTGCAGACGCATTTCGCGCCGCCGCGACAGCGGACATCATCGTCTCCACGGGCGGAGCCTCGGTCGGCGACCACGACCTCGTCGCGCCAGCCATATTGCAAGCCGGCGGCGCCCTCGATTTCTGGCGTATCGCCATGCGGCCGGGCAAGCCGCTGATGGCCGGGCGACTGGACGATGCACTGCTGCTCGGCCTGCCGGGCAATCCGGTATCGGCCTTCGTGACGGCGACATTGTTCCTTCTCCCGCTGGTGCGCGCGATGCGCGGCGCACCCGACCCGCTGCCCCGGCGCGTGACGGCAAGGACAGCCGTCGCACTTCCCGCCGGAGGGCCGCGGGCGGAATATCTGCGGGCGACCGTGATGGACGGCGTCGTAACCCACATTGCCGACCGGGACAGCGCCGCTCTCCTGCCGCTCGCGCACTCCAACGCACTGGTCGAGCGTGCTGCTCACGCGGCCCCGGCCGCTGCTGGAGAAGATGTCCGCATCATTCCTATCGGAAATGGCT
>JBEVNC010000006.1:0-37957 GCA_040508315.1 Sphingobium sp.
CCGGTATAGCCCATGGAATAGAGATAGACCCCGCGATCGTAGAGGACGCCGAGGTCAACGTCGGTCTCGCCCGCTTCCCCTGCATAGCCGCCGGGCATGCAATGGATGTCGAGTGCGGCGACATAGCGCGGCACGACGAAATCGGGATCGAGGAGGAGCTGGCCCGCATTGCGCTCCGCACTTTGGGCGACAGTCACACGGACACTTTCGACATCCCGGTCGATGGTGTCGATCACGCTCTCCCAGAGCAATTCCTGGCTGATCCGATTGGTCGCGGCATAATGCTGAAAATAAGGATCGGGCACCATCGCCTTGCGAATATCGTGCCGGTCCTGCGGCGCGCGACCCTTTGCCTGTTCAAACCGTTTCGCGGCACGCGCCTGATAGACCGGGCCCAGGCCGGGAAGCAGTCCCTGCTGCACGAACTGCTTGAGGCTCTTGGCGAACTCCTGCCGCGACTGCTCGTCCACCGTGGGACGCGGCAAAGCGCCGTGCCAGTACTGCTGAAAAGTGTTGAGCATAGGGAACGCCTCTCGATGGGAGAATCTCGAAACAATATCGGTATCCGGGCCGTGGCTGGCAACCAACTCGGCAATTGATCACTGGTCGGATAATGGCGGGCTTCGGCGAGGCCCGTGCCCCGCTCCCACCGCCCCATCACCGGCAGCCATGTCCGGATAGGGACGCACAGCCGGATCAGGCGATCATCGTGTGGCGGGCGCCGTGCCGCGCCCCAGCGCCTGCATCTGCCGCCAAACTTCATTCTCGACCGCCATCAGTTCCTCGAATTGCCGGGGCGCTAGATGCGCAAAGGCGTTGGCGGGCCAGAGCGGCAGCGTGCGGGCATCCTCCTGAATGGCGGGCTGGATCTGTGTCAGGAAATTGGCGGCGGGAAATATGCGGGCCTTGCGCAGCGCCTCGATATCGATGGTTGCCAATGTCATGCAACTGCCGTCGCCGACCGCCTGCCCGATGGCGCGGCCTTCGAAATCATAGGCCTGCGACGCGACGCAGCCATCCGCCATATTCGCCATGCCCAGATAGACCATATTTTCAAAAGCGCGCACCGGCCGCACGATCTCCGCACCGGGACGATTCATATAGTCGATACCCTGCATGGCGGCGACGGGATTGAGGATGATTTCCGCGCCTTTCAGCGCCATGGCGCGAATGGGTTCCGGCCAATGCACCTCCGCGCCGATGGCGACGCCCAGGACGCCGATGGAGGTGTCCAGCACTGGCAGGAAAGCATCGGGGCCGAATGTTTCGACAAAGCGGTCGAACACGTCGATCGGGCTGGTGCGCAGCGACATCGCATAGTTCTTGCGATAGGCCAGGCCGATGCCGCCATCGGGCTTCAGGATCGCAGCGGACAGAAAATAGCGCCCCGGAAAGGCGGCATGTCGCTCCGCCGTCTGAATGACCACATGCGCGCCTGCAGCACGCGCCGCCGCGCCGATCCTGTCCATCTCCGGCCCCGGAAAGGTCAGGCTCGCACCCAGCCAGCCATCGGTGCCGAGCGGCGTGTAGCCGGTCAGCGCGAACTGGGGGAAGACGATCAGTTTCGCGCCATGCTCCCCGGCTGCACGCGCGATGAGGTCGCAATAGACCGCAATATTGGCGTCCAGTATCCCGGCGTCCGGCTGTCCCTGAGCATCGAAGATGGTGCGCGTCGCCGGACGGCATAGCGCCATGACATAGGGTTCGACGGCGGGCATGGCGGCGGTCATGCCTGTGTTCCCAACGATGTGGCCTCGGCGCTTTCGCGCTCGACGATCAGGCGGCGCAGTTCCGGCACGAGGTCGCGGCCGATGATCGGACCATCGCGATCCTGATCCGGGCCGCGCAACAGGAAGCGGGTGATGCCCAGACGGCGATACTCCATCAGACTGTCGGCGATCTGAGCCGCCGTGCCCACCAGCACGCTGTTATTGCCGCGCCCGCCATACGCCTTGTTCAGGCCGGTCCAGAGGCACCGATCGAGGCGATCGCCCTCCTTAGTGCGCTCCAGCATCCGTTGGAAGGCGCCCGCCGCCGCCTTGTCGCCATCTTTCTCATGATTGGCCATCACGCCGCGTGCGCCGCCCGCCACCTGCTCCATCACCGTCTGGTACAGGGTGTTGGCGCGGTCCCATGCCGCATCTTCGGTTTCGCCGACGATGATCACCATGGTCATCAACACCTTGAGGTCGCGGCCATGGCGCTGCGCCGCGGCAAGCGCCTTTTGCGACAATTCGCCCGCTCCGGCGAAGCTATCGCCGCCCATCGCATAGACGTCGGCGCATTTTCCCGCCAAATCGAGCGCAAGGTCGGACGTGCCGCCCCAATAGACCGGCATGGCGCCGCCGGTCGGCCGCACCATCGCATGGGCGCCGTTGAATGTGTAGAATTCACCCTTGAAATCGAAAGGCTCCGGCGAACTCCACATCCGCCGCATCACATCGACATATTCGGCGGCGAGGTGATAGCGTTCCTCCTTGCTGGTGAACCCGCCATCCGCCTGAACCTCCCGGTCGTCCGCACCGGCGATGACATGCACTGCGGCCCGTCCCTGGCTGAGCCGGTCGAGCGTCGCGAGATGGCGGGCGGCCATTGTCGGCATCACAGGACCGGGACGATGCGCCATCATGAAACCCAGGCGGGTCGTGATCGGCGACAGATAGGCGCCGATGGCGAAACTTTCCGGCATGGTCGCCGCATTGGCGATCAGTACCCGGTCATAGCCCGCCGCCTCCTGCGATTGTGCGCTCGCGCGAATATGCTCGGGATCGAAATCCAGCGGAGATAGCGGATCGCCCACCGCGCCTGCCCGGTGATTGACGATACCTACGATTTCGAGATCCCCGGCAACTGCGCTGCTCATCGATAGTCTCCAGTCCTTGATGAGATGGAGGATCGTTGACCAGCTATAGCTTTTCCAGAACAAACTTCCTTTAGGTGATACGTTTATTCTATAGCAGAGCGATGGACATCCAGCAGATCAAACGCTTCATCGCCGTGGCCGAACTGGGCAGTTTCAATCGGGCCGCCGACCTGCTGGCCGTTTCCCAGCCATCACTGACCCGCAGCATACAGCTGTTGGAAGCGATGCTGGATGCCCGCCTGTTCGAAAGGGGTCCCAGAGGCGTCGAACTCACCCTGATTGGCGAGGAGTTGCTGCCCCATGCCCGGCTCATCCTGCACGAACGCGACCGGGCGATCAGCACGGTCAGCACGCTGAGCCGGGGCGCGCGCGAAACTGTCGTGATCGGCACTGACGCGCCCTTCGCCATGCGGCGGCTGCCCGATGCCCTGACGCGAATGAGCCACCTCCATCCGCTTACCCAGATCGTCGTACGGGACGGAAATACGCGCGACATGCTGAACCTGTTGCGCGAGGGACGGCTGAACCTGGTTTTGGGGGCGAAGGCGCCGAACCTCGATCTCGACGAACTCGCCTTCGAACAGCTGACGTTGGAAACGGCCAGCGTGATGATGCGGGTCGGCCATCCCCTTCTGGGCCAAAATGTCCCGACGCTGATCGATCTGGTCGACGCCCAATGGATCGTGCCCGATCACCCCGTTCTGGCGGAGGGTTGGTCCCAGATGTTTCTGGGGCATGATCTGCCCGTACCCCGGATCGCGCTGCGAACGTCGTCGCTGCAACTGGCCAAGGGGTGCCTGCTCAGCGGCGACTATATCTCGCTGGGCGACAACAGCAGCTATGCCGACGAGATAGAGGCGGGGCGGCTGTTGGCCGTCGATGTCGGCCTGTCGCGCTATGAGCGGCCCGCCGGGCTGTTTCGTCGGGACGGAGGCAAGCTGACGCAAGGCGAACGCGCCCTGATCCGCATTCTGCATCAGGTGTGTTCGGACGACCCCGGCTATCTGCCCCCCGCAGGCAGCACCGCCGCAGCCTCTTCCGCCAGCCGGGCATCGAAGGCGGCCTCATAACGGTCGGCCAGCGAATGGCAGGCGCCCGGACTGCGATAGCCGTCCCCGCCTGGGTCATTGCGCAACTGCGCCATGCGTGCCTCACCATCGCTATGTTCGGGATGGCCCGTTATCACTATGTCGCACGGCAATGCCCGGATGGTGGCGAAGCTGCGGCGGAATTGGCGCCGCACGGCGGCATGATCGCGCGATGAATAGCGATAGTCGCCCTCCGTCCGGCTGTTCAGGCTGGCGGCGAAGACGATTGCCGCGCAATCCTGCACCCCGCCCTGCGTACAGGACATCCATGACCAACTCATGCTCCCCGGCGTGTGGCCGGGCGTCGCATGCGCGACGACCTGCATGTCGCCCAGCCGGATATGCTCGCCGTCGTGAACTGTCGTGACGCGGGGCACGGGCGGATAGGGAAAGAGGGCGGCGCGTTGCGGGTCTTCCGCGCCGCTCATCCCTGCGCGCAGGACGGTGGCGCCCGCCGCGCTGGCCAGCACCCTTGCACCGCTGTCCCGTGCCAGCGCGGCGATGCCGCCTGCATGGTCATAATGCGGTTCGCTGCTCAGGATCAGCTTTATGTCCGTGACACGATAGCCCGCCGCCCGAATGCCCTGCTCGATCAGCGGCGCAGCCTGGGGAAGCCCGGCGTCGATCAGGATCAGCCCTGCATCCGTCGCGATCAGCACGACATTCATGTGGGTAAGACCCATCAGCCATGTCGAACCATGTACCCGCACCGCGCCCCCGGTTTCCAGCCAGCGCGGCGCAAGTTCAGGCGCGATCGGCCGGGTGAGCGGATCGTCTCCGCCCGCCATCGCCCGCGCGGGCGAAAGCGCCGTAAGGACCGCTCCCAGCCCCGCTAGCAGGATTAACCCTCTGCACATCATGCCGCCCACTTTTCCAACCCATCAAATCTTTCGGTCGAGCGCGGCGATGGGGTCAGCCGCTATGGCGGGGAATACCTCCTTCAGCATCTGGAGCCAGTCACCCGGCAGGTCCTCGAACCGCTTTACCTTGCCGCCATTGCCGAACAACGCAAGATGCCCCGGACGGTCGCCCATGTTCAGCCAAGCCGGCCAACTGCGTACGTCGTTCGACTGGACGCGCGTCTCGACGCTGGTCGTCGCGGGGTCGAGCACGATGGCCGCGGGGGCCGAGATGGTGCTGACCTCATTGAGCATGGAAATACCGCCATCGGCTGCCGTCACGCGGGCATGGGAGCGGTCGCGGATCACCATGTCCCGACCTGATATGAAGGGACGCACGGGATAGTGCACATGATCGAAATGGGGACCGCCGGGCAGATCGCTGATCTGGATCTCGTTTTCGCGACTGACATGCAGCCTGTTCGGCCCCTGCGGCCGCGCGACGACGGGCACCGTCTCCCCCGTCACGGGATTGCGAAAGCTGCTCAGCCGCTCGCCCGTATCCACATCGGTGCGGAAACTGATTTCCAGATCGACGAGGTCGAAGCTGCCGTCGGCATGCTGGGTCACGCGCTGGAACGATCCCAGATTGATCGCATACATGGGGATCAGGTCGCCCGCGATGGCCGCCATATAAGGGCCCTTGATCCAGGAAAACAGCAGCCCGCTGTCCGTGCGGTAGCGCAATTTGCGATAGATCAGCCGGGCGTCGTCGGGATTGGCCGGGTCGAGCAGGCGCTTGCCCACGCTGGCTTGCGCAGGCGCGGCCATCATGGCCGTCGCGGCCAGGCCAAGACCAAGACCGAGCGCCTGACGGCGACCGACAGCCGGAACAAACGCATCGGAAACAGGAATGAAAGGCATGGGACGAACCTTTTGAGCGCACTGCAGCGATCATAGTGAGGCCATGTCGGAAACGACCACTATGGCGATCTGGCTTTGGCCGAAGAATGGATAGGCCGTCCGTCCGGCTTCCGGTCCCACTGCGCCTCCCCTACCCTGGTCTTCCCTCGCTGCGACCTGGACAGGAACGACCATGAAAATCTGTTTCCCCGTCATACTGGCAGCGATTTGCTGTAGCTGGCTCCCTTCAGACGCCCCGGCCCAAGACAAGGTGATCCGCTTCGGATCGACCGAGGACTATCCGCCTTTCGCGCAGCGGGCTGCAGACGGCACACTGATCGGCGGCGATGTGACCATCGCCCGGCGCATCGCCAAGAGCATGAAGGCGCGGGCGGAGTTCGTGAAGACAAGCTGGGCCAGCCTGCTGGACGATTTCGCTGCCAGAAAATTCGACGTCGTGATCGGCGGCCTCACCGTCCTGCCCGAACGGGCGGCGGTAGGGACGTTCTCCGTTCCATTGATGGACGACGGGAAACGTCCGCTGGCCCTGTGCGAAAACCGCGCCCGTTACACAAGCATCGCCGCGATCAATCGGCCGGGCGTCCGGGTTGAGATCAGCCGCGGCCCCGCCATCATCGAACTGGCCAAAATATGGTTCCCCCAGGCCAGCATAAGCGTCCACCCCGAGGACGCGACGCTGACGACGCGGTTGCTGGAGAAGGAAAGCGACGTGTGGGTCGCCGATGGCGTGGTCGCGGATCACATGGCCCGCCGCTATCCCGGCAAATTATGCGCCACCACGGCCCAGCCCTTCACCCATCTGACCAAGGCATGGTTGATCCGCAACGATCCCGCCTTGATCGCCGCGGTGAACAATGGGCTGACAAAGGCGCTGCGCAACGGCAGCTGGATCGCCGCCCTACATGCCGTGCCATAAGGCCACCCCACCGGCCTTATCCCCGCAAATTCGGAATAATGATCTCAATATCCGAGGATGATTAAACGCGCAGTTTCGGCAGAACTGGTGGAGTCTCAATACGGCCTGAATCCCAGCGGGAAGCCAGTCGTTTGCTCGTCCAGCCGACGCGTCCAAGCAAGCGCTTTGTCCCAGTGAAGTCGACGGATCGGCAGGCAGCGTTGGCGTTGCATCGAACTCGCGATCTGCTGGTGAAGCAGCACACTCAGCTAGTAAATATGATGATCCGGGGCTGCTGGCGGAATTCGGTATCGAGATGGCGGGTGGCCTACGTCATGCGTGGGAGCTGCAACCAACCTGTTTTTACCAACAAATTATCAATAAAATCGCCCGAGACGATCCGAGCAGAATGGCTCCTGTTCGAGATCATAATCTCGTCACAACCTGTTGAACCCAGGAACGTTTTTGAGACCCCTTGAGACCTTGTCGGTCTTTATGGGCCCTCAGAGTGGCTGGGGCGGCAGGATTCAAATATTCGAAACAACTATTTGAAATTATAGAAATACGTTCAAAAATTCATTCGAATATAACAACATTATTGCAACAACACACATCGCCATACTAAGTACCGTATGGAGCTATTTGAGAACCAATCGGACACTTGTCAATCCTAGACTTTACGACGCCCTTATCCCTACCTTCTAATCTATTGTCCTGACGTGATCGCGGGTATGGCCACCAATCAGTAGAAGTCGTTCTGGCTCAACGAGAAAACAGCCTGCCCTATAGATCAACATATTAGGCGTAACCCGACAAGCAAAGTTGGAGGATGCGGGGCCCGCAATTGGCGATCATTGCCGCCCCGCAGGTCGGGCACTGCCCACGCCCGCCAGGGAAGGCTTCGAGCCGCGCTGAACCGACGAGTGCGAGTCCCCGCGACGAATAGTAGCCAGCCATCGAACTTCGCCGCAATCGGGCGAGGACGAGTAGGAACGCTGCGCCGGAGACCAGCGTCGCGAGCGCGCCTGCGCCTTGAAGAAGCTCAACGTTCGGCGCGTTGCCCGTCCAATCAGGATCATGGTGATACAGAATTGGATGGAGACCGGGCGTCATCGCCTTCGCCAGGACGAGCCAAAGCTCCTAAAAGAAGAAGGCGAGATTGAACGCCAGCGTGCAGAGCAGCGCAGAACTTGCGAGCGAGCGGCCAATGGACGCGGCAAACGGGCGGGCGGCAACAAAGACCATGCGATTACCAACGGCCCGATCCGAGAATCGCTATGAGCCAAAACAGCGCCATCATTGCAGCACCATATCCCCAAGAGCGGACGGTCAGCTATCCCGACCTGCCGATCTGGCACAACCATATTCTCGGTGATCTTCTCGCCTTGCCCATCTAGTCCGCTGCAAACAGCTTGAACTCCACCAGCCGGGTTGCGCGGTCGGGGCGCTGCTGCACGAGCAGGCGCACCTTGTCGGTTGTGACCGCGCGCCAGTCGGCATGGGTGATGCCATTGGGCACGGCCTTGTCCGCTCGACCGGGCAGGTCGCGCCACTGCCCGGCGACCATCGCCTGAAGCCGGTAGTCGGCGGGAACAGCGAAGGTCCGGCCATCTTCGAAAAACGCGAGTTCTGCGCGGGACAGGGATTGGGGAGCGCCCAGATCGATCATATACCATTGTTCAGCCGACGATGCGGCGGAAGACCAGCCATTGGGCAGTTCGGCGAAGAACCAGACGCGGCCGTCGATCGCATCATGGACATTTTCCGGATCTGCGCCACTCGACGCGCTACCCTTCGGGTACTGGCCGCGGGCTAGCTGGACAGCGCGGTTGACCGGGCGATCATAGGTGGGGTTGGGCGCGCGTGAGAGCGGGACCGTAAGGCGGCCGAGCGTAGCGCGGCGGGCGACTTCCTGACCATCGACCTCAATCGAAAGGCCCCTGCCCCGCTTGTAATGACTGCCATCGGCGTCCCAAGCGACTGCTATGCTGTGGCCATGATAGGGAATGTCCTGGACTCTGAACCACGCCAGCGCCTGCGGGTCGCCCGGGTCGGGGAGCAACGGATTGACCTCCAGCACATCGTCCGCACGCGGCCTGATGCCGACCATACCGGTCAGGATCAGATCATTATAGCCCGAATGGAAATAATGGTGACTGCGGTCGAGGCCGACGATGGGCGCACCGGTTTCGGGGTGGTAATCCTCCTCAAGGTCGAGCTTGTCTCCCTGGAAGTGGAGCGCGGTGTATTGGCGCAGCTGGCGCATATAGGCGCTGCGCGTGACCGGGCCCTTCGCGTCATAATGGTCGAGCAGGTTCGCCATGGCGTGAAGGACCTGGGTCGTCTGATAGGGCCAGATCGGGCCGTTCCACTGACATTCGGGGTCTTTGCCCAGATAGCGATATTGCCGCATATAATATTCGTAGGATGCCTCGACCGTGCGCATACCCGCCTTCCCGGCGAGCGACGCGGGGTCGAGCAGGTCCGCCCATGCGGCGGCGTAGCGCGGATCGTCCGGTGGGAGATCGAACATCCAGGGCAGGTAGCCGACCAGTTCGCGAGCGCGGATCGGCTCCCAGTAACTGACATGGTCGTTCTTCGACTGGTGGCGGTCGATGAAATGGGTGACCTTCTCGCTCCACAGATCGGCAAGGACGCGTTTGCGCAAGCCATCTGCGCGGGCCGTGAATTCCGCCGCCATCGGCGCGTCGCCTGCCAACTCTGCCATCTTGGCAAGGGCGCGGGCATTGGCGAACATGTAACTGTTGACCGAAGGGCGGAAGGCGTCGCCACCGCGAAAGCCATCCTCGCCGCCCGACGCGTCTATCGACGAGACGGTGTATTCCGTGGCGTCCAGCAGCGGCTCGACAAAATAGAGCCCCTTGTCGAAATCGAACTTCTCGTCCCACAGCCGATAGATGTGGCGCATGACGGGTAGGTGCGCGAGCGCCGCGGAACGGTCGCCATCGACCAGATATCGGCCCCATACGGAATCGGCCATATGGTCGGTGAAGTGGCGGTCGTTGCCGCCGCGATACATGAAATCGATATAGTCGCCCGCATATCGGCGGTCGCGCAGCCATCGCCCTTCGCCGATATGGAAGCCGGTGGCGTCGTTCAGGCTGGCATAGGGCTGGCGCTGCCAGTCGACATCGTCGAGAAATTCGGTCGAGATAAAGCCGTCTTCGCCAAGATCGCGCTGATGCGCGCGGTACAGCGCCCAGCGATAATAATAGACGGCGTCGATCCGCGGATCGGCGGATTCGAAGAAGGGAATGCGCTCCTCATACCAAGGTGAATCGTTGCCGAAGCGTTGAACCGCGACACGGTGGACGTCGAGCGCAGGCGGCGGCGCGGCTGCGGCGATGGTGCCGAGCGCGGCGGCGGCCAGCAGCAGCATTTTCAAGCGAGCCAGCATATCGTCTCCTCCCCCCCACATCCGAAAAGGCGGCTCCATCCGGGTCGGATGGAGCCGCCATGGGGATGCGCGGGGGCTGCATCCGGGGGGATCAGTCGAACTTGAAGCGGACCCCCAGGGCAAAGGTGCGGTCGATCAGCAATGTGCTGGAGTTGAACTGCTCCGGATTGCCGACATCGACGAACTTATAGTAATTCTGCTGTTTCGCCTTGGTGATGTTCGTTGCATCCAGAGTGATGCCGATGTCTTCATTCACGTTCAGGGTAAGCTGGAAGTCCAGGCTCTTCTCCGGCGCGCGCCAGAAGCCGATGGGGTTGGCGAAGGCGCGGGCTTCGTTGCTCTGGAGAAAACCCTTGCGCCAGACGTAAGACAGGCGCGCGCCGACAGGTCCGTTGTCGTAAGCCAGCGTGGCATTATAGGAAAGTTTCGACACGCCGAAGAAGGGGGACTGGGTGCTACCGGTAATCTCTCCGGCGGCGTTGGTGACCGGGATGGTCTGCTCGGAATCCAGGATCGTGGCGCTGCCGGTGAAGCCCAAGCCCTTAAGCGGCCCCGGCAGGTAGCTCGGGAAATAGGTCAGCCCCAATTCCACGCCCTTCAACACGCCGTCCGATGCGTTCACCGGCCGGGTGATGTTGAAATATTCGGTATAGGTCTCGTTGCGCGGCAGATAGTTGTTCGGAATGAACTCGCGCACGGTGAGCGGAACGACAAGTCCCTCGATCTCGCGGCGGAATGCCGTCGCGTAGATTGCGCTGTTGCGGTCGAAATACCATTCCACCGCCAGATCGAAATTCTTCGAATGGGTCGCGGTCAGGCTGGACGTGCCCGACGTGCCGGAACCGAAGCCGATGCGCGACAGATCGCCAGTCAACACCGGATTGGGGTTCAAATCGCCGAAATTGGGGCGCCGCAGCGTCTCGCCATAATTGAACCTAATACGCAGATTGTCGGTGATCGCATAGCGCGCGGTGAACGAGGGCAGCCACCTGGCCGAACCGTTGGACACGCTTGTACTGGCGAAATTGGCGCCCCGGTTGAAATAGTCATAGTCGGTATCGATCGCCACATAGCGTACGCCGCCCTGGAGTTGGAGCGGACGACCGAAAATCTCGAGCTCGCCATCGGCCACGACATAAGCGGCAAGATTGGTCTCGTTGATGCCGAATACATGGCCGAAGCTCAGCTCGTTGGACAGCAGCAGATCGGGTGCGACCCGGCGATACAGGCTGCGGATGGTGTCCTTGTCCATGCTGCGCGGATCGGCCAGCACCCAGCTGGTCGGGATGTCGGCGCGACCTTCGAAGAAGCCGCTATTGGTGAAGGGCTTGCCTTCGCTCAATGCTGCCAGCGTGACACCCAGAGCGCCCGCACCCTGATCCCGCACATAATTGTCGGCCTTGCGGTCGTCATAGCGGAAGCCCGCCTTGATGCTACGAAGGAAACCTTCGTCCCACTTATATTCGCCATCGAGCATCGCCGTCAGCGCGCTGCCGGTATTTTTCGTGCCGCTGTCGAACAGGTTGCCGACGGTCCATGCCGCAGGGTCGGTCAGGACGCCCTGATTGCCGAAGCTGTAGGATGGCAGGCCACCGCCCGCGTTGAAGTCGACGTCGATGTCGAGCGGACCGCGGTCCGTGCGGATGGCAAAGAAGCTCGTCTCGTTCTTGCTGTCCTGATAGGCGACGTCCGCCGAAATCTTGCCACGTTCGCCCACGTCCCACTTCGCGTTCACCGCATAGACGAAGCTGTCGGTCTTGCTGGTGGCGGTGTCCCCGCTGTTGAAGCCAGCGACCGACCCGACCTGGCGCGACTTGATGATGTTCGTGCCGTCATATAGCTCGAAGCTCGAACCCGGGTTGGCGGGCAGATCGCCCCACCAGTCGACGAAGCTGAAGTTCAGGCTGTTGAACGTCTTGCCACGAAAGCCGGTATAGAAGACCTCGGCCGTGTAGACCGAACTGTCGTTGGGCGCCCATTGCAGCGCGGCATTGATCGCGGGACGCTCACGCTTGCCGTAAAGGTCCGAGGCGATGACGGCATCGCGCGAGAGATAATAGGGCGTCTGGACGCCATTGATGTTCAGCGTAGAGCCCGGCTTAATCGGCAGACCCGCGTCGAGGCCCGGCGTCCAGTTCTCATTGTTTGGGCCGGGGAAAATGCGCTCCAGCGGCGTTAGGCCCGATCCGGCCGGCGGATTTTCCGTGGCGAATGGCACCATCGCGCCCGCCTGCAGATTCTGGTTGCGGAACTGCGCGCGGGTGAAGCTGGCGTTGACGAGGAAGCCGATATCGCCAATGCCGGTCTCCCAACGGTTGCTGACCAGCAGCGCGACATTGGGATTGGCCTTGTCGGCCAATTCGGAATAGACGCCGCGCGCAAGACCCGAGATGGTGAAGCCGTCGAAGTCGAGCGGGCGGCGGGTCTTGACATCGATCTGGCCGGCGAGACCGGTCTCGAGCTGATCGGCCGAGCGGGTCTTGTAGACGTCGATCTGCTTGACGAGGTTCGCCGAGATGTCCTGCAGCGAGAAGGACGTGCCTGCGGCCGTGAAGATGTTGCGGCCGTTCAACGTTGTCAGCGGATCGGTCAGGCCGCGGATGGTGATCGTCGCTGCCTCGCCGCCTGCGCGGTCGGTAACCTGGATGCCGGTAACGCGCTGGAGCGCCTCCACGACATTATTGTCCGGCAGCTTACCGACATCTTCGGACACGATCGAGTCGACGATCTGGACCGACGTCTTGCGCACATTGATGGCGCCGACGATCGACGCGCGAACGCCCGTAACGACGATGTCCGCCACATCGGCGTCATCCTGCGCACTCGTACCGGCCTGCGGCGCGGTTACAGGCGACTCCTGCGCCTGAGCCTGCGCAGCACCCGCCATCATCATTGCAAAAATCGATGCCGAACGCATCGCGACTGGCCCGAACGCCATTATCCTCTCCCCTGGGAAACCGGGCCATGACGGCCTTTATTACTCAGACTACTTATTATGGCAATCTGCGCCATGCAAGCGCAAATGTTGCCCGTTATCGACCAATTTCCGCACAATGAGGTATTTTCGATACAAACATGTGCCCAGCAAACCCATTAGATGTCCGACTTATTATTCCGGTTAACTTACCTGCCAGCGCGCCGTTGCGTCGTGGCTGCGGGTCAGTTTGAGGGCGCCATTGTCATGCGCCAGCGCCTTGCCCGGCACGGCTATCGCCGCGAGGCGTACAAGGCCGCCGGGACCATCGGCAACGTAGGCGAACTGACTGCGGGCGGCGAAATCGCTGCTGCGGTCGTCGGGGGCCAAAGTCACGCTGCCATCGGCGCGGGCGACGATGAAATGATCGGGCATGGTGATCGGCGACAGCATCACGGCTTCCCGGCCACCGCGGCCTGGCGTCTGGCGGAACTGGCTTGTGGCAAGAGGCCCCGGCCCGACCGAAAGCGCGGCGCCATCGTGGCGCAGGAACAGATCGGGGCGGCCGACCGGGGATAATCGCTCCGGCAGCGGGCCGTTGCCGACAGGCACGCCGAAATCCGGCGACCCGTCGGCC
Source organism: Sphingobium sp. (assembly GCA_040508315.1). GTDB lineage: Bacteria > Pseudomonadota > Alphaproteobacteria > Sphingomonadales > Sphingomonadaceae > Sphingobium. Next base: position 13,579 of record JBEVNC010000006.1, read on the forward strand.
TTGTAATAGAGTCGCTGGATGCGGGTATGGCGGTCGGGGTTGAACAACGGATCGCCCTTGATCTCCTCATAGTCGCGGCCATGATAGACGAGGATGTCGCGACCCTGCTCGTCCACGGTGAAGCTGTTATGGCCGGGGCCGTAGACGCTGGTCTCGTTATTGGTGACGAAGACCGGCTCTGCCGACTTGGTCCAGACGCTCGCGTCCAGGATGTCGGCGTCGTCGGGCGCCGTCAGCATCCCCAGACAATAGCGCGCGTCGGTGGCGCTGGCCGAATAGGTCATGAACAGCCGACCGTTGCGCGCGAGGATCGCTGGCGCCTCGGCGACCTTATAGCCGCGAACCTCCCAGTCGAGCGTCGGGACGGTCAGGCGGGTCGCCTTGGCCGCCAGCGTCAGCGGGGTGGCGAGCGGGGCGATATAGAGGTTGGAATTGGTCTCGATCCCCGGCTCGCGCTGCGCCCAGGCGAAATAGCGTTTGCCACGATGGACGAAACTGGTCGAGTCGAGATTGAAACTGTCCCACGGCGCCTGGAACTGGCCGAGAACCGACCATTTTCCGGTCATCGGATCGGGTCCGTCGCAGACGATCGCATAGGTGCGGATGCGGAATACGTCCTCGCCGCCGCCGCTGGGACCGGCAGCGAAATACATGATCCACTTGCCGTCGATCAGATGCAGTTCGGGCGCCCAGATGAAGCCCGACATCGGTCCGGTGGCGAGGTGCCGCCACAATATGGCTTCGGGCGCGGTCGCCAGACCAGCCAGCGTCCTGGACCGACGCAGCACCAGCCGGTCATATTCGGGAACCGAGCCAGTCAGATAATAATAGCCGTCGTCATGGCGGAATATCTGCGCATCTGCGCGCTGCCTGACGAGCGGGTTCTGCGCCGGAGGTCCGGCGGGCGCGACGGGTCTTGCACCCATCCTGGCGCAGGCCATTGGCAGGATGGCGGCACCGGCGACGAACAGGCGGCGGGACAGATCGAAGGTCATGGCATCCTCATCCAGAACGGGGGTAGGGCCGGGCGGCGTGTCGACACCGGCCACGAAGACAGCGCCTCAAGTGCGACCCGAAGGCAGCTCTGCCTCATCAATATTCGGCCACTGGCCAGCCGTCCGCGCCCCAACGGACGGGGGCGATCCGCAGTGTCGGCGCGCCCTCCGCCTGCTTGTCATAGGCGTGGTAGACGACATAATCCTTGCCATCCGCATCGTGCAGCCAGCCGGCATGGCCGGGGCCGCGCCAGCGCTGCTGCTCCTGAAGATCGGCGCGCAGGAAGATAGTCCCGCCGCCGTCCATCAGCCTGCTCCCGTCCTTGCCGAGATAGGGACCGGTGATCGCCTTGGAGCGGCCAATGACAGTATAATAGCTGCTGTTCACGCCCTTGCAGCAATAGTCGTAGCTGACCATCAGCCAGTAATAGCCGCCATGATCGACGATGAAGGGCGCTTCGACCGGGGCCGGACCACCGGCGGGCGCAGGGCGGCGCGCGATGGAGACGGGTTTCGCCTTGGGGTCTATCGGCTTGCCAGTCTTGGGATCGAGGGCGAACAGCTCGATGCCGGTCCAGAAGCTGCCAAGCGAGAGCCAGTGCCTGCCATCGCGGTCGATGACGAAGTTGGGATCGATGGCATTGAAATCGTCGTCCTTGGTAGACACCACCACCAGCCCCTCGTCGCGCCAGCCATAGCCAGGCGCCTTGGGATCGAGCGTCGGGCTGGTGAACAGGCCGATAGCCGAGCGGTTCGAGCCGAACGTCGAGACCGAATAGTAGAGGCGGTAGCGGCCATCGACGAAGCTGAGGTCGGGCGCCCACATCCCGCCGGTCCCCGGCACTGCCTTTTGCGCCCAGTCGGGAATCGTGTCGAACAGCGGCGCACCCACAGTCCAATGAATCAGATCCTTGGACGTGCGGGTTTCCACGAGGCGCTTGCCATGGCCCGTGCTGAAGACATGATAGGTGTCGCCCTCACGGATGATGACGGGGTCATGGGTAGGACTGAGGTCACCGACCAACCGACTGTTGAGGGTTGCGCCGGGCTTAGCTTCGGGCTGCTGCGGACGGCTTTCACCACATGTCGCGGCCAGTGCGGCAATGCCCGCCAACGCGATGAAGCGCGGCCATGTCATTGCCATGCGGCCCATGCAGCGACCAGTTCGGCCGCCCGGGTGGCCACTGTCGCCGCGTCGTCGCCGGGCCGGTAGAGCGATCCGCCGACGCCAATTCCCGCCACGCCTGCTGCGCGCCAGACGTCCAGATTTGCCGCACCGACGCCGCCGACCACCCACAGGCCGACATCGGCCGGCAATACGTCGCGCAGCGCCGCAATATAGGACGGGGCGAAGGCCGATCCCGGAAACAGTTTCAGCCGGCGCGCACCGGCACTGATAGCCGCAAACGCCTCGGTCGGCGTCAGGAAGCCTGGGACGGGTTCGATGCCGCTATCGACTGCATGGGCGATCACGGCAGCGTCGCTATTGGGGGAAACCATGAAGCGCCCCCCTGCCCTGCCCAGCCGATCGACCATAGCCCTGGTCAGGATCGTCCCGCCCCCGATCGCCGCCGCATCACCCACTGCGCCGACCATCGCCGCAATGCTGGCATCGGGATCGGGTGAATTGAAAGGCACTTCGATCAGGCGGACGCCCGCATCCACCAGGGCGCGGGCCACCGTTGCGGCCTCATGCGGTCGAATGCCGCGAAGGATCGCCATGATCGGCGGTGCCCCGGCATCCAATGCGTCATCTATGGTCATGCCATCCGTCCTCTCGCCAGTTCCAGCCCCGCCAATACGGTGGCGTCGCCATCCATCGTGCGGACGGCGCATTTCTTCGCCGCCAGCGCCAAGGCGTAGCGGTCGCACAAGGTGGGATCGCCGATCAGGACGACCTCCGCACCGGCCTGCGCCTGCGCTGCGACTTCCGCGCCGATCAGGAGGCCCGACAGATAACCAAGCGCCCATCGGCGCGAGCGACCCTCCAGCAACTGCCCGGCCCGCGCTTCGAAAAGGGCGCTGGTCAGCGGCTCATCGCTGCGTAAGAGACCGCGCGCGAAACCCTGCGCCTCGTCACCGCGGCCGCTGACGCTTTTGCCGACCAATGTCGAACGGTCGGAGAGCAGGGCATAGAGTTCGCCCGTCGGGCAGGTCCGAAAGCCCTGAACGACGCCGTCCTCGACCTGCGCCCATTTGCTGTGCGTACCGGGCAGGACGATGGTTCGGCTCCCTTTGGCGAGGGCAGGGTCGAGCGCGAGGGCGCCGAATATCTGCGTCTCCTCGCCCCGCAGGACATCCGGCACTTGCCGGGCGTTCTGGCAGCGCAGGCCCGGAAGCACCGCGACGGGTATCTCGTCGACCAAGGTGCGGGTCTGATGACCAAGCCAGTCGTCGAGGCCGACTGGACACTCGACATAGGCCGCCTCCACCAGACCGCCCCGCGCGCCTGCCATGCCGCAAAGCGTCACGCCGTCGATCAGCCCGCTGCCCCGCCATTGGGTGAGCCGTTCGCCCAGAACCACCGCCGGCCTGGCGGGGAGCGAACCGATGCCCGGCCCCTCGAGCCGGTCGACGGAGACGCCCTCCACCATCCGAAACAGCCTCAATCGGGTCGTGCCCCAATCGCCAAGGATATGCGTGCCTGTCATTGCAGGTCGAACATGACCACAGACTTGGGCGGCAGGGTCGCTATGAGCACGCCATTTTCGATGCGCACGCCGGTAAAGGCCACGGGCTTGACCGTATCGGGCGCGTCGAAGCTGTTGAGCGCGTTCATTGCAGAGGCCGTCAGAACACGGCCCGAAACGCCGGTGATGGCCAAGCCATCGAGCTTCACCGTGACCGTGTTGGACTGGTTCGGGTCGAGGTTGGACAGGCCGACATGGACCTGGCCGTCCTTGGCGCGCACCGCCGATCCGCTCACCGCAGGCATTGTCCATTTGTCCTTGGCGTACCAGGGTGCCTGAATGTCCATCGGGAGCACGGTCGCGTCCTGATAGGGCTTGTACATCTCAAAGACGTGATAGGTGGGCGTGAGCACCATCTTCTTGCCTTCGGTCAGGATCATCGCCTGCAACACGTTCACCATCTGGGCGATGGCGGACATCTTCACCCGGTCGGCATGCCTGGCGAAAATGTCGAGATGGATCGAGGCGACCAGCGCGTCGCGCAACGTGTTCTGCTGACGCAGGAAACCGGGATTGGTGCCCGGATCGCCAGCATACCAGGTGCCCCACTCATCGACGGCGAGCCAGACCTTCTTGGCCGGGTCATATTTGTCCATCGCCGCGCTGTGCTTGGTAATGAGATCGTCCATGCGGCGCGCTTCGGACAGGGTTTCGGCCCAACCGGCCTCGTCGAACATACTGGCGGAAGCGCTCGGCGGCCAGCCGCCCGGAATGGTGTAATAATGGAGCGAGAGAGCATCGACCTGCCCCGCCGCCACCTTCATCATCGTCTCGGTCCAGTTATAGTCGTCGACATTCGCCCCGGCCGCGATCTTAAGGATCCTGGTATCCTTGGGCGCCTTGATGAACGTGGCGTAGCGGCGGGTAAGGTCGGCGGCATATTCGGCGCGCATATTGCCGCCGCAGCCCCAAAGCTCGTTACCGACACCAAAATAGGGAACGGCCCACGGCGCCTTGTGGCCGTTCTTGGCGCGCTCGTCGGCCAGGCTGCCAGCGGGCGATGTCATATATTCGACCCATTCCGCCATTTCTTGCGGCGTGCCATTGCCGACATTACCCGCGACATAGGCCTCGGCGCCCAACTGCCTGGTCAGTTCGAAGAACTCGTGCGTACCCACGGTATTCGGCTCGGTCACGCCGCCCCAATGGGTGTTGATCTTGACCGGGCGTTTGGCGCGCGCACCAACGCCCTCACGCCAATGATATTCGTCGGCGAAGCAGCCGCCGGGCCAGCGCACGACCGGCACGGCGATGCCGCGCAACGCGGCGATGACGTCGTTGCGAAAGCCGTTCGTGCTGGGGACCGACTTGTCGTTGCCGACCCACAGGCCGCCATAGATGCCGTTGCCCAGATGCTCCGCGAACTGGGTGAAGATGCGGCGGTCATAAACCGGACCGGGCGCATCGGCATGAATGGTGGCGGTGGTCGGCTTGGCCGCTGTCTGGGCAAGCCCCGGTGCGGCCAGCGCGCTAGCGGACAACAACAGGGCGGCAGCGGCGCGGCGCAGGGTGGTCATCGTCATAAGTCTCGAGTCCCCTCCAGGAGAAAGATTTTATCAGTCGTAAAAGGCGTCGGTGATCTCGCGCTTGCCGCGCAGGAAAGCATCGGCGACCAGCCGCAGCGGATCGGTGTCCACGTCGCTGCGTCCACCCCGGATCAGCGTGGCGAAACGGGCGTAGAGGCCGGGATATTCGCGGTCCTCGTCATGGCTGACGCCGCTGGGCAACGACAGGACAGCGCCGCCATTGGCGAGCTTCAGCGTACCGGCGTCGGTCTCGACGATAATGTCCCAGCTTTGCGGGCCAGTCTGCCGCCAGTCGAGATCCATGTGAATCGGTGCACCGGCAGTGTCGCGAAACTGAAGGTCGGCCGCAATCGGCGCGGCGCGGTTGGCCGGGATCACCAAAGTCGCTTCCTTGAGGAAGAATGGACGCGGCAGGATATGGGTGACGATGGAAAGCGCGTTGATGCCCGGATCGAATACGCCCAGGCCGCCCGGTTCCCATATCCAGGCCTGGCCCGGATGCCAGACGCGCACATCCTCGCGCCAGACAATCGACACCTTCTCGACCTTGCGTTCCGCAAGCCAGGCGCGTGCAGGCGAGACACCGGCGGCGAAACGCGAATGCCAGGAGGCGAAGAGGCTGGCGCCGACCTTGTCCGCCTGCGCTGAAAGCGCGCCGACTTCGGCCAGGGTCGCGCCCGGCGGCTTTTCGAGGAAGACATGGACGCCCTTGGCAAGCGCCAGTGAGGCGATGTCGTAGCGCACCTGCGGCGGGGTGCAGAGCGCGACCGCATCGACCGCCGGGCCGCCGTCGAGCAGATCGTCGAGACTGCGGAAATGCGGCAAATCCTCATGGCCGCTGTCGCGCGGGCTGACCGTTGCGGAGAGGCTGAAGGCGTTGTTGCCCAGGATCGCGGGCACATGTTGATCGCGGGCGATCTTGCCCATGCCAACGATGGCGATGCTGATCGGGTCCATCGGTTCAGAGCGCCTTGACGGTCACGGCAACGGCGTCGGCGCGGGCCAGCGGGTTGCTGACCGGCAGCGTGAAGGGCGCCGCGTCGATCTCGAAAATGTCGCCGACCTGCGTCTGGACGCCATCGGCGAAGGACAGGGTCGCAGTGCCGAAGAAATGGACGTGAACGTCGCCGGGGCGGCGGAACAGGCCATATTTGAAATGATGCTGTTCCAGATTGTGCAGGCTGTGCGACATGTTCGCCTCGCCCGACAGGAACGGCTTTTCCCAGAGCGTCGCGCCGTCGCGCAGGATACGGCTCGCGCCCTCGACATGATCGGGCACCTCGCCGACCAGCAATTCGGGGCCGAGCGCGGCCTGGCGCAGCTTGCTGTGCGCGAGCCAGAGATAATTGTGCCGCTCGGTCACATGATCGCTGAACTCGTTGGCGAGCGCGATGCCGAGGCGGAATGGCGTACCATCCGGGCCGATCAGATAGATGCCGGCCAGTTCCGGCTCCTCGCCGCCGTCCTGCGCAAAGGCTGGCATCGCGAGCGGTTCGCCGGGGCCCACCAGTTGCGATCCGTCGCCCTTGTAAAACCATTCGGGTTGCTGTCCGGTCGCACCATCGACGGGTTTGCCGCCTTCCAGCCCTTCCAGGAACATACGCATCGAATCGGTCGCCTGACCGGACGACGCTGCGCTGTGCATCTTGTCACGACCTTCAGCCGAGCCGAGATGGGTGAGACCGGTGCCGGTCAGCTGCATATGCGCGGGGTCTTCATGATCTATCGGCGCGAGCAGACGGCCTGCCGCAGATTCAGCAATCAGGTCGACGGCTTCACCCTGACCGCATGCTGCGATGGCATCCGAAAGGCTGACGCCGTGCTCGATTGCACGCTGCGCAAGGGCGCGAACGCTGTCGACCCCGGGCAGGAACCATGCAGTGTCACCCTGCGCGGCGATAACCGCGCGAACGCCAGCGGCGCTGCGATGCTGCAGCAGACGATAGGCCATGAAAACTCTCCCTGTCTCGGCGCGGTCATGGCGCGCCTATGCTATGTAAAACGATGGCCGGATCTGGCCGGCCTAGCCGTCAATGTCCTATGTCAGCCAAGGCTCAGCACGCCGTCGATAAGGCGGGGGGCGCCATCGCCCCGCGCCGCGTCACGCAGTTCCGGCGGCAGGACCGCGTCGCCCAGATTCTGGTAGGAGACGGGACGCAGGAAGCGATCGATTGCGAGACTGCCGACCGAGGTCGTGCGCGCGTCCGACGTGGCGGGGTATGGCCCGCCATGCACCATCGCATGAACGACCTCCACACCGGTGGGCCAGCCATTGGCGAGGATGCGGCCGACCTTGCGTTCGAGCAGCGGCAGCAGGCGCGCAGCTAGCGGCTCGTCGCCCGCGTCCATATGCACCGTGGCGGTGAGTTGGCCTTCAAGGCCCGCAAGCACGGTGCGCAGTTCGGCTTCGTCGGCGCAGCGCACGACGATGGATGCAGCGCCGAACACTTCATGGCCGAGCGCCTTGTCAGCAAGAAAAGCCTGGGCGCTGGTCTGGAACAATATGGCCTGCCCGCTGGTGCAGCCATTGCCTTGCTCCCCGCGCGCCAGCGTCTCGACCGCATCATGGGATGCGAGCGCCGCGGCACCCTTTTCATAAGCGGACTGGATGCCAGTGGTCAGCATGGTCGCGGCGCTTGCCTGCGACACCGCCCCCGTGGCGGCCGCGATGAAGGCATCGAGCCCCTCACCTTCTACCGCCAGGATCAGGCCCGGATTGGTGCAAAACTGCCCAGCGCCCATGGTCAGCGACCCGACAAAGGCAGTGCCGAGCGCTTCGCCGCGCGCTTTCACCGCTTCGGGGAGGAGCAGCACGGGGTTGATGCTCGACATCTCCGCATAGACGGGGATCGGCACTTCGCGCGCCTGCGCCAGCTTGACGAGGGCGAGCCCGCCACCGCGCGAGCCGGTGAAGCCGACCGCGGCGATGCGGGGGTCCTGCACCAGAGCAGCACCCAGATCATTGCCGGGGCCGACGAGGTGGGAGAACGCACCTTCGGGCAGGCCGCAGGCAGCGACGGCGCGAGTGATTGCACCGGCGACCAGCGCGCCGGTCTGCGGATGGGCGGGGTGGCCCTTGACGACCACGGGGCATCCCGCCGCCAGAGCGGAGGCGGTATCGCCACCAGCGGTCGAGAATGCGAGCGGGAAGTTGGACGCGCCGAACACCGCCACGGGGCCGAGCGGGATCATGCGCAGGCGCAGTTCCGGCCGGGCAGCGGGCCGACGATCGGGCAGCGCCGAATCGATACGCAGGCCAAGAAAGCCGCCAGCGCGCACGACATCGGCAAAAAGCTGGAGCTGACCGACGGTGCGGCCGCGCTCCCCTTCGAGCCGGGCGCGGGGTAGGCCGCTCTCGCGCATTGCGGTGACGATCAAATCGTCACCAATCGCGACGATCTCCTGGCCAATTCGTTCGAGGAATGCGACGCGGGCCTCAAGACTGACAGCGCGATAGGCGTCGAAAGCGGCATCGGCGGCGATGCACGCGGCGGCGACGTCGGCGACACCATGGACGGCGATGGGATCGCCCTCGGGCGTGCCCGTCTCCGCTGTCAAGGACCGAAAACCATCCGTCGCGCTGAAAGGCGAGGGCGCAAGGGAAAGGGTATTATCGGTCATCGGTATCTCCTATTTACTCCGACATAATATAGCGAAACGGGAAAGGCAATCTTTGTCGTTTCGTCGAAAGCACCGGACTGTTAGGTGTCAGGACGAGGAGTAAGGGATGACGACCATCAAGGCCGGTAAGCATATCGAAGAAATCGAAGGTGATGCGAAGCGGACACCCCGTGGGACGGGCCGCCGACTGCATGGTGCGATCGCGCACAAGCTGGGCACGGCGATACTGTCCGGCAAATATGCGCCCGGCGATACGCTGTCGGGCGAGGTCGCCTTTGCCGAAGAACTTGAGGTGTCGCGCAGCGCCTATCGTGAGGCGATGCAGGTCCTGACGGCCAAGGGTCTGGTGGAAAGTCGGCCCAAGGCTGGCACGAAAGTGCTGCCGCGCAATCGCTGGAACCTGCTCGACCCCGAAGTGCTGGCATGGGCATTTGCCGGGGAACCGGATGTCGAGTTCGTCCGCAGCCTGTTCGAACTTCGCGCCATCGTCGAGCCCGCTGCGGCGAAACTGGCCGCGGAACGCCGGGACAAGGCCGATATCAAAGCGATGAAGGATGCCCTGGTGGCCATGCGCCGGCATACGCTGGCCACCGAGGCCGGCCGCTCCGCCGACCGCGATTTTCACAATGCGATATTGCAGGCGACCCACAATGACGCGCTGCTGGTGCTGAGCGCCAGCATCGGCGCCGCGGTCAACTGGACGACCCAGTTCAAGCAGCGCTCGCGCGCCCTGCCCCGCAATCCTATCCCCGACCATGTCAAAGTCTTTGACGCCATCGTAGCGGGCGATGGCGTCATGGCGAGCGATGCGATGCGGGTGCTGGTCGATCTGGCGCTGGACGACACGCGAAGCGCGATGAACACCGACCAGCCCTCCTTGCCAGAATAGGCGCCAGTTATCCGACTTGCTGATCGGTCTCAGCGCTGGTCACCTTCGATCCCCAAAGCGCATAGAATAATATGTACACTTCGCAGGCGGCGGTCAGCAGGAACGACATCTGAAGCCCATAATGATCGGCAAGCCAGCCCTGCACGATCACGAGCGCGCCGCCCGCAATCGCCATCACGAGTAGCCCCGACCCTTCCTCGGTCAGCGGCCCGAGACCCCGGATTCCCAGCGTGAAGATGGTTGGGAACATGATCGAGTGGAACAGTCCGACGAGGATCAACGACCACATGGCAATCGGTCCGGTCGCGAGCACGGTGACGATCATGACCGCGAAGGCCCCGACCGAAAACAGGGCGAGCACCGTTTCGGCGCGGATCTTCTGCATGATCGCGGACCCCGCGAAGCGTCCGACCATCATGCCGCCCCACAGCAGCGACAGATAATTGCCAGCCTGCTCATGCGTCAGATTGGCGATTTCGGGCTGGCTGACGAAATTGACGAACAGGTTGGCGACGCCGATTTCGGCGATCAGATAGATGAAGATGGCGGGCACGCCGAGCACCAGGTTGCGATGCTTCCAAAGCGACAGATGCTTGCGCTCCTCCTTGGCGAGGCGGCTGGTCGCCGATCCCATGGCGGGCAGCGGGAAACGAGCGATGACCACCGCCAGAACGACCAGCGCGATGGCCACCAGCACATAGGGCAGGATCACCGATTGGGCGTCGGCTATCCGCTCCGCCTGCGTAAGGACGGTGCCAGCCTCAGCCGTGCCGCTCTTGGAACGGCCCAGGATCAGATAGGCACCGAACAGCGGCGCCAACATAGTGCCCGCCGAGTTCATCGCCTGCACCAGAGTGAGCCGGGAAGAAGCGGTTTCGGGCTTGCCAACCACCGCGACATAGGGATTTGCGGCGACCTGCAGCAGGGTGATGCCACTGGCGATGACGAACAACATCGTCAGCGTCACGCCGTAGGAAGGCAGGCTGGCCGCCACCACCATGCCCGCCGCGCCCGCCGCCATCACAAGCAAACCGACGACTAGCGATTTTTGATATCCAATCCGCTCGATCAGCTTCGCCGACGGGATCGACGCCACGAAATAAGCGATGAACCAGGTCGATTCGATCAGCGTGGTCTGGGTGTAACTGAGATCGAACACGCTGCGCAGATGCGGCAGCAGCGTGTTGTTGATGACCGTGATGAAGCCCCACATGAAGAACAGGCTGGCCAGCAGCGTCAGCGCGGGCACATAATTGCCTGCTGGCTGCCCCGGCTCTGCAAGGACAGCGCCCGGCGATGCGATTGGTCCGGCCATGTAATCCTTCTCCATGATTGCCTGTCGATCTCAATTCCGACACGGCTTGCGCTTCTCTCATTAGTCCGACTATATATGCAGGCAGGGCGCGTCAATGGCAGCCATAAACGGAAGGATGAGGAATGCGACGGGTTGGCAATTCAGGGAGGATATTGATCGGTCTGACGGCCGCCCTCGTTGCAAACGGCACCGCCTTTGCGGCCGAGGCTAACCGTGCCCCGGCGGGCAGTTTGAAGGATGGTACGCCGGTCGAGGCGATCACCCTGTCCAACGCCCATGGCATGTCCGCAAAAATTCTGACCTATGGCGCGACGCTGCAATCGCTGATCGCCCCGGACAACGCGGGAAAGCCCGCAGATGTCATACTCGGCTATGACGACCTCTCCTCCTATGTCGACCATCCCAATTTCTTCGGCGTCACGGTCGGCCGCTACGCCAACCGCATTGCCGGGGGAAAGTTCGCCCTCGACGGTAAGAACTACCAATTGCCGCTCAATGACAAGACCAATTCATTGCATGGCGGCGGCAAGGGCTTCGACAAGGTCGTCTGGACGGTCGTCTCGCTCAAGGGCGGTCCCACCGCCAGCTTGGTCCTCTCCCATTCCAGCCCTGACGGCGATTCGGGCTATCCCGGCAAGCTCGACACGACCGCCACCTATTCGCTGGACGAAACCGGCGCGCTGACGATCGCGTTCGAGGCAAAAACGACCAAGCCAACGGTCGTCAATATGACCAACCACGCCATCTTCGACCTCGCCGGTGAGGGATCGGCAGACGGCGCGACCGGGCATTTGCTCACTATTCCCGCCAAGGCCTATACGCCGGTCGATGCCAGCCTGATCCCGACCGGGGAACTGCGTCCGGTCGCTGGCAGCGTATTCGACTTTCGTCAGCCCCGCCGCGTGGCCGACGGCATTCGCGATGGCCGCGACCAGCAAATCCGCTTCGGGCAGGGCTATGACCATAATTTCGCGCTCGACAAAGGCCTGACCAAAACGCCCGAACTTGCGGCAAAACTGGAAGACCCGGCGTCGGGCCGTGTGCTGGAAGTGCTCACGACCGAACCCGGCGTCCAATTCTACACCGGCAATTTCCTCGACGGCACGTTCGTGGGCAAGCAGGGGCATCTGTATCGTATGGGCGACGGTATCGCGCTCGAGCCGCAGAAATTCCCCGATTCGCCCAATCAGCCGACTTTCGTTTCCGCTCGCGTCGATCCCGGCAAGCCGTACCGGCACGTCATGATCTATCGCCTGTCCACACGCCCCTGACACTCCAGGCCTCACGGGAAATCCCATGACCGACACACCTGCACCCAAGTTGCGTTCGCGCGCCTGGTTCGACAATCCCGACAATATCGACATGACCGCGCTCTATCTGGAGCGATACCTGAACTTCGGTCTCAGCCTCGAGGAGTTGCGCTCGGGCAAGCCGATCATCGGCATCGCGCAGACCGGCAGCGACCTGTCGCCGTGCAATCGCCACCATCTCGTGCTGGCGGAGCGGATACGCGATGGCATTCGCGAGATGGGCGGGATCCCGCTCGAATTTCCGGTGCATCCGATCCAGGAGACGGGCAAGCGTCCGACCGCCGGGCTTGATCGCAACCTCGCCTATCTGGGCCTCGTCGAGGCGCTGTACGGCTATCCGCTCGATGGCGTCGTCCTGACCACTGGCTGCGACAAGACGACGCCCGCTTGCCTGATGGCGGCAGCGACAGTCAACCTCCCGGCCATCGCCCTCTCCGTCGGCCCTATGCTCAATGGCTGGCACAAGGGCGAGCGCACCGGCTCGGGCACCATCGTCTGGAAGGCGCGGCAATTGCTCGCAACGGGCGAGATCGACGATGTGGGCTTCATCAAGCTGGTCGCCTCGTCTGCCCCGTCCACCGGCTATTGCAACACGATGGGCACTGCATCGACGATGAACTCGCTGGCCGAGGCATTGGGCATGATGCTGCCGGGATCGGCGGCGATCCCCGCCCCCTATCGCGACCGGCAGGAATCCGCTTATCATACCGGCAAGCGGATCGTCGAAATGGTCGCAGAGGATCTCAAGCCCTCCGACATCCTGACGCTCGACGCGTTCCATAACGCCATCGTCGTCAACTCGGCGATTGGCGGATCGACCAACGCGCCGATCCATCTGGCCGCGCTCGCCCGCCATATCGGCGTCGAACTGCCGCTCAAGGATTGGGAGACGCTCGGCCACAAGGTGCCACTGCTGGTCAATCTGCAACCGGCCGGCGAATATCTGGGCGAGGATTACTACCGGGCTGGCGGCGTGCCCGCCGTGGTCGCTGAGTTGATGGGCCAGGGGCTGATCCGCGAAGGCGCGCTGACCGTCAACGGCAAGAGCATCGGCGACAATTGCCGCGCCGCCACCATCGAGGATGAGCGCGTGATCCGCCCGTTCGACCAGCCGCTGGTCGAGGAAGCGGGCTTCCTGGTCCTGTCGGGCAATCTGTTCGACGCCGCGATCATGAAGACGAGCGTCATCGACGCTGCCTTCCGCGCGCGCTACCTGTCCAATCCCGACGATCCCGAAGCCTTTGAGGGGCCTGCAATCGTGTTCGACGGACCGGAGGATTATCATCACCGGATCGACGATCCGTCCCTCGGCATGACGGCATCGACCCTGATGTTCATGCGCGGCGCCGGCCCCATCGGCTATCCGGGCGCTGCCGAAGTCGTCAACATGCGCCCGCCCGCCTATCTGATTACCGAAGGCATCAGCGCCCTGCCCTGCATCGGCGACGGGCGGCAGTCCGGCACGTCGGGCAGCCCCTCCATCCTGAATGCCAGCCCCGAGGCGGCGGCGATGGGCGGACTGGCACTGCTCAAGACCGGCGACCGGGTGCGCATCGACCTTAACCGCGGCACGGTCGACGTGCTTATCCCAGATGCGGAACTGGCAGAGCGCCGCCGTGTGCTGGAGGCCGAGGGCGGCTATCGATATCCCGCTTCGCAGACGCCTTGGCAGGAGATTCAGCGGACCGTCGTCGGTCAATTGAATAGCGGTGCCATATTGGAAGGCGCCGAAAAATATCAGCGCATTGCCCAGACCATGGGCCTGCCGCGCGACAACCATTAGGGATCGACCGATGGCCGATTGGACGCTTGTGTCGCGCGATATATGCGACGAATTGGGGGAAGGCACCCTCTGGTCGGCACGGGACAATGCCGTCTATTGGGTGGACATATTGGCGCCCGCGCTCAACCGGCTGTCGCTGGCGGACGGGGCCATCACACGATGGCCGATGCCCGAGCCGCTAGGCTGGGTGGTCGAGCGGACGCGCGGCGGATTTATCGGCGGGTTCAAGAGCGGCTTTGCAGAGGTCGATCTCGCCCCCCTCGCCATCCGTCCCATCGCCGACCCGGAGCCGCACTTGCCCGGCAACCGGTTGAATGACGGGAAGGCCGACGCCGAGGGTCGCATCTGGTTCGGCACCATGGACATGGCGGAAACCCAGGTGACCGGGTCGCTATACCGGCTCGACCCGGACCGCCGCTGCACGCAGATGGACAGCGGCTATGGCGTCCCCAATGGCCCGACCTTTTCGCCGTGCGGACAATGGCTTTACCATACCGACACGGGCCAGCAAGTGATCTACCGTTTCGAACGCCGACCGGAAGGCGGCCTGACCGACCGCCAGCCATTCATTCGCTTCACCGGATCCGACGGTTTTCCCGATGGCATGACGGTGGACGCACAAGGCCATTTGTGGGTCGCCCACTGGGGCGGATCGCGGATCAGCCGGTTCACGCCCGAGGGAACGTTGGACAGATCGATCACATTGCCGGCGAAGCAAATCACCAATATCTGTTTCGCAGGAGCCGCTCTCGACCGGATGTTCGTGACATCGGCTGCTACCGGACTGTCCGATTCGGCATATGACGGTGCACTCTATGAGATCGACTGCGGCGCCACCGGGCTGCTAGCATATCAATTTGCTGGATAGCTGAGCCGTCGACGCATCACCAGCGCAGTTACCCCGTCAAGCCCTTTGGCGGTCACGATGCCATACTCAGACAGATGCGCCCGCGAGGCGTTGATCAGTGCGGTCCGTTGTCGCACCAGCAGATCACGAATCTTGTGCAGCGACGGAAGTGGCCACCACGTCGATGCGATCCGAATGTCCGGTTTCCTGTTTTTGCGCTCCAAGCGGACCGAGCACAAAGTCCCAAAGCCGGTCGTTGAGCTGAGGCGCCTCGATCCTGCTGACAGCTGCCGGAAATCAAACCTACGTGACAATAACTCCTGGGATCGTGCCTTTATCTTTGAAGCCTCCATAACCCTTTCGAGCCGAACCTCGCCTTCATGTGTGCGGCCACCTTGAGGGCGTAGCGCTGTTGGCGCGATTCAGTCGGACTATGATAGACGCCTACGGCTTTCCAATAGTCTCCTGTCGCGACAAGACCAGACAGAAAGATCCAGCGCGCGGCCCCAGCATTGAAGCACGGATCGTACCGCAGCCAATGCCGAACCTCGCCCGGCGACCGCTTCAGGAGCTGCGCCATACGGGGAACCCACCAGCTGTTGATCTGAAGAGGCCCAAGGTCATGCGTGCCGTTGGCGTTGTGCACCTCGGCCCCGATCCAGCCCGCTTCCTGATCGCGCAGGCCCCACAGAGTTCGCTCAAGCCAGACACGGCCCCTCGCCGCTTCGTGGACGCAACGCGCGATCTCCCTCTCCTGCCCCACTCTCCCTCCCTCAAGCGCGTATACGGGGTTCACGGCAACCAGGCCTGCAGCAAACAGAGCCATGACGACGCGACGATTGCCGAGTCGCCCTCTCACCGGTCGTGCCCCCGATCTGGGGAACGCATGGGTTCAGGCGCTGCTTCGGGTGCCTGGACCGGGCGCTCTATCTCCATCTCCGCCCTGCCCCTGTCGATCCAGCTCTGCAGAAATGTGTCTAGGCTCGCCGCCATCGATCCGGCCCGGCCCGCAAGGCGTGTCGGCCATGTGTCCGGCACGCGCGCCGTGCTCCTCTCGGTTCCCCGATCCTTGCGGGCATCGCGCTCTTGCCGCTGGGCCTGCCGTTCGCCGGCGAGGCGACCCCGCGCCCGCCCTCCCATGAGTTTGACGCTGTCTTTTTCAAGTCGTCCAAGCCCTTCCAGCGAGGAGGTCTTCTCGCCGGACCGTTCGGAGAGTCGCTGCCCGAGCTTTTTCACATCCTCGGTCCATAGCTTCACGCCGAAGCGAGCCCTGGTGATCGCGGTGTAATAGTTCTGGCCGTTGACAAGCGACGAGCCGAGGGGCGCGAGCAAATAGACCCGCGCATAGGTCTTCGACTGGGCGGAATAGACGGTTTCCGCATAGCCATGGTCCCAGGTCTTGTGACTGCCAAGGTCGACCTCGCTGACGCGGCCTCCCCGATCCCAGCGAATGGTCGCGATCTCCCCATCCAGACGCTCGACCGTGCCGCGTTCGGCATTTTTAAGGTTGAGCTCCCGGTTCACCAGACGCCATTGAATACGGTCGCCCTGAGCCAGGCTCCGTTCCTCGCGATTGAAAACATTGACGCGGCGCGCCGATCCCAGGCGCGGGTCCCAGCTATGGATGGCCCCCTGCTCGTCCACGAGCCGGACCGTTTGCCGACCGTTGCTCGCTCTTCCTAGGCCCAGGACCCGATATTCGGTGTCGCGTGCCAAACCGGATTTGCCAATGTCCCGCCCGAAGACCACCACTTGGCCAGCGCTGTAGAAACGGGCCATCTGCTTTTCGGCATCGGTCATGCCGGCAGGCGCGAGTATGGACAGGCGATGGTCCTCGGCAGCGACCGCCCCTTCCCGTTTCAACGTATCTCGGATCTGGCCGTTGACGATGAGGCGCGTCGCATTGTCGAGGACGAGGATATTGGTGGTCGTCCGGCTCGCCGGTTTGAGGCGTGTCCACTCCGCGACGAGCCCCTTGGCGAGATCCTCCGCAGTAGCGCCGCTCACCACCTTGTCTAGGGCGGCGAGCGAGCCGGCATAGTCGCTCGAGCGTGCCAGGGTCACAGCCTCCTTCATTGAGCGGGTTTCCTGCCGAACAGATTCGGTGAGCTGTGCCGTGGGCAATCCAAGACGCTGCATCAGCCAGAAAGCCTTGCCCTGTTCGATGGCGCCGGTCTGCTTGTTATCGCCAAGAAAGAGGACACGCGCGCCCGTCATGCGGCTGATCTCGAGAATGCGTTGCGCCTGCCGGTTTCCGAGTTGCCCGGCCTCATCGACCACCAGAACATCCGCGCCGGTCAGGCTCCGGCCGCCCCGGGCAAGGAGGCTCGCGACCGTCCTTGAGTCGATGCCAGCCCCCTCCCCCAGGCTGGCGGCCGCCGACGAGGTGGGCGCAAGCGCGGTGAAACGCGTTCCCGGCTCGGCGGCCGCTTTGAGCACGCCGACCAGCATCGACTTGCCCGCTCCCGCCACGCCATGGACGGCGGTCAACCGGTCGCGCGAGGTCGCTATCTCCACCAGGGCCTGTTCCTGCGCCGGGGTGAGGCCGGCCCGCTCCAGCACGGGGAGCAGCCTGTCCGCCGACGCGATCGGCGCGGCATCGTCCAGACCAAGGACGATGTGCCTGACCAGCGCCTGTTCGCGCCGCGCCACCCTTTTGCTGGTGCGACCCCGGGTGAGAATTTCGCCCCCGGTCTGGTCGTGGGTCGCAAGCAGCTTAGCCCGCGCTTCATGGACGCCAAGTTGAGGCCTTACATCCTCCAGCCGAACCTCGCCCACAAAGGCGGCGAGACCATGGCGCAGGATATGCCCCAGATTATTGACCGCCTCGCTGCCTTCGGCCTGGCGCAGACCGAACAGCGCCGCACGCGCGCCAAGGGTGGGCGGCACCAGGAGAGACGCCCCTTCCTCCCGGTCAGCGCCGGCGCGGATCTGGTCGAGGGTCTCGGCATGGGCGCGCGAGCGCACGGTCCATTGGGCGTGCAGCGTATCGAGGTCCGCCTTCTCCTTCTTGGGCCGGGTCGCGTAAAAGGATTCGCGCTGGGCCGCCTGTCCTACAAGCCCATGCTCCCTGGCGTGCGCCTCGATATCCTCGGCGCGCTGTGAGAATTCCCGTAGCAGTGCTTGGGGGATGCCCCTGATCTCGAAGAGGCCCGACCGGGGGTCATGGTCGATGCCATATCCCGCCTCGCGCAGGCGAAAGGCTAGCGCGTTGCGGTAGGATCTGGCCAGCCACCTTCTGCTCGGCGAACATCGCCCGTGTCTCGAGGCTCGCCATATGCTCGCCCCCGCCATGGTTGGTCATGTTCATGACGACGACATGGGTGTGAAGATGCGGGTCGAGTTCGCGGCTGGCATGTTCGGTGAAGCGAGCAAAGAGCAATCGCCCCGCCGTCTCCTGGACGATCTTGCCCCCTTCTCTACGCCTGAGGCTTGCATGCTCCTCCAGATAGGAGAGCGCCGTTCCCACTGCCTGCTCATGAGCGGCAAGGATGCGTTCGTCTCCCATGACAAGCGCCATCACCGAAACGGACTTGGGTGCGTTAACCGCAAAGTCCCAGCCTGGATGATGCTCGATCTCGCCCGTGGCGAGGCGCCGCCCAATCTGCTGGTCGCCCACCCGTCCGGCAAGCAAAGCCTTGAAGATCGCCGGATCGACCTTGCCGTCGAGGCCCAGTTCAAGGGCGATTGCGCCGCCCCATTCGCTGTGCTCGTCCGTCCCCTTGGTGTAATAATCGCCAACCGTATAATAGCGGGCAATATTGGCGGGTGTGCCCTTCAGGCGATAGGGATTGATCACGCTGGCCTCGCTTCGTCGCGTGTCCCGTCACGGCGCCCATGCTGGGTTAGACGGAAGCCTGAGGGCTTGCCGTAAAGCTCCAGCGGTGGCGGCGACGTCGCCGGAGCGACGGGCGGGGTTGGGGCGGTCTCCTCCTCTGCAGCAGTCGCCGGATCCCTGGGTTCGGCCGTGGGCGCTTCCGCTGTCTCTCGGGGCAACTCGGCGGTCACCATATCCTTTCCGCGGGGCTTCGCTGCTCGCTTCTTCGGCTTCCCTTCCGCTTTGTCTTCGGGTGGTTGGTGCAGCATCAATTCCAGCCGCACCGGTGGCCCGACCGTCTCCACAAATGCAGGTGCTACAGATCGGATTTCGCTGAACCTATCCTCGAACCGCACCACGGGCAGGCTCCGTCCGAACCTGAGATAGCCCGCCAGATTGGGAAGATTGCCGACCTCGGTGTGCAGGACCAGCGGCCGGGTCACCTGCATGCGGCTGAGGTTAACGCCGTCGCGCATGTCGTTGACGCCATAAGACATGCCCTCATTGGCTTCGACCTGCTCGACCTGCCCCAGATTTTCCGAGACATGCTTGGCGGTGGGGGTGTCGTTGGCGCGCAGCGCGACCCAGGTGGAGCAATAGCCAGTGATGGCGGCCGCATCCTGGATGCCATAGGTGGCTTCCAGCTGCGGATAGCTCTGGAACCCCAAAATTCCGCAGCCGCCATATTTTCGCGCACGGGCCAGGAAGTCCGAAAGCGAAGGCAGTTTCTGCAAGGTCGGCAGTTCGTCAATAACGCAATAGAGACGCCGGTTCCGGTCGGGCGTCATGCTCATGATCGCGCTGATCGCAATGTCGAGCCAGACCGTTATGAGGGGGCGCAGCGAGGGGAGCTGGTCGGCCTTCACCGTGATGAAAAGCCAGCTGTCGTCTTTCTCATTGGCGACCCAGTCACGGATGGAGAGCCCGTCTTTCGTATCGTCGAGATAGGAGAAGCTGCGCATCACCGAGGCCAGTTCGGCCTGTACACCAGCCGAGGTTCGTTCCCCCTCCTGACTGATAAAGGCCGATGCCTCGGTGCCTTCCACGAAACCAGCAAGATCGTTGAGCTTCGAGCGAACCAATATGTCGAGGAGGACGGAAACGAGCATCCGCCGGTCGCGTGCAAGCTTTCTGAGGACAGCCACGAGCGTCCCGCGCGCGGCTTTCGCCCAGAAGGGATCGCCCGTCTTGTGAGGTACAGTGGACTCGGCGATCTGGTCATAATGATAGTCGAGCGGCACATCGACCCAGGGCGACCAGCGGTCGGACCGGGCATCGAGGGGATTGAGGAGGAT
Source organism: Sphingobium sp. (assembly GCA_040508315.1). Classification (GTDB taxonomy): domain Bacteria; phylum Pseudomonadota; class Alphaproteobacteria; order Sphingomonadales; family Sphingomonadaceae; genus Sphingobium. Next base: position 33,667 of record JBEVNC010000006.1, read on the forward strand.
GTCGATGCCGGGTCGGTAGAATTTCTCCACGAAGGTGCCAGCCGTGTCATAGACGATGGCGCGCCTGCCCTTCTTGCGGATGCCATCGAGCATCTTGACGATGATGTTGGTCTTGCCCGTGCCCGGCGCCCCGCACAGAAGGATATGCTCTGGCTCAAAGGCGTCGGGCACCGGCACGCCGCCGATCGCGAAGCTGCCGCGCTTTTGTCCCCAAAGCGCCCGGCGGATCTGGCGGATGGTCCCGAAGCGCGCCCCGCGCAGGAACTGGTTGGTGCCAAGCCCGCGCCCCGTCCGGGTGAAATAGAACCAGGCCCAAAGGAGCATGGCGAGGGCAAAAATCCCCGACAGGAGCGCGCCATGGATGAGATAGGCCTCGAACGCGTCCAGTGTCCTGCGGGCAAGACCGGACGCCTTGATGGCCCCGGCCGTCGACCAATATGGCTGGCCTTGAGGAGTCTTGAAGAGGATAGGTGTGGCGTTGCCGGGCAAAGAGCCACCCGAAACGCTCGCTTGTCCGATCTTGACCAGGACATAGCGTTCATACGCGCTGCTCTTCTCCAGCGCATACCAGATGGTGCCGCCCGCCCAGATGGCGAGGCCTGCCAGCAGTGTCTGGTAGAAGACCTGCGTGGTCATGCGGACATTATGTACGATGGCTTGGCCGCCGCGCGTCCAGCTCCCTAAAGTATCATGGCGAAAGATGCTCATGACCGGTCCTGCCAAGGGGCCAGCAACCCCCTTTCCTTGAGGAGGCGGCGGGCATCGGCCTGCCCCCGGTCAAGGATTGCGGGGTCCTGCGATCCGACCGATGCGGCGAGGATGGCGACGGTCTGGATCAGGGTCGCATGAAGCTCGTCGAACCGGGCATGATAGCCTGCCGGATCGTCCCCCTCGAAGCGGGAAAGCACGTCCCTGATATAGGCGGATGGAGTCGTCGACGCTCGGAGCGACTGGTCGAGCAAATGCTCGTACAGCGCGTCGTCGAGACGGATGGTGATGCGTGCCATGGGCGGATTGTCTCCGCCCCGGCCCGAGGATTTAGCCAGGCCACCATAGTCTTTTCCTGATCCGATCTCAATATGTTGAGAGATTTACTTGTGTCGGACAGTCGTCTGGCGGATTTGCTGGTGTGCCGTGACACTGGTGCGGGCCTTGTCGGACAGGTCGGATGAAATGTGACCGGCCGTCAGACGTTTTGCTGACGGGCGAATCCCGCAGAAGCGCGCGATTCTGGCCCATGCAGCACCCGTGCGTGGGGTCCATTACAAACGGCCCTGGCCGTGAGTGTCCTTCCCCGCAGCGTCCTCCACGCTGCGTTGCCTCTTGCCGGAAGGCATGGGGCTCCCCGAAGGGGTTCTCGATCTTGCCGGCGGAACGCCGGGCATCATCCCCATTGAATTTTCGATGTCGAACAAGATGGCCTCCCATGATAGGATCGACATTGGCGGGCAGATCCTCCCTTATGGAGTGTGGAACATGCCCAAGATGACTGACCGTGAACGCCTGGCCGACCTCGAGCAGCGCAAGAGAAAACTCGCCGAAGAGCTTGACCAGACCCGCCGCGCCCTGCGCGGCAAATATGCCGCAATCGTCCCTGATCTCGCCGTCGAGGATTTCGCCGAACGCGAGTTTCGCGATCTCCTCAGCCTCGCGATTCGTGCAGGCGGCCCGGCTTCGGTCGCGGCCCTGAAGGCCCTGCCGCAGCGCCCTGCCTGACCCCAGTCTCCCGCAAGGGATCACTGCGCCGAGCACGGGCATGCGCCGCGCGCAGGCGGCCGGGGCTGCTCGCAAGAGCGGTCCCGCATCGCCCCGCGACGGACCCCTTGGGGTCCCCGAGCGGGGCGATCCTCTGCAGACAAAAAGACAGAGGACCGGCCGGGGGTGAACCCGGTCGATCCTCTGGGGGACGTCCCTTATGCAGCATCCCGCCCCTGGTCCTCGATCCTGAAGAAGTGGGCCGGCACGCCCCTCTCCTTCACCATGCGGGCGAGATTGGACTGGATGCCCGACCCCTGGCACACGATCGCTTCCACCGGCCGCAGCCCCAGCATCTGCTGGTTGCGCATGAAGGCGGCACGCTCCCCATATTTGCGCTTGAGGCCTTCGAGGGCGAAAGCCACCAGCGGCACCCCGGCTCGTGCCGCCCAGCTTGCCGCGATGGCGTCGCAGCCCTTGTTCTGGGCGGTCGTCACCAGCACCATATGGGGCACGCGGCGCCGGATCCCGTCGAGGGTTCTGGTCAGGAGCGCATGGTCTTCCCAGACCTGTCCGCCCGAGAAGAGGATGATCGGGCCTTGCGGATTATGGGCGTCGAGGCGGCGCTGTCTCCTTGCGGCAAGGAAGTCGCGGGCCGCCACCACCGAGGCCGTGCTCTTGGCCGAGACCATCGAGCCCCGTGGTGAAGACCAGGGCCGTCCCGTCTCGGCATGGTAGCTCTGGGCCGCATGGTCCCGCATGCAGGCGACCGCATCGCGCGCCTCGTCGAGGGACTGGCAGAGCTGGGTTGCCTCCTCCAGGTCGCCCATCGCCACTTCGCTACCGTCCGCGTCGCGGATGAGGGACTTCACCTTGACGGCGGCCTGGTCGGCCTCCCTGTCCAGCATGTCGGCGACCTTATGGAAACTGTGGACGATGCCCCAGGCGATGCGCCCCGACAGACCCTCCAGCCTCGTCCCCCGCAAGACATCGAACATCGTCGAGAGGAGAAGTTCAGTCGCGGTTTGTGCTTCCCAGGCATCCGGCATCGGCAGGCTGGTCACCTGCTCCTCGCGGGCGATCCGGAACCCATCGATGGTCTCGGTGAAAGCGGCGGCAAAGGCGTCGCTCGGCTCCCTGGTTTCGGCGGCAAACAGGTCGGCAATTTCCTCGTGAGAACGCGGTGCGGTGTGAAGCTTGGTCATTTGAACCTCCTGAAAAACTAAAGAGGTTCACCCCCCGGCACGGGCTCCGGGCGACGGGGTCAAGGACCGGGGGCGAAGCCTCCGGCCGCGCCAGCGGCGGTGGGGGAAACGATTTTTCGCACCGCGAAAAATGGTGGGGCCCCACCGTCCTTGAGGCCGGCGCTGACCCCGTGCCATGCTGGGAATATTTGAGAGAAGAGAGGAGTATCGCTGCCTGTGGGCTCGATGCCCGCAGGCGGCGACGGTCATCGCCCAGCACCCCCTTGGCGGGACCGCGCCCACCGGCTAGTCGGAGCGCAGGGTGACGCGCGCCCCGGGGCAAGGGGCGCGCTCTCGCAGACAGACCGGCACGGCAGCACAAGGTTCAACAGGGGCGATTCGTGGACAGTGACAAAGACGGCCCAGCAGCCCGCATCGACCGCGCATCGCGGACAATCCTGGCGACCCCGCGCACCCTGTTCCGGGCCTTCATTGATCGCGAAATCCTGACGAACTGGCGCGCGCCCGACGGGATGACGGCCACAATCAGCGCTTTCGATGCACGGGTCGGCGGCGGCTATGAGATGGTCCTTCGCTACTCCGGCCCCGATGCCGCGAGCCATCGCAAGAGCGCGCCCGGCGAGGACCGAGTGCAGGTCTGCTTCGTCCAGCTCATCGCCGAAGAGCTGATTGAGGAAGAGGTGCGCTTCGTCTCGGACGACCCCGCCTTCGCCCGGCCCATGACGCTCATGACCCGGTTCCAGCCCGTCAAGGGCGGCACGAAAGTGACGTTCGAGGCAAGCCATGTGCCGGGTCCGATAGTAGCGCAGGATCACGCCCTGGGCATGGAGGCATCGCTCCGCCAGCTTGCGCTGGTGACGGAGTGATCGGTTCCGACCAAGGCTCGGCAAGCGGAGCCAGGAAATCCGGATGAGGCCTTGCCCTTGCCCTGGCCCTGGCTCTGCTCTGCGCTGTGGGCATCGTCGGCCTTGCCAGGGCTCCTGGCCCGAGCCCGACCCTGATCCTGTTCGGCGGCTTCATGGCCATCGCGTTGCTCTGTGCCGCACGAATAGCCAGCGCCATCTGGCGCGCCGGCGTCCGTCGCTGACTCCCGCTGTGCACAAAAAAGCCCGCCTCGCGGATCGCGCGAGACGGGCTGGCGTACATCATGGGGCCACCGTCATGATGACGGCGGTCAGCCCTGTGGTGGTCGGTAAGCCTCATAGGGGTTGCCGTCGGCAAGACGCCCGAACGGCGTCATGACATAGGCGTCGCCATCGCGGCCGACTGCGCAGATCACATAGCGCGGTTCGCCTGTTGCCACGCCCGTACAGGCCATGAGGGCAAGATTGCGATCGGCTGCTGCGCGCAGCAAGGTTTGGAAAGTCTGTCGCACATGATCGGGAATGGCC
>JBEVNC010000052.1:0-3473 GCA_040508315.1 Sphingobium sp.
GGCGGGAATCCAGAGCCACATAGAACTGTGCTTGCCGCTCTGGATTCCCGCCTGCGCGGGAATGACGAGGGAGGTAAGGGGATGAGCGACGTCGAAACCGCTCCGCCCGCCGAAACAACCGGTATGACAATGATCCAGGCGATCAACAGCGCCCTGGACGTCATGATGGCGCGCGACGCAGATGTCGTCGTGATGGGCGAAGATGTCGGCTTCTTCGGCGGCGTGTTCCGCGCGACGGCGGGGCTACAACAGAAATATGGCGCTAACCGCGTGTTCGACACGCCGATCACCGAATGCGGCATCATCGGCGTCGCCATCGGCATGGGCGCTTACGGCCTGCGCCCCGTCACCGAAATCCAGTTCGCCGACTATATCTATCCCGCGCTCGACCAGTTGGTGAGCGAGGCGGCGCGGCTGCGCTATCGCTCGGCGGGCGAGTTTACCGCGCCGATGACGATCCGGTCGCCCTTTGGCGGCGGCATCTTCGGCGGACAGACGCACAGCCAGTCGCCCGAGGGCATCTTCACCCATTGTTCGGGGATCAAGACGGTGATCCCGTCCACCCCCTATGACGCCAAGGGCCTGCTGATCTCCGCCATAGAGGATAATGATCCGGTTCTCTTCTTCGAGCCAAAGCGCCTGTATAACGGTCCGTTCCACGGCCATTACGACCGGCCGGTATCGACCTGGGCCGGGCATCCCGGCGCGATGGTGCCGCAGGGGCATTATCGCGTGCCGCTGGGCAAGGCGGCGGTGGTGCGGGAAGGGAGCGACGTCACCATCCTGTGCTACGGCACCATGGTTCACGTCGCCCTCAACACCATCGAGGAGATCGGCGACGTGGATGCGGAGATCGTCGATCTGCGCACGCTGATCCCGCTCGACATCGAGGCCATCGAGCAGTCGGTGAAGAAGACCGGACGCTGCCTGATCGTGCACGAGGCGACGCGCACCGGCGGGTTCGGGGCGGAGCTGTCGGCGCTGGTGCAGGAACGTTGCTTCTATCATCTGGAGGCGCCGGTAGAGCGCGTCACCGGCTTCGACACGCCCTATCCGCACAGCCTCGAATGGGCCTATTTTCCCGGGCCGGTCCGCATCCGCGAGGCCCTTCGCAAGCTCCTGAGGGACTGACGCCATGGCACGTTTCACCTTTCGCCTTCCCGACATTGGCGAGGGCATCGCCGAGGCCGAGATCGTGGCCTGGCATGTGGCCGTCGGCGAGCGTGTCGAGGAGGACGCGCGCATCGCCGACATGATGACGGACAAGGCGACGGTGGAACTGGAGTCGCCGGTGGCGGGGACGGTGGTCGAACTGGCTGGCGCGCCGGGCGATCAGGTCGCCATCGGCTCCGCGCTGGCGGTGATCGAGACGGATGAGGAGGATGCGCCTCCTGTGTCAGAAGCCGTTGAGGAAGCGATAGCAGCAGAGACGCCGGGGGTTGAGGAAAAGAGCGATGCGGAATTCCTCCCCGGCACGGGGAGGGGGGCCGCCGAAGGCGGTGGAGGGGGGGAGCCTCTGGATGTAGCGGGTGAGGAAGCCCCCATCCCACCAGCTTCGCCAACTGTCCCCAGCGCCGAAGGAGAGGTACAGAAAGTCCTCGCTTCTCCCGCCGTACGTGCCCGCGCCCGCGACCTCGGCATCGACCTGGCACAGGTGAAAAGCGACGGCGATCATGTCCGCCACGCCGACCTCGACGCCTTCCTGCGCTATGGCAGTGCTCAGGGATACCGCCCCGCCGGCACCAGCCGTGCGCGCGCCGACGAACCGGTGAAGGTCATGGGCCTGCGCCGCCGAATCGCCGACGCCATGGCCGAATCGAAGCGCCGCATTCCGCATTTCAGCTATGTCGAGGAAATCGACATGACCGCGCTGGAGGTCATGCGCCGCGACCTCAACGCCCATCGCGGCGACCGGCCCAAGCTGACGATCCTGCCGTTCCTGATCGTCGCCATCTGCCGTACGGTGCCGGACTTCCCGATGATGAACGCCCGCTACAACGACGAGGCGGGCATCGTCACGCGCCACGGCAGCGTCCATATGGGCGTCGCGACGCAGACCGACGCTGGCCTGATGGTTCCCGTCATCCGCGACGCGCAAAACCTGAACCCCTGGCAGATTGCGCGCGAGATCGTGCGCCTGTCCGACGCGGCGCGTACCGGCAAGGCGCGGAGCGACGAACTGTCCGGCTCCACCATTACGATCAGTTCGTTGGGCACTTTGGGCGGGATCGCGTCGACGCCGGTCATCAATCGGCCGGAAGTCGCAATCCTAGCACCCAACCGCATCATCGAGCGGCCGGTATTCGCCAGGAGTGATCGGGGAGGCGAGGACATCCGCCGGGCGTCCCTCATGAACCTTTCGATCAGTTGCGACCACCGGGTCGTGGATGGCTGGGACGCGGCGAGTTTCACGCAGGCGATCAAGACCATATTGGAAGCCCCGGCCCTGCTGTTCGCGCCCTGATCCCTTTGCCAACCGGACTTGCCCTGACCTGCGCTGAATGATACGCGTCGGTGTCGATAAAAACATGACGAAACGCAAATCGTCAGGCAATCTGCAAGTCCGGCAACGACCGGGCAGAAATCGTCATGGAGAGGGCCGGAATGTATTTCAAGGAGTTCAGGTTTCACTGGCATGCGCTGCTTGCGGCCAGCCTCGGCATGGGTCTGGGTTCGGCGCTTAGCCATTATACGATGAGCCTGTTCGGCCCGCCCCTGATCGCGGAATTCGGCTGGTCCAAGGCGGAGTTCGCGCTGATCGGCTCCATCCCGCTTATCAACATGCTGTTCGTGCCCTTCGCCGGGCGGTTCGTGGACCGATTCGGCACGCGGGTCGCGGCCATCATCGGGTTCAGCGCGCTGCCGCTGGGGTTCCTCGCCTTCTCCATGATGAACGGCAACATCATGGTCTTCTTCGGCATATGGGTGTTGCAGCATCTGCTCGGCATCCTGACCACGTCGCTGGTGTTTTGCCGGGTCGTGGTGGAGAAGTTCGACACTGCGCGCGGCATCGCATTGTCGCTGGTGATGACCGCGCCGCCCTTGTTTGGCGCCATCGCCGCGCCGACGCTGGGCGCGCTCATCGATGCTGACGGCTGGCGGTCGGGCTATCTCGCCATGGCGGCGATCACGGGCACCGGGGGCATCATCGCGATCACGATGATGGGCCGCAACCAGCGCCGCGATGCCCCGCGCAAGATCCCGGTCAGTCTTACGCGGCGGGAACTGGGTCAGTTGCTGCGCCACCCGACGCTGATCCTGATCATCGCGGGCATGTTTCTGGTCAATATTCCGGGCGTGTTCGCGTCCTCGCAGCTCAAGCTGGTCGTCATGGACAGCGGCCTGAGCAGCGCGGCGGCGACGTGGATGATGTCGCTCTATGCAATGGGCGTCATCGTCGGGCGGTTCCTGAGCGGCCTCGCGCTGGACCGGATCGAGCCGCATCTGGTGGCGATCGCGAGTCTGGGCCTGCC
>JBEVNC010000121.1:0-9432 GCA_040508315.1 Sphingobium sp.
AGCGCGAAATGGCCGCTGTCGAGGATGTGCATCTCGGCCTTTGGCAGGTCGCGCAGATAAGGATGCGCACCTGCTTCGGGGAAGATGTAATCATTCTTGCCCCAGACGATCAGCGTTGGCGGCTGGTACTTGCGAAAGAAGGCCTGGAATTGTGGGTAGAGCGGCACGTTACTGCCATAGTCCCCCAGGAGATCGAGCTGGATGTCGCGGTTGCCTGGCCGGTCGAGCAGTGCCTGGTCGATCACCCAGTTGTCAGGGCTGATCCGCGCCACATCGCTCATGCCGTCGGTATACTGGAACTTGGTCGTCTCGAGCGTGACGAGATTCTCCAGCGCCTGGCGCCGCGCGGACGTCCGGTCTGCCCAATAGGCCTTGATCGGGTTCCAGAATTCCTTGAGCCCCTCGGTGTAGGCATTGCCGTTCTGGACGATCAGCGACTGCACTTTTTCGGGGTGCTTGAGCGCGAGCCGGTATCCGATGGGCGCGCCGTAATCCATCACATACATGCTGTACTTGTCCGCCCCCACCTGCTGGACCAGCTTATCGACAATGTCGGTGATGTTGGCGAAAGTGTAGGCGAACTTCATGTGGTCCGGCGCATCGCTCTGACCATATCCCGGATAGTCGGGGGCGATCACGCGGTAGCGGTCGGCCAGCAGCGGAATGAGGTTGCGGAACATGTGCGATGAGGTGGGGAAACCGTGCAGGAGCAGCAGCACCGGCGCGTCGCTCGGCCCGGCTTCGCGGTAGAATATCTTCACGCCATCGATCATGGTGGTCTTGTAGTGGATGACGGGCACGGAGGCCGCTACCTTGGCCGCAGCGGTCGGAGCACATTGCGCGTAGGCGGCGACCGGGGTTGTGGCGGCGAGAATAGCCAGCGCGCCGATCAGGTGTCGTTTCATCATGATGCTTGCCTTTCGAACATGGTGCCGAGGACATCAGCGCCGTGGACAAAGGGCTATCACCGCACCGTCGAGAGGCAGGGATAAATAGGGGTAAAGTTCGGTAAATCAGACGGTATCCGATTAATATAACGCTCTATTCTCTCGGTTGGCTGGAGTCTCCAGGTTGTTCTTGTCAAATCCGGACATCGGCCGCGACTTTGGCAACGGCGTAATGTGGTCGGCAGGAACCTTAAGTGGCGCGCGTGCCAGCTAAAGCTGCAGCGAGCGTGACCAAGAGTGGCTGATCCTGATATCGATTGTCCGACAGATAGTATCCGAGCTGACGTCGATGGACAAATTCGCTCAACGGGACCTGAGAAATCCCGGACGCGCGATAGCTTTCGGGCATGATGGTAATTCCCATGCCAGCACGGACCATTTCCAATGCGCGTTCATCATTGATCGTGCGCAGCGAAAAATGTGGGCGAACGCCCCGGTCCAGAAAGTGGCGGCTGGTTTGCGATAATATCTCGCAATGGCGGCGCACAATCATTGGCTCGCTACCAAGTTCTTCCGCACGGACCTGCGACCTGCCTGCCATCGGATGATTGGCCGGAAAGACCATCGTGTAGCCTTCCTCCAGCACGGGTAATTCAACGAACGATTCTATCGTGGGGCGCAGCACGGTTAGAATCGCGTCGAGCCGTCCGCGGGCAAGATGACCGAGTAACTCCCTTTCGTTTGCGAAGCTGATCTCGACGGAGCCTCGCGACGCGGCTGGACAGGCACGGCCTGCCTCTGCCACGAGATAGCCCGGTACACTGAGTAATATGCCCAGGCGCAGCGAGCGTTCATGCCGTGCCTTCGAAAGGGTCGCCAAGGTGCCGAAGGCGCTGTTGAACTCCTTTTCGATCCGCTTGGCATGGTAAAGAAAACGCGTGCCGGCTTCGGTCAACTCGACGCGTTGATTTGTGCGGATGAATAATTGAAGCCCTGCATTCTTCTCCAGCTTCGCGATGCCCACGGACAATGTGGGTTGGGAAACGTTGCAGTGCGCAGCGGCGCGGGAAAAATTGCCCTGTTCCACCACGGCCAGAAAATAGCGGATGAGATAGCGGTCGATCATAGATGGCGTATATATAATGGTTGTCTAAGTTCAATTAGATTTGCCGCTGGGATGCGCCTATGCCCGGCCGCGAAAGAGAGGATTGGATGAGCGATTTCGATTTTGCGCTGGGCGACAATGCCGAGATGATCCGTGAGAGCGCCGCGCGTTTTTCCCAGGACAAGATTGCGCCGCTGGCGTCCGAAATCGACGCGAAAGACTGGTTCCCCCGCGAACTCTGGCCTGCCATGGGCGAACTCGGCCTGCATGGCATCACCGTGCCGGAGCAGGACGGAGGCTTGGGCCTTGGCTATCTGGAGCATGTGGTGGCGCAGGAGGAAGTGGCGCGGGCGTCTGCTTCCATAGGCCTCAGCTATGGCGCGCACTCCAATCTGTGCGTCAACCAGATCGGCCGCTGGGGCAATGCCGAGCAGAAGGCGCGCTATCTGCCCAAACTCATCTCCGGCGAGCATGTCGGCTCCCTCGCCATGTCGGAGGTGGGCGCGGGGTCCGACGTCGTTTCGATGAAGCTGAAAGCCGAGAAGAAGGGCGACCGCTACATCCTTAACGGCACAAAGTTCTGGATCACCAATGCCGCCTATGCCGACACGCTGGTCGTCTATGCCAAGACGGGCGAGGGATCGCGCGGCATCACGACTTTCCTGATCGAGAAGGATTTCAAGGGCTTCTCCATCGGGCAGAAGATCGACAAAGTCGGCATGCGCGGCTCGCCGACCGCTGAACTGGTTTTCGACGACTGCGAAGTTCCTGAAGAGAATGTCATGGGCGAGTTGGGTAAGGGCGTTGCCATCCTCATGTCCGGCCTCGACTATGAACGCACCGTGTTGTCGGGCATCCAACTGGGCATCATGCAGGCCTGTCTCGACGTGGTGCTGCCCTATGTACGAGAGCGCAAGCAGTTCGGTCAGGCCATCGGCACCTTCCAGCTGATGCAGGCGAAAGTCGCGGATATGTATGTCGCGCTCAACTCCGCACGCGCCTACGTCTATGCGGTGGCCAAGGCCTGCGATGCGGGCAAGACCACGCGGTTCGACGCAGCGGGCGCTATCCTGCTGGCGTCGGAAAATGCGGTGAAGGTTGCACTCGAAGCCGTGCAGGCATTGGGCGGCGCGGGCTACACGAAGGACTGGCCGGTCGAGCGGTTCATGCGCGACGCCAAGCTCCTGGACATCGGTGCAGGCACTAACGAGATCCGTCGTATGCTGATCGGCCGCGAGCTCATCGGTCAGTCATGAAGAAACTCTATCCCGACGCGGCGACCGCGCTGGACGGTTTTTTGTTCGACGGAATGCTGATCGCCAGCGGCGGCTTTGGCCTTTGCGGCGTACCGGAGCGGCTGATCGACGCGATCCAGGCGGCGGGCACGAAAGACCTGACCTTCGCCTCCAACAATGCCGGCATCGACAACGAGGGCATTGGAAAGCTGCTCCGCACCAGGCAGGTCAAGAAGATGATCGCCAGCTATGTCGGTGAGAACAAGGAGTTCGAGCGGCAATATCTGGCGGGCGAACTGGAGGTGGATTTCTGCCCGCAGGGCACTCTGGCAGAGCGCATGCGGGCAGGCGGCGCGGGCATCCCCGGCTTCTACACCAAGACCGGCGTGGGTACGGCCGTGGCCGAAGGCAAGGAAGTGAAGAATTTCGACGGGCAGGATTATATCCTGGAACGCGGCATCTTCGCGGACATCTCGATCATCAAGGGATGGAAGGCGGATGAGAGCGGCAACCTCATCTTCCGCAAGACCGCCCGCAACTTCAACCATCCCGCCGCGACGGCGGGCAAGGTCTGCATCGCGGAAGTGGAGGAGATCGTGCCCATCGGCAGCCTCGACCCCGATGCGATCCACCTGCCGGGGATCTACGTCAATCGCCTGATCATTGGCGCGCCCTACGACAAGAAGATCGAGCAGCTGACCGTGCGCAAGAGGGAGGCCGCATAATGCCCTGGACGCGTGAAGAAATGGCCGCACGCGCAGCGCGTGAGTTGCAGGACGGCTTTTACGTCAACCTCGGCATCGGCATCCCGACCCTGGTGGCGAATTATGTGCCCGAAGGGGTCGAGGTGACTCTCCAGTCGGAGAACGGCATGCTCGGCATCGGGCCTTTCCCGTTTGAGGGGGACGAGGACGCTGACCTGATCAACGCGGGCAAGCAGACCGTCTCCGAACTGCCGCGCACAGCCTATTTCTCGTCGGCGGACAGTTTCGCGATGATCCGTGGCGGCCATATCGACCTCGCCGTGCTGGGCGCGATGGAGATTGCCGAGAATGGCGACATCGCCAACTGGATGATCCCCGGCAAGATGATCAAGGGCATGGGCGGTGCCATGGATCTGGTGGCGGGCGTCAAGAAGATCATCGTGGTCATGGAGCACACGTCCAAGAACGGCGATGCCAAGTTCATCCCCGCCTGCACCCTGCCGCTGACCGGCAAGAATGTGGTCGATATGATCGTCACGGACTTGTGCGTTTTCCAGCGACCGGATCATGACAGCCCGTTCAGCCTGGTCGAACTGGCACCGGGGGTCACCGCCGAGGATGTGGCGGCGAAGACCACGGCGAAATATGGAGTGGCCCTGTGAGCGCACCTGTCCTCGACACCAAGGTTTCCCGCGAAAGTGAAGTCTTTCGTTCCAACGCAATCCATAACCGCGCCCTTGCCGCCGAGCTTCGCGAAAAAGTCGCGGTCGCCGCGCAAGGCGGATCGGCGGCGGCGCGGGACAAACATGTCGCGCGCGGCAAGCTGCTGCCACGCGAGCGCGTCGAGCGTCTGCTCGATCCCGGATCGCCCTTTCTCGAAGTCGGCCAGCTTGCCGCCAATCGCCTCTATGGCGACGAAGTGCCGGGCGCGGGCATCATCGCGGGGATCGGTCGCGTCTCGGGGCGGCAGGTGATGATCAGCTGCAACGACGCCACGGTGAAAGGCGGCACCTATTTCCCGGTGTCGGTGAAGAAACATCTGCGCGCGCAGGAGATCGCGCTCGAAAACCGGCTGCCGTGCATCTACCTCGTGGATTCGGGTGGCGCGAACCTGCCCAATCAGGCGGAGGTGTTTCCCGACAAGGAGCATTTCGGCCGCATCTTCTATAATCAGGCGAACATGTCTGCCCAGGGCATAGCGCAGATCGCCTGCGTCATGGGCAGCTGCACGGCGGGCGGCGCCTATGTGCCCGCCATGTCGGACGAGAGCGTCATCGTTCGCAATCAGGGCACTATCTTCCTCGCCGGGCCGCCGCTGGTGCAGGCGGCGACGGGCGAGGTCATCACGGCCGAGGATCTGGGTGGCGGCGATCTCCACGGGCGCAAGTCGGGCGTGGTCGATCATGTCGCGGACGATGACGAACATGCCCTGACCATCGTGCGCGACATCGTCTCGACGCTTCAGCCCGATACCGTGCCCGACATCAACCTGCGCGACCCCGCGCCGCCGAAATATGATGCGGAGGAACTCTACGGTATTATCCCGCAAGACGTGCGCGCGCCCTATGACGTGCGGGAGGTGATCGCGCGGCTGGTCGATGGGTCGGAGTTTCACGAGTTCAAGGCACTGTACGGAACCACGCTCGTCTGCGGTTTCGCGCATATCTGGGGCCAGCCGGTCGCGATCCTGGCGAACAATGGCGTGCTGTTCAGTGAAAGCGCGGTGAAGGGCGCGCATTTCATCGAACTGGCCTGCCAGCGCCGCATACCCCTGCTGTTCCTCCAGAACATCTCCGGCTTCATGGTCGGCGGGAAATATGAGGCGGAGGGCATCGCCAAGAACGGCGCAAAACTCGTTACCGCTGTCGCCACCGCCAGTGTGCCCAAGATCACGGTGCTGATCGGTGGCAGCTTTGGCGCGGGCAACTATGGAATGTGCGGGCGTGCCTATCAGCCGCGCTTCCTGTTCACATGGCCCAATGCGCGGATTTCCGTCATGGGCGGCGAGCAGGCGGCGTCGGTGCTGGCGACCGTTCACCGCGACGCCGCCAAATGGACGCCCGAGGAAGCCGAAGCCTTCAAGGCGCCCGTCCGCCAGAAATACGAAGATGAAGGCAACCCCTATTACGCCACCGCGCGCCTGTGGGACGATGGCATCATCGACCCGGCACAGACCCGCGATGTGCTGGGGCTGGCCCTTGCTGCTGCGCTCAACGCCCCGATACCGGCAGGACCGCGCTTCGGCGTGTTCCGCATGTGACCGGACGATCAGAAGGATTTTAATATCATGATGGAAGATGTTGTCATTGTTTCCGGTGTGCGGACAGCTATCGGCACTTTTGGTGGATCGCTCAAGGATGTGGCCGCAGCGGAACTCGGCCGTATCGTCATCGCCGAGGCCGTGAGCCGGGCGGGCCTCACCCCCGCCAATGTCGGCCATGTCGTGATGGGGCAGGTCATGCCTTCGGGGCCGTCGGACGCGTATCTGGCGCGCGTTGCGGCCGTGAATGCTGGCATCCCTGTCGCCACGCCCTCGCTCACGCTGAACCGGCTGTGCGGTTCGGGCATTCAGGCCATCATCTCGGCCGCGCAGATGCTGACGCTGGGCGAAACCGATATTGCCGTCGCGGGCGGCGCGGAAAGCATGTCCAAGGCCCCCCATTATGTCCAGGCCGCGCGCTTTGGCCAGAAGATGGGCAATATCGAGATGATCGATGGCCTGACCGGTGCGCTGACCGACCCCTTCAACAATTATCACATGGGCGTCACCGCGGAGAATGTGGCGGAGAAATATGGCATCGACCGCGCCACGCAGGATGCCACCGCCGCCGAGAGCCATCGCCGTGCCGCCATCGCCATTGCGGAGGGCCGCTTTGCGGATCAGATCGTCCCCGTCGAGCTGAAGACACGCAAGGGCGTGGTCGCTTTTGTCACGGACGAACATGTGAAGGTGGAGACGACGGCGGACTCTCTGGGTACGCTGAAGCCGGTGTTCAAAAAGGATGGCTCCGTCACGGCTGGCAATGCGTCGGGGATCAACGACGGCGCGGCCGCTCTGGTTCTGGCCCGCGCATCCGTCGCCGAGGCGAAGGGCCTCAAGGCGCGCGCGCGCATCCTTGGCTGGGGACATGCAGGCGTCGAGCCTTCGCTGATGGGTATCGGTCCCGTCGCCGCGGTGCCGATCGCGCTGAAGCGCGCGGGCCTGACCCTCGACCAGATCGACGTGATCGAGGCGAACGAGGCCTTTGCTGCCCAGACCTGCGCCGTGGCGAAGGAACTGGGCCTCGATCCTGCGAAGACCAACCCCAATGGTTCGGGTATTTCGCTGGGTCATCCGGTCGGCGCGACGGGCGCGATCATCACGGTCAAGCTGCTCCACGAACTGGAGCGGTCGGGTGGCCGATATGGCCTCGCCACCATGTGCATTGGCGGCGGTCAGGGCATCGCGCTCGTGATCGAGCGTCTCTGAGCACGTGGTACAGGGCCGGGAGAGGATGATATGCTGAGATCCGTTCTGATCGCGAACCGGGGCGAAATCGCCTGCCGCATCATCCGCACGGCACGCCGGCTGGGCGTGCGCACGGTGGCGGTGTATTCCGACGCCGACGCAGACGCGCTCCACGTCCGCTCCGCCGACGAAGCGGTGCATATCGGGCCGTCGCCGGTGCGCGAGAGCTATCTGGTCGGCGAGCGGATCATTGCCGCGGCAAAGGCGACGGGCGCCGAGGCAATCCATCCCGGCTATGGCTTCCTGTCCGAAAATGCGGAGTTCGCCGCTGCGGTGCAGGACGCGGGCCTCATCTGGGTCGGACCCAATCCCGCCAGCATCACCGCCATGGGCCTGAAGGACGCGGCAAAGAAGCTGATGCAGGACGCCGGCGTGCCGACGACGCCGGGCTATCTCGGCGACGACCAGAGTCCGGAACGGCTGAAGGCGGAGGCCGACAAAATCGGTTACCCCGTTCTCATCAAAGCGGTGGCGGGCGGCGGCGGCAAGGGCATGCGCAAGGTGGACGTCGCGGAAGACTTCACCGACGCGCTGCTCTCCTGCCAGCGTGAGGCCGCGTCGAGCTTCGGCAACGATCAGGTGCTGCTGGAGAAATGGGTCACGAACCCGCGCCATATCGAGGTGCAGGTGTTCGGCGACAGTCACGGCAATGTCGTCCACCTGTTCGAGCGCGACTGCTCGCTGCAACGCCGCCACCAAAAGGTGATCGAAGAAGCGCCCGCCCCCGGCATGGACGAGGCGACGCGCGCGGCGGTCTGTCGGGCGGCGGTCAACGCAGCCAAGGCGGTCGACTATGTCGGCGCGGGCACCATCGAGTTCATCGCGGACGGGTCGGAAGGCCTCAGGGCCGACCGCATCTGGTTCATGGAAATGAACACCCGGCTTCAGGTCGAACATCCCGTAACCGAAGAGATCACCGGGCAGGACCTCGTCGAATGGCAGTTGCGCGTGGCGAGTGGGGAACCGCTGCCGAAGACGCAGGACGAGCTGTCGATCAACGGCTGGGCGATGGAAGCGCGCCTCTATGCCGAGGACCCGGTCAAGGGCTTCCTTCCCAGCATCGGGACGCTGGAGCGGTTCGACATCGGTCCGTCCTATCGTACCGATACGGGAGTGGAGCAGGGCGCGGAAATTTCGCCGTTTTACGACCCGATGATTGCCAAACTGATCGCGTGGGGGGCGACGCGTGACGAGGCGCGCCTGAAACTTGCGGCGACGCTGGAAGCGACGGCGATCTGGCCGCTCAAGACCAATGCCGGGTTTCTCGTCAAGGCGCTGCACCATTCCGATTTTGCCGCGGCGCGGCTCGATACCGGCCTGATCGGGCGGGAAGGGGACGCGCTGCTGCCCGATGCCGTGCCGTCTGCCGCGACGCTGGCGGAGGGGGCGATGCGCCTCGCCGCGCCCGGTCCGCTCGGCGGCTTCCGCCTCAATGGCGCGCCGCGCCTGGAGAGCCGCTTCCTCCTCGACGGCGCTGCGATCACGGCAAGCCTCACGCCATCCGGCAATCGCACGACCGAACGGCGCGCGATCCTGTCGGAAGCAGGGCAGGTGTGGGAGCTTCACCCCTGGCGTGCCGGTGGGGCGGGCGGATCGGACGTGTCCGATGGCGCGATCCTTTCGCCCATGCCTGGCCGCATCATCGCTGTGGCCGTGTCTGACGGTGAAACGGTGACGAAGGGGCAGAAGCTGCTGACCCTCGAAGCGATGAAGATGGAGCACAGCTTGCTCGCCCCGTTCGATGGAACGGTGACGGAACTGAACGCCAGCGAAGGCGGGCAGGTGAGCGAGGGGACGATCCTTGTGAAGATTGCGAAGCAGGAGGCGGCCTGATGGCGGGCAAGTTGTTCGACCAGTGGACGATAGGCGAGACGCTGGTCCATGAAATCCGGCGGACGGTGACGGAAACGGACAATCTCCTTTTCTCCGTGATGACTCACAATCCCCAGCCCCTGCACATCGATGCGGAGGCTGCAAAGGCCAGCGAGTTCGG
>JBEVNC010000163.1:0-4578 GCA_040508315.1 Sphingobium sp.
CCCGTCATCCCCCATTCACCCGTCGACCGTTACGGCATCGCACGGCACGCCAGATTGACTATGGCCGTGCCCGATCCTACATCGCGCGCAGGAATCCGGGGCGCGTGGGGACGCGCGTTTACCCTGTGGAAAAGTCAGGAATACAGGCATGTTCGGCTCGGTCGCCAAATCGCTGTTCGGGTCGTCCAACGACCGCTACGTCAAGTCGCTCCGCAAGATCGTGGATCGCATCAATGCGCTGGAGCCGGAATTCCAGGCGATGGACGATGCGCGCCTGATCGACCAGACGCGGCTGTTCCGCGAAAGGCTGGCGGCGGGCGAGACGCTCGACGACATATTGCCCGAGGCTTTCGCCACGGTGCGCGAGGCGTCGGTGCGCGTGCTGGGCATGCGCCATTTCGATACGCAGATGATCGGCGGCATCGTCCTGCATCGCGGCGAGATCGCGGAGATGCGCACGGGCGAGGGCAAGACGCTGGTCGCGACGCTCGCCACCTATCTGAACGGGCTGGAGGGCAAGGGCGTCCATGTCGTCACGGTGAACGACTATCTGGCGCGGCGCGACTGCGACTGGATGGGCCAGGTCTATCGTTTCCTCGGCCTCACTACCGGCGTCATCGTGCCCGGCCTGCACGAGGAGGAGCGCCGCGCGGCCTATGAGGCCGACATCACCTATGCGACGAACAACGAGCTGGGCTTCGATTACCTGCGCGACAACATGAAGTATGACCGCTCGCAGATGGTGCAGCGGCCGTTCAACCACGCCATCGTGGACGAGGTGGACTCGATCCTGATCGACGAGGCGCGCACGCCGCTCATCATCTCCGGCCCGACCGACGACAAGTCGGACCTCTACATGTCCGTCAACGCCATCGTGAAGAATCTGGACGAGAAGGATTATGACAAGGACGAGAAGCAGCGCACCGTCATCCTGACCGAGGACGGGACCGAAAAGCTGGAGCGCCTGTTGGAGACCGCTGGCCTGCTCGAAGGCGCCAACCTCTATGATTTCGAAAATACGGCGGTCGTCCACCACGTCAATCAGGCGCTCAAGGCCAATGTGCTCTTCCGCGCCGACATCGATTATATCGTCAAGGACGGCAAGGTCATCATCATCGACGAGTTTACCGGCCGCATGATGGACGGGCGGCGCTGGTCGGACGGTCTGCATCAGGCGGTGGAGGCCAAGGAAGGCGTCAATATCGAGCCGGAGAACCAGACGCTGGCCTCCGTCACCTTCCAGAATTATTTCCGCATGTATCCCAAGATCTCCGGCATGACCGGCACTGCCTCGACCGAGGCGACCGAGTTTTTCGAGATCTACAAGATGAACTGCGTCACCATTCCCACCAACCGGGACGTGCAGCGCATCGACGAGGAGGATTTGTTCTACAAGTCCACCGAGGACAAGTTTCGCGGCATTGCCAAGACCATCGGCGAGCATGCCAGCAAGGGCCAGCCGGTGCTGGTCGGCACGGTCTCCATCGAGAAGTCGGAGCTATTGTCCGAATTTCTTCGTCAGGAGGGTGTGGCGCACAGCGTCCTCAACGCCCGCTTCCATGAGAGCGAGGCGCATATCGTGGCGCAGGCGGGCCGCACCGGCGTCGTCACCATCGCGACCAATATGGCAGGGCGCGGCACCGACATTCAGTTGGGCGGCAATCTGGAATTCCGCGTTGAGGACGAGCTGCGCGATGTGCCCGAGGGGCCGGAGCGCGAGGCGGGCATCGAACGCATCCGCCGCGAGATCGCGGTCGAGAAGCAGGCGGTGCTGGACGCTGGCGGCCTGTTCGTGCTGGGCACGGAGCGGCATGAAAGCCGCCGCATCGATAACCAGCTTCGCGGCCGTTCGGGCCGTCAGGGCGATCCGGGCCTCAGCCGCTTCTACCTCAGCCTCGACGACGATCTGCTGCGCATCTTCGGGCCCGATACGCTGTTCGCGCGCATGATGCGGTCATCCCTTGAGGATGGCGAGGCGCTGCCCCCGTCCAAATGGATGTCCAAGGCGATCGAGACCGCGCAGAAGAAGGTCGAGGCGCGCAATTACGACGTCCGCAAGCAGGTCGTCGAATATGATGACGTGATGAACGAGCAGCGCAAGGTCATCTACGAGCAGCGCGCCGACATCATGGACGCGGCGACCGTGGACGATGTCGTGGTCGACATGCGGCACGAGACGGTCAACACGCTGGTTGGCACCGCCTGCCCGCCCGGCACCTATCCCGAGCAGTGGGATATCGAGGGGCTGAAGGTCCGCGTCGCGGATACGCTCAACCTGACGCCGGACATCGACGCCTGGATGACCGAGGATCAGGTCGAGCCGGAAATGCTGGAAGAGCGGCTGGAGAAGCTGGCCGACGAAGCGGTTGCCGAGAAGATCGCGCCGCTGGGCGAGAATAGCTGGCATCAGGTGGAGAAGAACATCCTCCTCCAGAATCTCGACCATCACTGGAAGGAGCATCTCTCGACGCTCGACGCCCTGCGGCAGGTGGTTCACCTGCGCGCCTATGCGCAGAAGACGCCGATCAACGAGTATAAGCAGGAGGCGTTCGCGCTGTTCGAGCGTATGCTGAACAACATCCGTGAGGATGTAACCCGCACCATCGCGCACGCCCAGTTCATCACCGAGCCTGTCCCCGAGCTGCCGGTGCTGCCCGACTTCATCACGGCGAACCTCGACCCCTTTGCGGACGCGGATAGCCCGGTCTATCCGGTGTCGGGCGGCGGCTATGTGACGACGACCCTGCCGCGTTTCGTGCCCGAGGAGATCGAGACGCATGAGGTCGGCCCGAACCCCTATGCCAATCTCGACATCAGCCGGAACGCGCCGTGCCCCTGCGGGTCGGGCGAGAAGTATAAGCACTGCCATGGCGTGCTGGTCTGAGGCTTTGGGGATATCTCCTCGTACGTCGCCCCGGCCTTGAGCCGGGGTCCCGCTGCCTTCGTCGCCCGCCTATCCCGAAATAAAAGCGGGACCCCGGATCAGGTCCGGGGTGACGATGTGGAAAGGGTCTGCTTCGGCGAGAATGCCAGTCCGACCAGGCTCAGCAGCCCGGCAGCCGACAGATACAGTCCCACCGACGCGGTGCCATAGCTCGATACCAGCCCCTGCGCTGCAATGGGGGCCATGGCGCCGCCGATGATCCCCGCGCCGTTGAACGCGACCGACGCGCCCGTATAGCGTACCGTGGTCGGGAAACGGTCGGTCAGCCACGCGCCCAGCGGGCCATAGGTCAGGCCCATGATGTAAAGCGCCGCGGCGAGGGCCGCGAACAGGTCCGGCAGGTTCGCCTGCTCCAGCAGCCAGCCGAAGCCCAGACCCACGATGATGGTGCCGATGCACCCCGCCATCAGCACCTTGCGCGGGCTCGCGCTGTCGGACCACCAGCCTGCGTGGATGATGCCCAGCGCCAGGAACAGGATCGCGCCCAGTTGCACGCTCAGCACCGCCTCGCGCGGCAGGCCCATGGTGGTGGTCGAGTGGCCCAGCGCAAAGGCCGTCGCGATGTAGAAGGTTGCGAAGCAGGACACCGCGCCCAGCGTCGAGGTGACGGTCGCGCCCAGATGCCGTTTGAACAGGTCGGCGAGCGGCACGGCCGGCGGCGGCGCTGCCTCCAGCGCGGCGGCGAATTCCGGCGTTTCGGTCAGTTTCAGGCGCACCCATAGGCCCAGCCCGACGAGGATCGCACTGCCGAGGAAGGGCAGGCGCCAGCCCCATTCCATGAACTGCGCGTCGGTGAGCAGCGCGCCGAGGATCAGGAACAGGCCGTTCGCCGCGAGGAATCCCACCGGCGCGCCCAATTGCGGCATCATCCCGAAGCGCGCGCGCCAGCCGGGCGGGGCGTTCTCCACCGCCAGCAACGCCGCGCCGCCCCATTCGCCGCCAAGGCCGAAACCCTGCCCGAAGCGCAGGATGCACAGCAATAGCGGCGCGACCCAGCCCGCCATGGCATAGGTCGGCAGGAAACCGATGGCGAGCGTCGATCCGCCCATCAGCATGAGGGACGCGACAAGCGTGGACTTGCGCCCAACCCGGTCGCCGAAATGGCCGAATATGCTCGCACCCAGCGGCCGCGCGATGAAGGCGAGGCCGATGCTGGCATAGGAGGCGAGCAATTGTGCCGACGGGGATTCGGCGGGAAAGAACAGCGGCCCGAACACCAGCGAGGCGGCGGTGGCATAGATGTAGAAATCGTAGAACTCGACCGCCGTGCCGGTCAGGCTGGCGATCAACACGCGCCGGTTGATCCACATGACGGAAAGGCCGCTCGGTGCAGTATCAGCATGGGCCGTCATGTGGTTTTCCCCATATTGGAAGGTTCAGTGCTCTTGCGCAGGCAGGAGCCCAGGGTAAGGGGATGCCTGGCTACCCTGGATTCCTGCCTGCGCAGGAATACGGTAGGGTTACTCGGCATCGGCCGCCCCCTTGCGCTGGTTCACCACCTCATAGGCCATCACCGCCGCAGCGACGGAGGCGTTCAGGCTGTCGGCGCGGCCCAGCATCGGGATCTTCACGCGCACGTCGCAGGCATCCTCATAATCGTCCGGCAGGCCGCGCGCTTCGTTGCCGATCATCAG
>JBEVNC010000179.1:0-19091 GCA_040508315.1 Sphingobium sp.
AGGGGTGGGAAGTCGGCGTCCATCAGTCGGCCCATCCATCGGTCACCCCTGTGTCAGTCGCCCTTTATCAGTCATCTCCATCAGCCACCCTCCATGACTCATCCCCGCGAAGGCGGGGATCCAGGGTCGCAAACGACTGTGCTTGAGACTCTGGATTCCCGCCTTCGCGGGGATGACAAAAAGAGAGTACCTTGGCCGCTATCCCCCGGCGGACGCCATCTGGTTGCGGCCGCGGCGTTTCGCCTCATACAAGGCGAGGTCGGATTCCTGCATGAACATCTCGATCCCGTCGCCGGGTCGATAGCGCGCGACGCCGCAGCTGATGGCAATGTTGATCTGTTCGCCATTGGCGAGCAGCGCCGGTTCCGATCCCACCGCCATCACCAGCCGGGTGCACACCTCCTTGACGCTCTCCCAGTTCGTGCGGCTCAACAGGATGACGAACTCGTCCCCGCCCAGCCGCCCGACCGAGTCGCTCGACCGCACCTGGCTGGAAATGCGGTGCGCGATTTCCTTGAGCACCGCGTCGCCGACCAGATGGCCGTAGCCGTCGTTTATCTGCTTGAACCGGTCCACGTCGATGGTCGCCAGGCTCACCGCGCCGGGCGGGATGCTGGCCATGGCATGGTCCAGCACCGCCATGAACCCCGCGCGATTGAGCAGGCCGGTGAGGCTGTCGGTATGGGCAAAGCGGGCAAGGGCGAGGTTCTTCTGCTTGCTCTCCGAAATGTCGTGCACGCTCATCAGCGTGCCGGAGAGGCGGCCATCCTCCTCCTCACCCATCACGCGAAAACTCGCCTCCAGCCAGCGCCCGGCATCGCCGCCGACGCGAAACTCGACGCTGTGGAACTTGTCCGGCTCGTCCAGCGCACGCTCATGCGCCTCGCGCAGGACCTTGCCGCCCTCGTCCACCAGATCCTCGACGCGCACGCCCGGCAGATCCTCCACCGCGCGCGACGGCAACAGCCCCGACGTCCCCACCGCCTTGCGGCAGATGCCGCCCACATCGAAGCTCAGCATGAGGAAACTCGACTGGGCGGCGAGAATGCGCAGCGACCGCTCGCTCTTTTCCAGCTGCCGCATCAGCCGGTCGCGCATGCCCAGCGTTCCCACCACCGGCCATTGCGTCAGGACATGGGCCAGCAGGAATATCTGGAGGAAATGGGCGCGCGACGCGGTATCGGCGCCCAACAGCACCAGCGGCCCATGGCCCGCCGCCGTCGCCATGGCGCTCAGCACCGTCACCACCACGGAGGATATCTGGACCCCCATCCAGCCCAGCCGGAACGCGATCAGCGTATTGGGCATCATGATGAGGAACAGCAGCGGCCAGTGCGAAACATAGACCGCCGCCGTCACCACCCCCGACAGCAGCAACAGCAGCAGGGCCTCCAGCCGCTGGCCGGACGTCATTTCGTCATACCAGCGTACATAGGAACCGGCGAACAGCGCGTAGAAGAAGGGCGTGAAGATCAATATGCCGATGGCGTCGCTGAACAGCCAGATCAGATAGGCGACGCTGAAATCCTCGCCCAGCAGCCGCCAAACGGTCGCAGCGCCGATGGCCGCGCTGATCGCGGGCGCCACCAATGCGGCCTGGATCACGAACCGCACCGTCCTGCGCCGGTTGCCAAGCAGATCGGCGCCGCCGCCCATGAAGCCGGTAGCCGACGCCGCAATGACGACCTCGGTCATGTTCGCGACGCTGAACAGCAGCGTGGCGACCGACATGCCATAGTTCAGGATGGTCGCCGCGACGCTCCCTACGAACCCGGCGACCAGTATCGGTCCCCACTGGCGGGTAGGGCGAAGGATCAGCAGGGCGACCAGCATCGCATTGGCTGGCCAGATCATCGCGACCCCGCCCGCCAGGCTGGTGAGCTTGAGCGTCACCGCGGCCAGCGCGAAGAAAAGCAGCCCGGCGACGATAGGCGTTCTCATGTCATTGAGGATGACGGCTCGGTCGGTGACTGCTGTCATGCGATCCCATTCGCGGGGTCCGACGACAGTGAACGATGGCGCCCAGTCAATGCAAGTCTTTACGAAAAGATCGGACGCCGGGTGTCATCTATCGAGACGTACCGAACGCGCGTACCGATGGTCCGCGTCATCGTGCGGGATCGGGCGGATTATGCTTCTCGACGAAATCGACCGCCGCCTTGAGCATGGCCAGCCGCGTCTCGCCGCGCGACAGCCAGTGATCCTCGCCCGCCAGCGTCACCATCTCCACCGGCTTGTTCGCCCGGCGCAGGGCCGCCGCCATGTCGTTGCTCTGGTCGTAGAGGACGACGATATCGTCCTTGCCATGGATCAGCAGGACCGGCGCATCGGCCTTTGCCGCGAAATTGATCGGAGAGACGGCACGCAGATCGCGGCCGGAACCGATCTCGGCCTTTAGCCCCCGGGCCAGCGTCTGATTTTCACCGCTTTGGTTGATCTCGGTGATGACCAACTTCGCAACGTCGCTGACGCCAGCGACGGACACTGCGCAACGGTAGAGGCCTTGCTGGAGCGTAACACCGGCCAGAGCGGCATAGCCGCCATAGCTTGCACCCATGATGCAGGCCCGCTTGGGATCAACGATGCCTTCGCGGACCAGATGGGCGAGGCCGTCCGACATGTCCGTCTGCATCTTGCGCCCCCATTCACCACGACCCGCCCGCTCGAAGCCGGGGCCATAGCCAGTGGATCCACGGAAATTCGGCTGTAGCACCGCATAGCCGCGCGAGGCGAATGCCTGCGCCCACCAGTCAAAACCCGGATAATCGCGGGCGGACGGTCCACCATGCGGCAGAACGACCACCGGCAGCGCCTTAGCCTCTCTCCCCGGCGGAAGGGTCAGCACCCCTTCGATATCCATGCCATCGGCCGCTTGGTACTTTACCATCCGCATCGGTCCCACTGCCTCCGCGACAATGGGATAGGCCGTGCCAAGAGGCTCGGCCGTGCGTGCCTTGACATCGACCAACCACCAGCGTTGGGGATCGCCCGGCCCCTCCGTCATCACCACCAGCTTTCCGAAATCGTCACTCCATTCGACGAGATGCACGCTGGAGCCCGGAAACGCCTTTAGAGTGCCATTCACCAGCTTTTGATGTTGCGGATCAAAGAAACGGTAGGTCGGCTTGTCACCCTCCACCTCATAGCCAAGGAAAGTGCGCGTGCGATTGTGAAAGAAGCTTTGCCGCACGCCGACGTCATCCAGAATCGGCTTTCCGGACCCACCCGCCAGGGGCACCTCCGTCCAGTCCATCCCGCCTCCACCCGTCTCGTCCTCGATCCCATAAATCAGCGTGTCCGGTTGCGACCCGAACCCGATCAACGCTACGCCACCAAGAGGATTTACGCCTTCAGCGATCTTGTCGCCCTTCGCATTACGAATCGACCAACGGCCATTGTTGAACGCGAAATTGAGCGTGGCTTTCACCGAACCGTCCGCGCCTATCAGCCAGTCCCGCCAACTCTGCTCGTCTGCCCTGTCGGCCAGTTTCGTTGCGCGGCCGGTCTCGAGATCGACCTCGTAAAGGACCGGCTTCGTGGTTTTGAGTTCTCGGGACGCGAACATGCCATCGCGGCCGTCCATCGTCATGCCGCCGAAATATCCATAATATTTTCCGGCCCGCTCTACGACGCCGTGAAAGCCGCTAATGCCACCAGTGATCTGCGCATTGCCTTGAAATACCTGATACATCTTGCCGCCATCGAGCGGCAGGACGATCATGGAGGACAGTTCCGCCTTGTCCGCCGTGAAGCCCAATCCCAGCGCGGCGGTATCGGATTTCTGGACCAACACTCGGTTATCCCCCGCCCAAAAGACGCCGCGCACTTTGAGATCGCCTAGCGGTATGGCGATCAGCGGTTTCATGTCCTTTTCCAACACGATCAGTTGCCGCGTGTCACCGCTCAATCCGATGATGGCGATCCTGTCGCCGGACGGCGAGATCGTGGCTCTCTCGAACCCCGGCAGTTTGCCATAAAGGGCGAGTGGCGGCGGAGGGCCGGCCAACGCTGCGGCAGGCATAACGAGGCAGAGGGCTGCAAGCAGCCGCATCAACAACATCGATAAAGCCCGGTGCCCCCGCATGCGCTCATCCCCCTGATGCCTTTCAGGAGCCGTAGAATAAATAGCACCTTAAGCGCAATCTACTGAACCGAAACCAAGCGGTTTTGGCTCAGCGCATCAGCCCCAGCGCATCATAGGCCCCGCGCAGCGTCGGTTCGGCCGCTGCCGCCGCCCGCGCCGCACCCTTTACGAGGATCGCGTCCAACGCCTCGTCGTCGCCGCGCAATGCCTCGTAACGCTGGCGGATCGGGCGCAGCTTTTCGACCAGCAGTTCGCCCAGCGCTGGCTTGAACGCGCCAAATCCCTGCCCGGCAAAGCGCGCGCATACCGCATCCTGCGTCTCGCCGGCCATCGTCGCAAATATGCCGACCAGATTCTTCGCCTCCGGCCGCCCCGCCAGACCCTCGGCCGTTTCCGGGAAGAGTTCGGGGTCGCTCTTGGCCTTCTTCACCTTTTGCAGGATGGTGTCGTCATCGTCGATCAGGTTGATGCGGCTCATGTCGCTGGGATCGGACTTGGACATTTTTGCGCTACCGTCGCGCAGGGACATGATGCGCGCCGATTCCTTGGTGATATAGGGATCGGGCAGGGTGAACAGCTCGACGCCCATGTCGAGGTTGAACTTGATGGCGACGTCGCGGGTCAATTCCAAATGCTGCTTCTGGTCCTCGCCCACCGGCACATGCGTCGCCTGATAGAGCAGCACGTCGGCGGCCTGCAGCACCGGGTAGGTGAACAGGCCGACGGATGCGCCCTCGCGGTTCTTGCCCGCCTTGTCCTTGAACTGGGTCATGCGGTTCAGCCAGCCTATGCGCGCAGTGCCGTTCAGCAACCAGCACAGCTCGGCATGGGCGGGCACGCGCGCCTGGTTGAACAGGACGGAGCGATCCGGGTCGATGCCGCAGGCGACCAGCGCGGCGGCCATGTCGCGCACATTGGCGATACGCTGCGCGCGCGTTTCATGCACGGTGATGGCATGCATGTCGGCCAAGAAGAAGAAGCACTCGTCGCCATCCGTCATCGCATCCTGCATCGCCACCCAGTTGCGGATCGCGCCCAGATAGTTGCCGAGGTGGAGATTGCCGGTCGACTGGATGCCGGACAGGATACGCATTGCCTATGCCTTCTTCACGATTTGCGGGCCGGGCGCCGGAACTGCGCCTTGAGTTCGGAGAGCCGATACGCGCCGAACAGGAAAGACGCCAGCCCATAGACAAGTCCGCCGCCGCCGCACAGCAGGGCCAGCGCCCCGATCCGCGTCCAGAAACCGGCCGCCATATAGGGGTCTAGCAGGATGTTAAGCCCCCACAGCGCCGCGCCCATCGCCGCGCCTGCCGCCACGATCCGCAGCACCTTGTCGCGAAAGCGCGCGTCCATGCGCAGATGATCCTGCCGGTGAAGCGCGGCGTAGAGCAGCGCCACATTCACCCAGGCCGAAACGGCGGTGGACAGGGCGATACCCGTCGGCCCCAGCGGCCAGATGAGCAACAGGTTGCCGATCAGATTGACCAGCATCGACCAGAAGGCGATCCGCACCGGTGTGCGCGTGTCGCCGCGCGCGTAAAAGCCCGGCGTCAGCACCTTGATGAACACATAGGCGGGCACGCCCGGTGCAAAGGCGGCCAGCACCGCTGCCGCGCCCATCGTGTCGGCGGCGGTGAACACGCCATGCTGCAACACGCCCCTTATGATCGGGATGGCGGATACGAACAGCGCGACGGCGGCAGGGAGTGCGAGGAACAGCGCCAGTTCCATGGCCCGGTTCTGCGTATGGCTCGCCGCCTTGGGGTCGCCCGATCCGATCTGGCGCGACAGGGCGGGCAGGATCGCGGTGCCCACGCCAATCCCGATCAGGCCCAGCGGCAACTGGTTCAGCCGGTCGGCATAATAGATATAGCTGACCGCCCCTTGCGGCAGGAAACGCGCAGCGAGGCTGGTCGAGATGAGCAGGTTGAACTGGATCGCCCCTTGCCCGATGGCCGCAGGACCGATGACGGCCAGCAGCCTGCGCACATCGGGCGTCAGGCGCGGGCGGCCGAGCCGCAGCACGACGCCCGACTGGCGGCAGGACCAGATCAGCCACACAAGCTGCGCGACGCCGGAAATGGTGACGGCGATCGCCTGCGTCACCGCCGTCTCGACCTCGCCGTCACCCCGGAAGAAGACGATGGCGACGATCATGCAGATGTTGAGCAGGACGGGCGCCGCCGCATTCACCCAGAACCGGTCGAGGCTGTTCAATATTCCGCCCAGCAGGGAGGTTAGCGAGATCAGCCCCAGATAGGGAAAGGTGATGAGTGTCAAATGCCGGGCAAGCGCGAACTTCTCCGGTCCGCCATCGGGAAAGCCACCGGTCAGCGCCCAGACCACCGGCCCGGCGGCGAGCATGATCAGCACGGTGAAGATGGTCAGGAACGGCACCAGCACGGACAGGACCTGCCCGGCGAAGGCCACCGCGCAGCGTCGCCCGGCCATGGGATCGTCGGGATCGACATTCTGCGCCATGACCCGATTGAACATCGGCACGAACGCGGCGGAGAACGCCCCTTCCGCGAACAGCGCGCGGAACAGGTTGGGCAGGCGCCAGGCGATCAGAAAGGCGTCCGACGCCATCCCCGCCCCCACATAGCGCGCCATCAGCATGTC
The DNA here is from genome assembly GCA_040508315.1 of Sphingobium sp. GTDB lineage: Bacteria > Pseudomonadota > Alphaproteobacteria > Sphingomonadales > Sphingomonadaceae > Sphingobium. The sequence continues at coordinate 6,710 of JBEVNC010000179.1, forward strand.
GCGCACCATGCCAAGCACGCGGCTGACCAGCGTCAGCCCGCCGATGGTGCCGGTGGCCTTGAGGAGGTTCATAATAGAACTCCTTCGTCATTCCCGCGAAGGCGGGAATCCAGAGCCGCTAGCGCAGTGACCTGTCGCTCTGGATCCCCGCCTTTGCGGGGATGACATGATTCAACGTCTATGCCTCTGTCAGGCATGCCCCGCCGGATCGATATTTGCGATGCCGTCCGCGCCCTGCTGCTGCAGATACAGCGTGCCGAAATCGATGGGGTCGAGCAGCAGCGGCGGGAAGCCGCCATCCTGCACTGTGTCCGCCAGCACGCGCCGCGCGAAGGGGAACAGGAGCCGCGGTGCCTCCGCCAGCAGGAAGGGCTGCAACTGGTCCTCGGGGATGTTGCGCAGGCCGAACAGCCCGGCAAAGACCAGCTCGACCGCAAAGGCGGTGCCCTCGTCCGTGGTCGCCTTGGCGGTGATGCGCAGCATCACCTCATGCACGTCCGGCGCAGGCTGGCTGGTGCTGATGTTGAAGTTGATGTCGATCTGCGGCTGCACCTGCCAGCTATAGACGGCGGGCGAGTTCGGGTTCTCGAAGGACAGGTCCTTCACATATTGGGCGATCAGCCCGACCTGCGGCGTTTCGTCAACGCCATTGAGGGTGCCGTCGGTCGCATCGGTCATTCTGAGGTCTTTCCTGCCACAAATCTCTGACTGGCGCGCTTAGACGATTCTCGGCGAAATGCCAGTCCCGCTGGATCTGCCCCGCGGGATGGCGTGCATCGCCAAGGCGCTATGAGCGGCGGCTACTAGCGCGCCGGGCTGCACGCCTGATAGCATCGCGCCATGACCCAGGCCCGATCCGCCCCCGACGCCGGCCCCGACACCGGCATAGCCCAGCCCGTCTCCCGCTTCTTCGACTCGCAGGGGGTGAAGATCCACTATCTCGACTGGGGTAACGAGACCGCGCCTACGCTCATCCTGCTGCACGGCAATGCGGACCATGCGCGCAGCTGGGACTGGACGGCGCGCGCCCTGCGCGACCGTTTCCACGTCGTCGCAATGGACCTTCGCGGTCATGGCGACAGCGATTGGTCGCCCGACGGCGCCTATCTCACCCCCTATCATGTCCTCGATCTGGTCGAACTGGTGGAGACGCTGGGCCGCGGCATGGTGACGATCTTGGGCCATAGCTTCGGCGGCAATATCAGCTGGCAATATGCCGCCCTCTATCCGGACAGGGTAGAGAAGCTGGTGGTCGTCGACGGCCTCGGCCCCGCGCCCAACGCCATCGCCAACTGGGCACAGATCGGCCCGGTCAAGCGCCTGTCCGACTGGATCGCCAAGCGCCGCGACCCGCGCGCCGTCTCGCAGCGCCGCTTCGCCGATATGGAGGAGATGGTCGAACGCATGGCCAAGGGCAATCCGCATCTCTCGCCCGATCAGGCCCGCCACCTCGCCCTGCACGGCGCGCGGCGGCATGCCGATGGCTGGTCGTGGAAGCACGATCCGCGCGTCGCCATGTTCACGCCGCACGACTTCGCGGTCGATGGCGCGCATTTCTGGGACAGGATCGCCATCCCCACCCTCCTCTATTACGGCCCCGAAAGCTGGACGACGAACCCGGAGGAGGATGGCCGCGCGCAACATTTCGCCAACCGCCGCACCATCGTCCTCGAAGGCGCGGGCCACTGGGTCCATCATGACCGTTTCGACGAGTTCATAGCGTCGCTGGCCGATTTCCTCTGATCCAGCCACAGCCGGCACAGGTCCGCTTGACACCCCCGCGCCCAACCTACACTCCCTTGAGATTATAAAAGGCCAGTAATTACAAAAGGCCCGTAAATACAAAAGGGAAGAGGAGCGCCATGCATCCCAGGGACCATGCCGTCACGAAACCGGATCATCCGGCCCTCGTCGTCGCGGACACCGGCGAAATCCTGACCTATGGCGCGCTGGAGGCCGCCGCCAACCGCCTCGCCCAATATTTCCGCAGCATCGGGCTGCAGCCGGGCGACAAGATCGGCCTGATGCTCCGCAACGGCCCCGAATATGCCATCGTCTATTGGGCGGTGCAGCGATCCGGGTTGCTCGTCGTCATGCTCTCCACCCATTTGAAGCCGGTCGAGGCCGCCTACATCCTGAACGACAGCGGCGCCCGGCTGCTCGTCACCTCAACCGACATCGGCGAGACGGTCGCCACGCTGGCCGCACAGCGCGCCACGCTGATCCCCTCGGTGGAGGCGATCCTGAACAGCGGCGGCGGCGAAATCGCGGGCAGCCTGTCCTTCCACGAGACGCTCGCGCCCCTGCCCGCCACCCCCATCACCGACGAGCGGTCGGGATTCTACATCATCTATTCCAGCGGCACGACCGGGCGACCCAAGGGCATCATGCTCCCCTTCACCCCCGGCCCCATCGAGCAATTGTCGCCCGTCGAGGGAAGCTGGCGCCTCTATGCCACCTTCGACCCGCTCGTCTCCTTCTGCGCGGGGCCGCTCTACCATGGCGCGCCGGTCAGCGGCATGTTGATCACCCACCGGCTCGGCGGCACCTATGTGACCATGCGCAAGTTCGATGCGGAAACCGCGCTCACCGCCATGCAGGACTGGCGCGTCGCCCATGCGCAGTTCGTGCCGACCATGTTCGCGCGCATGCTCGCCTTGCCTGAGGAGGTTCGCGGGCGCTTCGACCTGTCCGCCCTCCAATATGTCAGCCACGCCGCCGCGCCCTGCCCGGTCGAGATCAAGCGCCGCATGATCGATTGGTTCGGCCCGATCATCCACGAATATTATGGCGCGAGCGAGAATCTGGGCGGCACCTACATCACGTCGGCAGAATGGCTGGAAAAGCCCGGCTCGGTCGGCCGCTCGATGGTCGCGCCCATCCATATCTGCGACGAGGACGGCCAGGCCCTGCCCCCGGACACCGAGGGCCTGATCTATTTCGAAGTGCCCAAGGGCCGCATCTTCACCTATCTCAACGACGCGGAAAAAACCGCAAAGGCGCGCCATCCCGTCCACGACAACTGGTTCTGCGTCGGCGACATCGGCCGCATGGACGCCGACGGCTATCTCTTCCTCACCGACCGGCGCGACTTCATGATCATCTCGGGCGGGGTGAACATCTATCCGCAGGCAGTGGAGGATGCGCTGATCGTCCATCCAAGGGTGCTGGACGCCGCCGTCATCGGCGTGCCCAATGCCGATTTCGGCGAGGAGGTGAAGGCACTGATCCAACCCAGGGACTGGGCGGATGCGGGCGACGCGCTGGCCGCCGACCTCGCCCGCTGGTGCCGCGAGCGCATCTCCTCGGTCAGTTGCCCGCGTTCCTTCGAATTCGTGGCCGAACTCCCCCGACTCGCCTCCGGCAAGCTCGCCAAGCACGAGCTTCGCCGTCTCTACGGCCGGGTCGCCGCCTGATGGCGACCCCGCGCGCCGTCATGGCCGACGAACTCGGCCCTATCGCCCATTATGCGCTGCGCCCGCACGATCCCGGCGCGCCAAGGCCGGGTCAGGTCCGCGTCGAGATCCGCGCGGCGGGGATCAGCTTTGCCGACATGCTGACCGCATCGGGCCGTTATCAGGTACGACCGCCCGTCCCCTTCATCCCCGGCAGCGAATGCGCCGGCGTGGTCGAGGCAGTGGGCGCGGGAGTCACGACGCTGACCGTGGGGCAAAAGGTCGTGGGAACCGGCTGGCACGGCATGTTCGCCGAGGCCGCGCTGCTGCCCGAGCATACGACGTTCCCCATGCCCGACACGCTGTCCTTTGCGGAAGGATCGGTGCTGCTCGTCAGCTATGCGACAGTCGTCCACGCGCTGATCGACCGGGGCCGGTTGCAGCCGGGCGAGAGCCTGCTGGTCATGGGCGCGGGCGGCGCGGTCGGCCTGGCGGCGGTGACGCTGGGCCGCCATCTCGGCGCGCATGTCATCGCCTCCGCCTCCAGCACCGAAAAGCGCGAGCTTGCACTGGCCGCAGGCGCGGCGGCGGTGGTGGACGCGCGCTCAGCGACATGGCGGGCGGATGTGAAGGCGGCCAATGGCGGACGCGCGCTGGACATGGTGTTCGATCCGGTGGGCGGAGCGGCGACAGAACCGGCCTTCCGCTTGCTCGGCTGGGGCGGGCGGCATCTGGTGGTGGGCTTTCCGGGCGGTATTCCGGCGCTCCCCACCAACCTGCCGCTGCTGAAGGGGGCCAGTCTGGTAGGCGTCAATATCGGCGCGCTGCCCGATGCGGACCCAGCGCTGGGCCGCGCGACCCATGCACGCGTGCTGGAACTGGCAGCGGCAGGCGTCTTGCGCCCCGCCATCGCGCGCACCTATCCGCTGGAAGCCTTCGCCGACGCCATGGCCGAAGCGCAAAGGGGTGACAGCGCCGGGCGGATCATATTGGAAATGACCGGATCATAGGCCGCGCCGCGCGACCGATTCTATCGCTTGCGACGCGCTCTCGACAACCATCCAGCGATCCCCATATCCATTCCATGAAAACCGTCCCCGCCGAGTGGCAGACCGCGATCCTCATCTGCAAGAAATGCTCGAAGAAGGTCGGCGGCGGCTTCGGGGAAAAGGGCCGCACCTCGCTCGCCAAGGCACTGCGCGCGCGCGGTAATGGGAAGAAGGGGCGTAAGGCCGATTTCGGCATAATCGAGACCGGCTGCCTCAAGGTCTGCCCCAAAAATGCGGTCGTCGCCATCGACGCCGCGCATCCGCGCCAATGGCTGGTCGTCCCGGCCGGAGCCGACATGGACGAGGTGGCGCAGCGGCTGGGGATCGAGAATGACGACCAGCTTTCGCCTCCGTGACGGACCCAAAGCCTTTCCTGATCGTTCCACTTGCGCTAACTGGTAATTTCCGCCTGCCGCATCGTCTTTTGGGGGCAGGCAGGTTTGAATGCAGATCGCACAATATCTATGTCTGTCCCGGCTGCGCCGACGACAAGACCAACATTTCGCCGGACTGGCAGCAGGAAGGTTTGGGAGCACCGTGACCGTCATCGTCATACTTGCCATGATCTTCGCCCTGCTCGCCCTGCGCCTCTATTCGGTGCTGGGCAAGCGGACTGGGCATGAGCAAATGCCCGCCCCTGTGGACGACCGGCCTGCGGTCACCGTCACGACGCCGCGTACGTCAGTCGACGCGCGGCCGGACCCGGTACGCATCGGCGAGGCGCTGCTCGCGCCCGAGGCGCAGAACGGCGTCCGCGCGATCATCGCCGCCGACCGCAATTTCGACGTGGCCCGCTTCATCGGCGGCGCACGCTCCGCCTATGGCATGATCCTCGAAGCCTATTGGACCGGCGACAAGGATCGGCTGCGCAGCTTGTGCGACGACGATGTCTATGGCGCGTTCGCGACAGCCATAGAAGAGCGCGCCGCAGCCGGTCACGTCCTCGACAACCGGCTGGTCCGCGTGGAGAACGCACGGATCACCGACGCTGCGCTTACCGGATCGACGGCGCAAGTGACCGTCCATTTCGAGGCGGACATTGCCGCCATCACGCGCGATGCGGACGGCACGGTCATCGCCGGATCGATGGAGGACGCCATTTCGACGCAGGAAGTGTGGACCTTCTCGCGCGATCTGCGCAGCCGCTCGCCCGACTGGACGCTCGTCGCCACCGACGAGATCTGAGTATTTCCATGCAGAGTTGGACAAGGATCGCTGCGGGCGCGGCGCTTGCACTGCTGCTCGCCGCGTGTTCGACCGTGCCGAAGGGCGGCGTCCCGACCACACCGCCCCCGGTCACTTCTCCCAAGCCGACGCCTGCACCCGTAGCCGGTACTGCCGCGACCGCTGGCGTCACGCCCGGCCCGGACATCGCCACGCTGCTCCCTGCCGACAGCCCGCGCCTGACCGACGCGCTCCGCGTCTTCCGCGCCACGTGCCCTTCCCTGCTTCGCCGAACCGACCAGTCGGGCCTGACCACCACCAGCGACTGGCAGGCCGCCTGCGCCGCCGCACCCGGATGGGACGAGGCCAAGGCGCGCGATTTCTTCCGCACATTTTTTGAGGCGGTGAAGGTCGGCGACGGCAAAGCCCATGCCACCGGCTATTATGAGCCGGAAATCGATGGCTGCCGCAGCCCCACCCCCAGCTGCGCGACGCCGATCTATCGCCGCCCGCCCGACCTGATCGACGTCGATCTCGGCCTGTTCAGCGACAGCCTCAAAGGCCGCACGATCCGGGGCAAGGTCGCAGGCACCAAGTTCATCCCCTATGACGAGCGCGCCGCCATCACCGACGGCTCCCTGGCCGGACGCGGGCTGGAGATCGCCTGGGCCAATGATCCCATCGAACTCTTCTTCCTGGAAGTGCAGGGGTCGGGCCGCCTGCGCCTGCCGGACGGCGGCGTGATGCGCATCGGCTATGCCGGGCAGAATGGCCGCGACTATACCGGCATCGGCAAGCTGATGAAGGATCGCGGTCTCATCAAGGCCGGGTCGATGCAGGACATCATGGCCTGGCTGCGCGCAAACCCGGTAGAGGGCCGCGCAATCATGAACGAGAATCGCAGCTATATCTTTTTCCAGCCGCTGACCGGGGACGGGCCGCTGGGCGCGCTCGGCATCGCCGTGACGCCGCGCGCAACCGTGGCGGCCGATCCCCGTTACGTGCCGCTTGGCGCACCGATCCTGCTCGACCTCGACCGGCCGGAAGCCAGCGGCCTGTGGGTGGCGCAGGACACGGGCGGCGCGATCAAGGGCGCGAACCGGGTCGACACATTCTGGGGTGCCGGCGCGGACGCGCGGACCATCGCGGGCGGCATGTCGGCGCGCGGCTCCGCCTGGCTGCTGCTCCCCACCGGCACCGCCGCGCGCCTCGACGCAGGGCGCTGACATGGCGCGGCGGCCCGGCGGTCGCCACCTGACGCCCGAGGAAGCCTCGATCTGGCAGCAGCTCGCCCGCAGCGTCCGCCTGCTGCGCCCGCCGCCGCCAGTCGCCTCGCCGCGCCTGCCCGATCTGCCAGCGCCGGTCGAACCGACTGTCCCGCAGCGCGCAAAGGTGAAGGGCCGCGTGCCCCCGATCCGTCCCCTCCCCATGCCGCCGCCCCCGCCGAAACGCGCACCGGTCGCCGTACTGGACACTGGCTGGGAAAAAAAGATCCGCTCGGGCAACATCCTCCCCGAACGCAGCGTGGACCTGCACGGCCACAATCTGGCGGGCGCGCATATGGCACTCGACATGGCGCTGGCCGGAGCGCTGCGCGACGGGGTCCGAACCCTTCTGGTCGTCACCGGCAAGCCGCGCCCCGGCCGTATCCCGCCGGAAGGGCGCGGCGCGATCCGCGCGGAGATCGGCGACTGGCTCGACCGCTCTCCCCATGCCGACCGCATCGCCAGCGTCCGCGTCGCTCATCCTCGCCACGGCGGCGAGGGCGCGCTTTACGTGATCCTTCGGCGGGATCGGTAATTATCCTGATCTGATCGTTATTATGCCAGAGCCGTCATCCTCAAATCTTTTCAGGATCCATGGTGCCTCACGCGCCATCGGTGCGGATGAGGGATGGATGCTGAAACGAGTTCAGCATGACGAGGTGCGACATCCTGAATGCGCTTCCCGAAACTCGGTTACGCCCCCTCCGCCTCCGCAATCAACGTCGCGCGAATCTTGTGCTTCAACACTTTGCCCGCATCATTCTTGGGCAGCGATGGCCAGATCTCCACCCGCTCGGGTATCTTGAAGCGGGCCACGCCCTTGGCATCCAGAAAAGCCAGTATCGCCTTGACGTCCGGCGCACCCTCGCTGCCCTCCACGATCACGGCACAGGCCTGCTCCCCCGTCCGCTCGTGCGGCAGGCCGACAATAGCGATCTCCGCCACGCCCGGATGCTCGATCAGGATATCCTCGATCTCCTTGGGCGCGATATTCTCGCCGAAGCGGATGATGATGTCCTTCTTGCGTCCCTCCACGACCACATAGTCGCCGTCCACGATCCGGCCCGTGTCGCCGGTACGGTAAAAGCCTTCCTCGTCGAACACGCTGCCTTCATGCTCGGCATGCATATAGCCCACCAGCATCTGCGGCCCGCGCGCGCAGATCTCGCCGTCCGCCGCGATCTTCACCGTCGCGATGCCCATGCGCCCGTCCGTGTCGGCGGCATGGTCGATGTCGTCGCGGCTCGGCGCGCCCACCGTCGTCACCGGCACTTCGGTCGAACCGTAGACGCGCGTGACCGCCGTGCTGGTCAGATAGGCCGACGCCTCGCGAATGATCGACGGTGGCACCGATGCGCCGCCGCAGATGAACACCTTGAGGTCGGGGAGCGTCGTGCCCTTCGCCTTCGTTGCCGCCAGAAGCTGCTCCAGAAAGGGCGTCGCGCCCGCCAGATGGGTGATCTTCCTGTCGATCATGATGGCGACGCCCTCGTCGGGATACCATTGGTCCATCAGGATGACGCTGGTGCCCAGCAGCAACGGCGCCTCGAACGCATAGATCGACCCGCCGATATGGCTGATCGGCGACGGCACCAGGAAACGGTCGCCCGGCACCGCATGCCAATGCCGCCCGATCTGGCGCAGCAGCGCATGCAGCGAATTATGCGTGTGCAGGACACCCTTGGGGCTGCCCGTCGTGCCGGACGTGTACATGATCATCCGCACCGAATCAGGATCGAGCACCGGCAGTTCGACCGCCTCCACCCCGGCGAACAGCGCCGCATAGGCGGTATGCGGCCCCGGCTCACCGCGCAGAACCACCACCTCGGGCGGCGTTGCCATGCCCGCGACGACGCGGCCCAGCATGGCGGCATAGTCATGCTTGCGAAAAATCTCGGGGATGAAGATCATCCGGCTTTCCACATCGCTCAGCACGAAGCCGAGATCATGATCGCGCAGGCTGGGCAGGATCGGATTGGCTACCATCCCGGCCAGCGTCGCGCCCAGATAGATTTCCGCCGCCTCCAGCCAATTGGGCAGCATGAAGGATATGACGCTGCCCACCGGCATGCGCGCCAGCATCGCCTCGGCCAGCGTCGTCGCGCGCGACAGCAGCGTGGCGGCATCGATCTGCGCCGCGCCCTCGGTGACGATTACGCGCCCCGGCTCCTCGGCCGCGGCACGGCGCAGCGCATCGGCCAGCGTTTCCTTCACCCACCAGCCATCGCGATAGGCCGCCTCGGCACGGCCATCGTCCCAGCGGATCGAACGCCCCCCGACCATCCGCCGTCCCGTCGCGATATCCTGTCCTGCGCTCATCTCGCCGCCCATCCTGTCCGTTTCCATCTTGCCGGTCGCATTGCTATTCAAAGCCGTATCGCGACCTTGCGCGCCGCACAATCTCCCGCGACGATTGCGCATGAGCCTCGGAGCAGGCATTGCTGCGGCGATGACAGGATACAGGGCGATGACGGCAGAAGATTTCGCGTGCCTCCACGCACATGGGCTGGTCCGCATCGCCTGCGCGACCCCCGCGGCGAGCGTCGGCGACGTGTCCGCCAATGTGGACGCGATCCTGGCGCAGGGACGCGAGGCAGCGGCGCAGGGCGCCGACCTCATCCTCTATCCCGAACTGTGCATCTCCTCCTATGCGATAGACGACCTGCACATGCAGGACGCGCTGCTGAACGCGGTAGAGGCAGGCATCGCGCGGCTGCTGGAGCAGAGCGCGGCGCTCTCGCCCGTCCTGCTGGTCGGCGCACCGCTGCGCCGGGCCGGGCGGCTCTACAACTGCGCGCTCGCCATTTCGCGGGGCAGGCTGCTGGGCGTCGTGCCCAAGAGCCACCTGCCCAATTACCGGGAATATTATGAGAAGCGCTGGTTCGCCCCCGGCGTCGGCCTGACCGGCATGACAATCGCCGTCGCGGGCGTGGAGGCACCCTTCGGCACCGACCTCATCTTCGCCGCGTCCGACCTGCCCGATTTCATCTTCCACGCGGAGATCTGCGAGGATTATTGGGCGCCCGTGCCGCCCTCCACCATGGGCGCACTCGCGGGCGCGCTGATCCTGTGCAACCTTTCGGCGTCCAACATCACCATTGGCAAATCGCGTGAGCGCCACCTGCTCTCCGCCGCCCAGTCGGCGCGGTGCATCGCCGCCTATGCCTATAGCGCCGCGGGGCCGGGCGAGAGCACGACCGACCTTGCCTGGGACGGGCAGGCGATGGTGCATGAGATGGGCGACCTGCTCGGCGAATCGACGCGCTTCGGCGACGATCCCGAACTGCTCTACGCCGATGTCGATGTGCAGCGGCTGCGGCTGGAGCGGATGCGCAACGGCACCTTTAACGACGGCGCGGCGGCGCTCGGCCATCCCGAAACGCGATTTCGCCGCATCGCCTTCGACCACGCCCCGGCGCTGGCCGACATCGGCCTGAAGCGCACCGTGCACCGCTTCCCCTTCGTCCCCGACGACCCGCTGCGGCTGGACGAGGATTGCTACGAGGCGTTCAATATCCAGGTGGAGGGCCTGACCAAGCGGCTGCGCGCCACCGGCGGCAGGCATTTCGTCATCGGCGTGTCGGGCGGCCTCGATTCCACCCATGCACTGATCGTCGCGGCGAAGGCGTGCGACCGCATGGCCCTGCCCCGCACCGCCATCCTCGCCTACACCATGCCGGGCTTCGCGACGGGCGACGATACGAAGGCGAATGCCTGGGCGCTGATGAACGCGCTGGGCGTGACCGGCTCGGAGATCGACATTCGCCCGGCGGCGCGGCAGATGCTGGCCGACATGGACCACCCGTTCGCAGGCGGCGATCCGGTCTATGACGTGACGTTCGAAAATGTGCAGGCGGGCCTGCGCACCGACTATCTCTTCCGCCTCGCCAATCATCATGGCGGCATGGTGGTGGGGACCGGCGACCTCAGCGAACTGGCGCTGGGCTGGTGCACCTATGGCGTCGGCGACCAGATGAGCCATTATGCCGCCAATTGCGGTGTGCCCAAGACGCTGATCCAGTATCTCATCCGCTGGTGCGTGGAGACGGCACAGTTCGACGGCGAGACCGACCGCATCCTGAACGCGATCCTCGACACCGAGATTTCGCCCGAACTGGTGCCCGCCGATGCGACCGGCGCGATCCAGAGCACGGAGAGCAAGATCGGCCCCTATGCGCTGAACGATTTCTTTTTGCATTATGTGGTGCGCCATGGCCTGCCGCCATCGAAGATCGCCTTCCTCGCCTGGCACGCCTGGCGCGACGCGGACGCCGGCGAATGGCCCATCGCCTTCCCGGAGGCGAAGAAGGTCGCCTACGACCTGCCGGTCATCCGCCACTGGCTGGAAAAATTCCTGTTCCGCTTCTTCCAAATCAGCCAGTTCAAGCGCTCCGCCATCCCCAACGGCCCCAAAGTCTCCGCAGGCGGATCGCTATCCCCCCGCGGCGACTGGCGCGCGCCGTCGGACGGGACTGCGCGGCTGTGGCTGGACGAGCTTGAGGCGCGGGTGCCGAAGGGTTAGGTCTTATCCCCTCCCAGCGTCGTGATGCTGAACGTAATCCGGGCGGAAACCGCTCCGCGAACGCTGGGCGTGGATAGCCCTTAAACCCCTGTCTCGCGCACCTCATAAGTATGCACGTCGAACTTCGCCAGGATCGACGGGCCGAAGCTGGTGGTGAGCGCCGTGTCGGTCGCGTCTCGCCCGCGTGCCATCAGGATGCGGCCGATACGCGGCTGGTTGTGGCGCGCATCGAACACATGCCACTCCCCGCCTAGATACACCTCGAACCAGGCAGAGAAATCCATCGGCACGTCGCTCTGCGGCACGCCGATGTCGCCCAGATAGCCGGTGCAATAGCGCGCGGGGATGTTCATGCAGCGGCACAGCGCGATGGCGAGATGCGCAAAGTCACGGCACACGCCGCGCTGCTCCTGATAGGCGTCCCAGGCCGTGCGTGTCGCGCGGGCATGATGATAGCCGAACTCGACATGATTATGCGTGAAGTTCGCGATCTCCTGCACGCGCGCCCAGCCCTGCTGGACATGGCCGAACAGCGACCATGCGGTCTCCGACAGCTTGTCCGTCTCGCAATAGCGGCTGCCGAGAAGATAGATCAGCACATCGTCGGGCAGATCCTCGATGGCGTGCTGCACGGCATAGATGTCGATCCGGTCCGCATAGCCATCGTCCCTGATCGTAAAATCGCAGGAAAAGGTCAGGCCGCCCGACGGCACCGTCACGCGCGAGCAGACATTGCCGAACGCGTCGAGATAATCGTAGATCGGCACGTCCGGGTCGGTCAGGATGCGGTGCGTCGTCACCAGATCCTTGTGGCGGGATGGATGGATGCTGAGCATCGCCAGCATCGGCGTCGGCACGTCGCATTCGAACCGAATATCATAGCCGGCGCGTATCAACATTCAGATGCTCCTCCATTAGCAGCGCCGGTTCGGTGCCCTCTTGCGGCGGTAGGTCGGCATGGATGTCGACGGACACGTCCATGCCCTG
>JBEVNC010000202.1:0-11444 GCA_040508315.1 Sphingobium sp.
CGGAATCGCCCGCCTGGAAGACGACCGGCTGCCCCTGCCGCGACCGCTGGATGTTGAGCGGCCCGGTGACGGAGAAATGCTCGCCCTGATGGTCGAGGCGGTGCTGCTTGCTCTTGTCGAGGAACAGGCCCGCCGCCTTGTCGCGGGGAAAAGCGTCATCCTCATAGCTGTCCCACAGGCCCTTCACGACATCGACGAACTCTGCCGCGCGGGCGTAGCGCAGGGCGTGGTCGAAATGCTCGTCCCGGCCATAATTGCCCGCCGCACCTTCCAGCCCGGTCGTGACGACGTTCCAGCCAGCCCGCCCTTTGCTGATGAGGTCGAGCGAGGCGAACTGCCGCGCGACGTTGAACGGCTCCCAATAGCTGGTGGTCAGCGTCCCGACGAGACCGATGCGCGACGTCGCCACCGCCAGCGCGGACAGCAGCGTCAGCGGCTCCAGCCGGTTGAGGAAATGCGGCGCGGTGTCGGGCGTAATGTAAGGCGAGTCCACGATGAAGACGAGGTCGAACTTCGCCGCCTCCGCCGCGCGCGCATTCTCGATATACCAGTCGATGCTGACGCTGGCGTCGCCCGGCAGGTCGGGATGCAGCCAGCCATTTTGCGTCGTGCCGACGCCGGAGAGGATCGCGCCCAGATGAAGCTGACGCTGTTGCTTTGCGGTCATGATATGTCCTTTCAGGCTCATTCGGCGGCGATGCGCACGCCGTCACGCTCCGCCACGGCGGCGCGCACGAGGGGGATGAGGTTGTCGCCATAATCCAGCGCATCCTCGAACGGGTCGAACCCGCGGATCAGGAAGTTGGTGATGCCCAGGTCGTAATATTCGAGCAGGCTTTCGGCGACCTGCGCGGGCGTGCCGACAAGGCCGGTCGAGTTGCCCGACGCCCCGGTCAGCGCCGCGATCTCCGTCCACAGCCGCTTGTCGCGCACCGCGCCGCCCGCAGCGGTTTCCAGCAGGCGCTGCGATCCGACATTGCGCACCACGCCATCGGGGTTGCGAAGCTGCCCGAAGCGGCGACCGGCGACCTTGTCGCGCAATGCCTTGGCATTTTCGAGGATGCGGGCAGCGCGCGCCCATGCCTCCTCCTCCGTGCGTGCCAGCACCGGGCGCAGCGACAGGCTGAACTGGATATGGTTTTCGCGGCCATAGCGCGCCGCCGATGCGCGCACCTGCGCGATGGTCTCGGCCGTCTGCTCCAGCGTTTCGCCCCACAGCGCGAACACATCCGCCTGACGCCCGGCGACGTCGATCGCCTCCTGCGACGATCCGCCGAAATAGACGGGGATGTGTGGCTGCTGGACCGGCTTCACCGCTGAGAAGCTGTCACGCACTCGGTAATAGGGCCCATCATGGTCGAACGGCTTGGGCGAGGTCCACGTCTTCTTGACGAGGTCGAGATAGTCGTCGGTCCGCGCATAGCGTTCCGCCTTGGTCAGGAAGTCACCGTCGCGCTGCTGCTCGGCATCCGATCCGCCGGTGATGATATGCACCGCCAAGCGACCGTCGCTGAACTGGTCGAGCGTGGCCAGTTGCCGCGCGGCGAGCGTCGGTGCGACGAAGCCCGGCCGGTGGGCGAGCAGGATCTTGAGGCGCTGCGTCTGCTGGAACGCATAAGCCGCGATCTGGAAACCGTCCGGGGCCGCGCCCGAATAGCCGATCAGCACCCGGTCGAAGCCCGCCGCCTCATGCGCGCGGGCGATGGCGCCCAGATAGACCTTGTCGACCACGGCCCGGTCGGACACGCGGCTCTCCGAACCGCCGCCGGAGCCGATTGCACCGATGAATTGCACTGGCATGATGACCTCCTTCGTTCAGGGAGCTGTGAGGGAAAGCGCAGGCTGCTCGGCATCCGGCAGCGACACGCCGATGAGGGTGGCGAGCGTGGGCGCGATGGCGCGCAGGTCGATGACGCCAAGGTCGCGGCCCCGCGCGATGCCCGGTCCGGCAATGATGAACGTCGAATACAGCTCGGGGTGGGACGCCGCATGGCCATGCGTTCCCTTCTGCACGGCGGGCGCCACCAGCGGCTGGCTCAGCGGTCGCGCGGCGGGGCCGGTCGTGTCGAGGCGATAGGAAATGCCAAAGTTCGCGCCGGGGAAGCCGCCGCGCTTCGCCAGTTCCGGCGCGTCGTAGACCTCCTCCATCCCGTTCGCCGGATCGGCCTTGAGTGCGGCAAGCAGCTTTGCCACCTTCGCCTGCAGCGCTGCGTCATCGGGCCGTGCGAGGATCACCGCCGCCGATCCGCCAGCGGCCCATGGCGCAGCGTCCCAGCCAGCCACCTTGCCGCCGCCATCGACCCGGATCAGCCCCGCATCGACGAAGGCTTTCGGCAGGTTGACCTCTCGCGTGACGGCAGTGAAGCCATGGTCGGACACGACCGCGACGGCGATGTCGGGCTGCACCGTGCGGGCAGTCGCGACCAGTCGGCCGATATAGCCGTCGATGATCTCCAGCGCCGCCTTTGCCTCCGCGGAGCCGGGGCCATATTCATGCTCTGCCTCGTCCAGCGCGCCGAAATGCACGGTGACGAAGCCGGGCTTACCATCCTTGACCACCTGCTCGACGATGCGCAGATCCTGCTCCTCGTCCGCCGCGCCGTGGCGCGCGGTCAGGGTGACGGGACCGATGGCCTTCTCGATCCGCTCCACCAGCCCCGGCGTGCTGAGCAGCCGGTTATAGCGGTCGTCGTCCTGCGTCGTGCCCGGCCCCACGAAGAAGGTCGAGATATTGCTGTCGATGGACCGCGAGCCCAAGGAAACGGGCCAATTGATGCTCGCCGTCGCGATCCCCTTGGCATGGGCTGCGTCCCACAAAGTCGGGGCCTTGATCAGGCTCGCCAGATTATAGCCGGGCGCGCCGCCCGCATCGCTTGGCCGGAATGTCAGGTTGTTGGGGACGCCGTGCCGCGCCGGGCTGACCCCGGTGACGAGCGAGGCATGGCTTGGCAGGGTGAAGGTCGGCAATATGCCCTTCACGCCGGTCGCATGGCTTCCCTCCGCCGCCAGCTTGCGCAGCGTCGGCACCTTCAGCCCGCGCGCATCTGCATCCAGCACGTCGCCAGGCCGCAGCCCGTCCACGGATATGAGCAGCACCGGCTTCGCGGCGGCGGGTGCGGCGATCGCGGCCAGTGAAATCGCCGCCAGCCACCCTGCTTTCGCGAACCTGCCGCCCGAACGTCCCATATGCCGCCACTCCCTACCGATAAGCCGGCAGGGCTAGGACGAGGCCCATCGCCGGACAAACGAGTTCCGGGGCAGGACGATTGAGAAGTGGTGATACTATCGGCCTCGATGCAGCCTCAGCAAAAACAATAAAAAACCTTCGCCATTTCATAGGACGGCGGCTGCGCGCGGCCATAGCGTGGCGACATTCAGCGGCGCACCGCGCCTGCCGACCCCGATAAGGACAAGATCATGGCCCTCGACGATCCCCGCCCGCTCGCCTCTGCCGACGCCCTTACAGCCCGCTATGGCGAGGCGGTTCCGGAGTGCATCATCTGGAACGACACCATCGCCCAACTGCTCAACCATCGCAGCGTGCGCGCCTATCGCGGCGATGCATTGCCGGAGGGCACGGTGCCGACGCTGGTCGCTGCCGCCCAGTCCGCCGCCAGTTCCTCCAACCTCCAGCTGTGGAGCGTCGTCGCGGTCAGCGATGCCGCGCAGCGCGAGCGCCTTTCCGAACTGGCAGGCGGCCAGGTCCATATCCGCACCGCGCCGCTTATCCTGCTGTGGGTCGCCGATCTCGCCCGCGCGCACCTGATCGCTGCCGACGCCGGCCAGCCGGTCGAGGGTCTCGCCTTTCTCGAAAGCTTCACGGTTGCTGCCGTCGATGCGGCATTGGCCGCGCAGAACGCGGTCGTGGCAGCGGAATCGCTTGGCCTCGGCACCGTCTATATCGGTGCGCTCCGCAACAAGCCCGAGGAGGTCGCCGCAGTCGTCGGCCTGCCGCCCCATGCCGTGGTCGCCTTCGGCCTCGTCGTCGGCTGGCCCGACGCGGATCGCCCGGCGGCAGTCAAGCCGCGCCTGCCGCAGAGCGCCATCCTGCACGACGGTCAGTATCAGTTGGAGGCGCAGCGCCCCGCCATCCAGTCCTACGACCAGACCGCCCGCGCCTTCCAGCAGTCGCAGGGGCAGGAGGTGACGGGATGGATCGCCTCTATCCTGACCCGCAGCCGCAGCGCCGCGTCGCTCAATGGCCGCCAGCGCCTGCGCGACGCATTGAAGGCACTGGGCTTCGCGCTGAAATAGCGCCCCCACTATTTCAAAACATCATCAGCCTATTGAGCATCTGCGTTCGTGTCGACGCCCCGCGAAGCCTAAATCCGGCACTATAGCTTCAAGAGGATTTGTCACATGAGCGCAGAGCGCAAGATCAAGCTCGGCTTCATCCTTCATGGTGTCGGCCGCACATGGAACGACTGGCGCCATCCCGACAAGGATGTCTCCGCCAGCACCAACTTCGCCTTCTACAAGCGGCAGGCCCAGTTGGCGGAGAAGGGCAAGTTCGACTTTCTGTTCGTTGCCGACAGCCTGTCGATCACCGAAAAATCCAGCCCGCATTATCTCAACCGGTTCGAGCCGATCACGATCCTGTCGGCGCTGGCGGCAGCGACATCGCATATCGGCCTCGTCGGCACGCTGACGGTCTCCTATTCGGAGCCGTTCAACGTCGCGCGCCAGTTCGCCTCGCTCGACCATATCAGCGGCGGCCGCGCCGGGTGGAACGTCGTCACATCCTGGTTGGGCGACACCGCCGCCAATTTCTCGAAATCCGAACATCCCGCGCACAATGTCCGCTACCAGATCGCGGCCGAATATCTCGATGTCGTACAGGGCCTGTGGGATAGCTGGGAGGATGACGCGCATGTCGCCGATAAGGAAAGCGGCGTGTTCGTGAATGCGGAGAAGCTCCACCGCCTCGACCATAAGGGCGAGCATTTCCACGTGCGCGGCCCCCTCAACATCAAGCGCGGACCGCAGGGGCAGCCGGTCATCTTCCAGGCGGGCGCGTCCGACGACGGTCGCAACTTCGCGTCCAAGCGCGCGGATGCGATCTTCGCAGCTGCTGCGACCTACGAGGATGGCCAGTCCTATTATGCGGACGTGAAGGGGCGCGCGAAGGGCTTTGGCCGCAACCCCGACGAGCTGCTCGTCCTGCCCGGCATTTCGCCCATCATCGGTGAGACCGATGCGGAGGCGGAGCGCAAATATCACGAACTGGCGGGCCTGGAATCGCTCGAAACCGGCCTCGGTTTCCTGTCGCGTTCGTTCAACGACCATGATTTCCGGCAGTACGACCTCGACGCCCCCTTCCCCGATGTCGAGCATATCGGCCTCAACAGTCAGCAGAGCGCGACGAAGCGCATCCTGGGCGAAGTACGTGCCGAGAACCTGACGCTGCGCCAGGTGGTGCAGCGGCTGTCGGCCCCGCGCAGCACCTTCATCGGATCGCCGGAGACCATCGCCAACGAACTGCAACGCTGGTTCGAGGACCGGGCGGCGGACGGCTTCGTCATCTTCGAGACATTGCCGGGCCAGCTCGACCTCTTCGTGGAGAAGGTCGTGCCGATCCTGCAGGCGCGCGGCCTATACCGCGAGGAGTATGAGGGCGAGACCTTCCGCGAGAGCCTACACCTGCCGGTTCCGGAAAACCGCTATACGGCGGAGCGAGCGAGCCGGAGCGCGGCCTGACATCATCGGGCGGGGCTGTCCCTAGCAGCCCTCCGAACATATCGACACGGCGCTTTCACCATCAAGTCAATTGATCTTGTAGACAATACTGGCCTAGGGGAAGGGCATGTCAAAGCCCTTCCCCCAACCCTGCGTCGCCATCGTCGGCGCCGGCCTCAGCGGCACGCTCCTTGCGGTCAATCTGCTCCGGCTGAGCGGCGTGCATGTCGTGCTGATCGAGCGCAGCGATGCGCGGGTCGCACGGGGCGTGGCCTATTCCACCGACAATCCCCAGCATCTGCTGAACGTGCGCGCATCGAACATGAGCGCCTTTCCCGATGTGCCGACCCATTTCCTGGACTGGCTAGGCGCGTCGCAGACCACCGCGCAGAACCGCTTCGTGGAGCGGCGGACCTTCGGCGCCTATATCGGCCACCTGCTCGACACCGCGCTCGCCGACCATGCACAAAGGCTGACCGTCATTCATGGCGAGGCCCAGCGCGCGACGCGGCGGGATGGCGGCGGCTGGAGCGTGGACGTCAGGGGCCATGGCCGTATCGCCTGCGACATATTGGTGCTCGCGCAAGGCAATCTCGCGCCGAGCGACCTGCCGGTGCTGGGCGATCTCGCACCGCCCGTCTATTTCGCCGATCCATGGAGCCCCGGCGCGACCGAGGGTCTGGCGCCGGAGGACGATATCCTGCTGGTCGGTTCCGGCCTGACGGCGGTCGACGTGGCACTGACGCTGGAAAGCGCGGGCCATAGGGGCACGATCCACGCCCTTTCGCGGCGCGGGCTGCGACCGCGCAGCCATTCGCCAGTCGGCCCCCACGCCAAGCTGGCTGACGCCCCGACAGCGACCGGCGCAAAACTGTTGCGGGAGGTCCGCGCCAGTGCCGGGGAAGTCGGCTGGCGATACGCCATCGACGCCTTGCGGCCGCATACACAGGACATATGGCGGGCGATGAGCGTCGCGGAGCGCGCGCGCTTCTTGCGGCATCTGCGGCCCTATTGGGATGTGCACCGCCACCGTCTCGCCCCCGGCGTCGACCAGAAGGTGAGCGCGCTCCAGATGGAGGGGCGCCTGCGCTTCGTCGCTGGCAAGATCGTAGCGGCGAGCGCGACCGACGGCGGCGCGGTCGTGACATGGCGCGTGCGCGGCAATGACAGCCGCCGCACCGTGCCCGTCCAGCGCATCATCAACTGCACCGGGCCGTCCGGCGACATCGCGAAATGCATCGATCCCCTGCTCAGCGACCTGCGGGACCGGGGCCTGGCGGTCGCCGATCCCCTGCATCTGGGGCTGGACGTGGAAGCGGGCGGCCAGCTTCGCAGCGCGGCGGGAGAATTGCAGCCCGACCTGCTGGCGGTAGGCCCGCTGACCCGCAGCGAAAGCTGGGAGATCATCGCGGTGCCCGACATCAGGCGGCAAGTGTGGGAAACGGCGCAGTCGCTCGCCAACCGCTATGGGGACGTAACCCCGGCGTCCTAAATTTTACCGTCCTGCTGAACTCGTTTCAGCATCCATGGCGCCTCCATGAGCGACGATCCAAAAGGAGAAATGGACCCTGAAACAAGTCCAGGGTGACAAACGCCGCCAATCAGGTCCGATAGACCAGGACAATACCGGCCAGGGCGATCAACAGCAGCGCAAAGACCACCCCGACCCAATGGGAACCATCGCGCTGACGAGATTGGTCGACACCTCTCATAACAAAGCCTCCATCCGAGAGGCAGAAAGCCCCGCTCCGATGCCGAATAGGCCGTCCGCGCGGCCCTCATGTCCAATCATTATTCCTCAATTACCGCTATGTGAACAACATAGCCGCGCGGATCGACCAATCCTCAATACTGGAACAGAAATATTAAAGGGACCAGCGACAGCGGGGCGCGTAGCTGAGGCCAGCAGAGCAAAAAGGACCGTTTCCATGGCCCAAGGGGGCGAATCAGCATCGCACGGGCCGACAGGCTACGGCGCGGGCGAGGCCATTGCCGCGCTCGGGCTCGATCGCGCGAACGCGTTTCCGATCCTTCGCCGGGTGGTCGCGCAGGCCTTCCGCTATCGCGCCCGCTTCTCGCTGGCCATGCTCGCCTGCCTTGGTGCCGCCCTCGCCAACCTCATGGTCCCGCGCCTGCTGGGTCGGGCCGTCGATCAGGCGGTCGCGATCACCGGCGATGCGGGCGCAGGCACTGCGGCGCTGGCGCCGGTCGCGCTGACGGCCCTCCTCCTCGTCGGCGCGAGTGCGCTGCGCGGCCTGCTCCAGATGGCGGCGGGCTATAATGCGGAATGCGTCGGGCAGAGCGTCGGGCGCGACCTTCGCCTCGCCTTCTTCGAGAAGCTGCAACGGCTCGACTTCGCCTTTCACGACCGCATCCATTCCGGCGACCTCATCACGCGCGGCATGCTGGATCTGGAGGGCGTGCGCGGCTTTCTGGAGGTCGGGCTTCAGCGCATCGTGCAACTCGTCATACTGACCGGCGTGGGCAGTTGGCTCCTGTTCTCGCGCGATCCGGTGATGGCGGCCGTGACGCTGGCATTCCTGCCCATCGTCGGTCTGCTGGCGGGCCGCATGGGGATCAGGCTGCGCCTCGCCTGGACGCGGCTTCAGGAGCGCATGGCGGTGCTGACACGCGTCATGGAGGAGAATTTGCAGGGTGCGCGCGTGGTCCGCGCCTTCCCGGCGCGCTCGCACCAGATGGCGGCCTTCGACGAGGCAGGCAATGCCGCGCTCGGCTATGCCAATCAGCGTATCCAGATCCGCGCCCGCTCCATGGCGCACATCAACGCCGCCTATTATTCCGCGATGCTGCTCGTCCTGTGGCTGGGCTCGTACCGGATCGCGGCGGGCGCCATCACCATCGGGCAACTGGCGGAATTTCTCGCCTTCATGACCATCTTGCAGATGCCGGTGCGGCAGATCAGTATGATCATGAATGCAGGAGCGCGCGCCGTCTCGTCCGGCACGCGCCTGTTCGAGATACTCGACCGCGAACCCAATATCCGCGACGCCGCCGAGCCGAGACCGCTCGCCATAACCGACGGCAGGCTGGCGTTCGAGGGCGTGTCCTTCCGCTATGCCGACGACGCGCCATGGGCGCTGCGCGACGTCAGTTTCGCGGTCGAGCGCGGCCATACGCTCGGCATCGTCGGCCCGGCCGGTGCCGGCAAGTCGACCATCGCCCACCTCGCCGCCCGCTTCTACGATCCGGGCGAAGGGCGCATCCTGTTCGACGGGCAGGATATCAGCGCCGCGACACTCCATTCGGTCCGCACCGCCATCGGGCTCGTTGCGCAGGACGTGTTCCTGTTCGACGACAGCGTGGAGCGCAACATCGCCTATGCCGAGCCCGAATCCCGTCGCACGGCCGTCCGGGACGCAGCCACCACCGCCCAGCTTCACGATCATGTCGCTGGCCTGCCCGCCGGATACCGTACGGCCATAGGCGAGCGCGGATCGCGCCTGTCGGGCGGACAGCGGCAACGCGCGGCCATTGCGCGCGGTCTGCTCCCGGACTCGTCGGTCCTGATCTTCGATGATTCCACCTCCGCCGTGGATGCCGCGACGGAGCAGCGGCTTCGTCATGCCCTGCGCAGCGCAACCGAGGGCAAGGCGACGATCATCATCTCGCACCGCCTCTCGTCCCTGATGCATGCCGACGAGATTCTCGTGCTGGACGCGGGACGCATCATCGAGCGCGGTTCTCATGCCGACCTGATCGCGGCGGGCGGCTATTACGCCCGGCTCTACACGCTTCAGACGCAATCCGCGCCGCGCGAGGAGGCACACGCATGACCGCAGCAGTTGCCACCGCCACGCTGGACGACGCCGCCGCCGAGGAAGACCGCCTCGCCGAGCGCGAGGAACGCGAGGAACTGTTCGGCCAGATGGACAAGGGTGCGGTCGGCCGCCTCGCCCCGTTCATCCGGCCGCACCGCCGCCTGGCCATCGCCGCCGTCGCCACCATCCTTGCCTTCGTGGCCGCGCAGATCGCCATCCCGCTGCTCATCAAGGGCGCGGTCGACAGTCTGATGGACAAGCCGGGAAGCTGGGGCCTGCCGATCATCATGATCGCGTTCGGCGTCATCATCCTGGTCAACAGCGCCGCCAATTATCTGAGCGACGTGACCGCCGCCCGGCTGGCGCAGCGCATCATCTTCGATTTGCGGCGGGAGATGTTCGCGCACCTCCAGCGCGTCTCTCAATCCTTCATGGACAGGAGCCATGTCGGCCGCATCATGTCGCGATTGCAGGGCGACGTGAACGCGCTTCAGGAATTTTTCGAAACGTCCGTCAGTGCGGTCGGCGACCTTGCCCTGCTCGTCGGCATCATCGGCGTGCTGTTCGCGCTCGAATGGCGGCTGGCTCTGCTCACGCTGTTGCTGCTGCCGGTGCTGATGGGCGTGCGCGCACTGTGGCTGCCCAAGGCGCGCGTCGTGTTCACCCATGCCCGCGATGCATCGTCCATCGTCAACGGCGCGCTGGCGGAAAACATCAACGGCGTGCGCGTCGTGCAGGCAACGCGTCGCGAAAAGGCAAACCTCGCCGATTTCGATCGCAAGGCGACGGAAAATCTGCGTGCGCAGGTCGCCTCCGCGTGGATGGCGCAGATCATGGTGCCGACCATCGACATATTGACCGGCATCGCCATGGGCATCGTCGCGCTCGGCGGCGCATGGCTGGTGCTGGAGGGGCGGACGGACGTCGGCGTCATGGTCGCCTTCATCTTCTACGTTCAGCGCTTCTTCGAGCCGATCCGCACCCTGTCGCAGCAATATACGATGGCGCAGCGCGCGACGACCGCGGCACACCGCATCTTCGAGGTCATCGACGTGCCGGTCGATATCGCCGACCGTCCCGACGCCGTGCCGCTGGACGCCACCGAACCGTCCATATCGCTGCGCAACGTCACCTTCGGTTATCGGCCCGGCCAGCCCATCCTCAGCGACTTCTCGCTCGACATCGCCCCGCGCGAGGTGGTGGCGCTCGTCGGGCCGACCGGATCGGGCAAGAGCAGCATCGCGGCGCTCATCTGCCGCCTCTACGACATCTGGTCGGGCGAAGTGCTGATCGGCGGGCAGGATGTGCGCGCGGTTCAGCAGCAGTCCATCGCCCGCAAGGTGGTGATGGTCCTGCAGGAACCCTTCCTGTTCACCGGCACGGTCGCGGAGAATATCCGCTTCACCACGCCGGACGTGAGCGACGAAGCCATAGTCGAGGCGGCGAAGGCGGTACGCGCGCATGACTTCATCGCGTCGCTGCCGGAAGGGTATCACACGCTGCTCGACCAGCGCGGCCAGAATATCTCCATCGGGCAGCGGCAGTTGCTCAGCTTCGCGCGCGCGCTGGTGGCGAACCCCGCCATCCTGATCCTCGACGAGGCGACGGCGAGCATCGACAGTTTCGTGGAGGCGCAGATCCAGGCGGCGCTGCGCGTCCTGATGCAGGGCCGCACCAGCATATTGATCGCACACCGGCTCGCCACCGTGAAGGATGCCGACCGCATCGTCGTGCTGAAGGATGGCGCGATCATCGAACAGGGATCGCCGCAGCAGCTGATCGACAAGGGCGGTTTCTACGCCTCCCTGCATCACCACAATTTCTCATCGTTCGACGAACTATAATGCTCCTCGGCAACGGGATCATTTCATCCGCAAATATAGGCTGAAGTATCGATGATAGTATTTGAATATAAATCGATGATTTAGTCGAACTGGTTATACAGCCTGCCAGCTTGAAACCAGAAGGCCCCCACGGGGGTGCCATATG
>JBEVNC010000205.1:0-5705 GCA_040508315.1 Sphingobium sp.
CTCTGGATTCCCGCCTTCGCGGGAATGACGATCAGGAGGACTATCTTGTAACGACCGTCGTCAGGGGAGGGGCCTCAAGATCACCTCAAACCACCACGCGTCCCAGCAACCTCTCACTCTCCTCCCACAGTCGCAGCGCCGCCGCGTCGTCCTGCGCCTGCTCCGACGTCGCGATCGCCTCGCGCTTGTGGAAATACAGCCCGCTCTGCTCGCCGCCCTGGACCGACGTCGCGAGCCAGATCAACGTGTCCGCGCCTTCCTCGGGCGGGCGGAGATCCTGCGCGAACATATAGGATTTCATGCCCGGTTCGCAGTGATTGGCGAAATTGCTGCCGATGGTGCCGGGATGCACCGCATTGGCCACGATCCCCTCCGGCGCCAGTCGCCGCGCCAATTCGCGGGTGAACAGCACATTATAGAGTTTCACCAGGCAATAGACGCGGCCCGACTGCCAATCGCGCGTATATTGCAGGTCACCCCAATCTACCGGAGGGGATGCGGCATGCCCGGCGGAGGAGGTGTTGACGATCCGCACGGCGCCCGGCTCGCTCTGCGCCGCCGCCTTGCGCAGCAGTGGCAGCAGGCGGTCGGTCAGCAGGAAGTGGCCGAGGTGATTGCCCGCGAATGTGGCCTCATTGCCTTCCGCTGTGATGACCAGTTCGGCGCGCGTGCCCCCGGCATTGTTGATGAGGACATGGACGCGGTCGGTGAGGGCTGCGATGTCCGCTGCCATGCGCGCCGTGTCGGACATGAGCGACAGGTCGCCCCGGATCACGTCCAGCCGCGCGCCGAGCGCGGCGGTGGCGGCAAGTTCGACCGCGGCAGCCTCCGTCCGCTCCGGGTCGCGGCCATGGGCGATTACGTGCCAGCCCTGTTCGAGCAGCGCCTTTGCGGTCGCCTTGCCGATGCCGGAGCTTGCGCCGGTGATGACGGCGACGCGGCGGTCTGGGGTGGTTTCGGTCATGGCGGCTCCTTCTATATGGCGGCTGGCTTTGGCGCGCGTGGCCCCGAGCCCAGCGGAATGAACATCGATGCGCCGATCAGCGACACCACGCCGAGCAGCATGATGAAGGGCACGAACGACCCGGTATAGTGCAGCGTGGCGCTCAGGATGACCGATCCGATGGTGGCCGACACCACCATGCCGCCGTAGATCAGGCTGACGACCGTCCCATAGACCTCGCTCGCGAAGTGGCGCGCGGTCATATAGGCGAGCAGGTCGATCTCCGCACCCTGCGCCAGCCCCATGGTCGCGGTCGCGGCGACGATGACTGGCAGGGTCGCGACGGGCGAGCCAAGAATAAAGAAGCCGATGGCCGGAAATCCGAGGCCCACGGCCGCCACGATGTGCGAGGGAAAGCGGTCAAGCGCCAGCCCGCAGCCAAATCGGCCCGCAACGACGCCCAGCGAATAGAGCGACAATATCCACGACCCGCTGGCCGAATCCAGCCCGCGGTCGAGCAGCATCACCTTGAACTGTCCGGTCATCAGCGCATGCGGCATGTTACACAGGCACAGGCCCAGCGCGATCAGCAGGAACGCGCGGCTACGCACCACCTGTACATAGTCGCGCATGCGGACCTTGCCTTGCCCCTCGCTCGCCATCGCCCGTGCGGGCAGATCCGACGGCATCAGCAGCAGCACGACGAGGCCTGAGACCGCCGCGAAGGCAGCAAGGCAGCGATAGCCCGTGCGCCAGCCATAGGCGTCGATGATGCCGCCGAGCAGCGGACTGGACAGCGCCGCCATCAGCGCGGTGCCGCTCGCGACGAAAGCGAGAGCGAGCCCGCGCGCTTCCCGGAAATTGAGCGCGACGATGCGCGAATAGACCATCGCCGTCGTCGTCCCGCCGAGCATGAGCTGGAAGAAGCTGAGGCCGAAATAGACCGCGATGCTGCCGGTCATGAAGCTGGCCGCGATCTGCGTGAAGGGCAGGCCTATGATGCCGACCATCGCCACGCGCCTCACGCCATAGCGGTCGGTCAGCCAGCCGATCACTGGCCCGAGAAAGATGAAGGGCAGGGCGAGCGTGCCGTGCAGCGCGAACACCGACTTGGACCAGCCGAACTCTGCGATCAGGGAGGGTGCGAACAGCGCGACGGTGAAGATATTGAGCGCCGTACCCGTCGCCATGCCCAGCGCCGCCGCGCTCAGCAGTCGCCAGTGGGTCCGAAACTCCGCCACATATCGCCCTCGGTCGCTCTCCGCCTGCATGCCCCGATCCTCTCGATTCTGTTTTTCCCTCGGAATACTGTGCCCGCTTGGCGCGCCTTGCGCCATCAGCGGCGCTTCACACCCTCCAGGAACAGTTTGACGCTGAAGGTCAGCCGGTCCTCCACTGCCGCCGGATCGGGCTTGATGCCGACCGCGACCGGGCGCGTGGGACCGCCCACGACCATGCCCAGGAACACGGTCGCCGCCATGAACGGGCGCGGCACGTCGATGGCGCCCGCGTCATGATGGCGTTGCAGCAGCCCGGCCAGAAACGCGATGACCGGCTTGCTGCCCTGATCATAGGCGGCGGTGAATATCTCGGGAAAGCGGTAAGCCTCCGCTGCAAGGATGCGCTGCATCTTCATGCCCTGCGGCGTCAGCACATGGGCGACGCGCATGCGGGCGATGGCGAACAGCGACCCTTCCAGATCGTCCGTTTCCAGCGACGCCAGAGTTTCGTCCGGCATGATCCAACGCTCGATGGCCTGCTGCACCGCCGCCTTGAACAGCGCGGCCTTGTCCTCATAGCGGGCATAGATCGTGCGCTTGGTCATGCCGAGAGTGGACGCGATGGCATCTATCGTCGTCTGCTCAAACCCCTTCTCCAGAAACATGTCGAGCGCGGTCTCCAGCATCTCGGCATGGCGCTGCTCCGCTTCCTTGCGGGTGGGCCGTCCTATCCGCGTGCGGGCCGGGGCGTCGGGGAGGGGGTCGCGAAGAATCTGCTTGCCTTTCTGCTCGAATCGGCAGTAACGAAACGTATCGGTATCATTACTCCCCGCGTCGAACAAGCGAAGAGAAGGAGCATTATATGGGTGAGGCTGTCGAACGTCTAACGAAGTTGGTCGATGCGGATGACCGCTACGACATTCCGCATGTGCAGGTGCGCGCCGCACAGATCGAGGCGATGAACGAGCGCTTTCAGGAGCGGAAGGACAAGATCAAGCTGGTCGGCCACCGCGCCGACGATGCGGGCATTGCGGAGGTCCGCAGCCTTGAAGGCATCGTGCCGCTCCTGCTTCCGCACACCGCGTACAAGAGCTATCCCGAGGCATGGCTGCGCGAGGAACGCTGGGACCGGCTGTCGCGCTGGCTCGACACCGTGTCCACGCACCGCGTGCCCGTCGACAAGGTGAAGGACTCCGGAGACATCGACGACTGGGTGACGAAACTGGCCGATAATGGCTTCTTCGTTTCCTGCTCCAGCGGCACGACCGGCAAGTCCGCGATGCTGGTGGCGTCGCAAAAGGACATGGACTGGTGCCGCAAGGAAACGGTGAAGGGCTATAGCTGGGGTTCGGGCATCGTCCCCGCCAAGGACCGGCGCATGTTCAGCACGGGCGCCATCGCATCGGTGCCGCGCAATCATTATACCGGCCTTGGCCAGCGCGAGGCGTTGCAGGACCCGGCCTATGAGCCGTTCCACTTCCCCATCCCGCCGGTGACGGTGGGCAGCCTGACCAAGATGGTGGTGCTGCGAAAGGCGATAGCAGACGGCACTGCCAAACCCGCTGACATCGCCGATTTCGAGGCGACGTCCGCAGTGCGGGCAAAGGCCATCGAGGATGCGGTCGAAATCGCCGCCGACGAGATCGTCAAGGCGCGCGAGAGCAAGATCCATGTCGCCGGCCTGTGGGCCAATCTCTATCAGGTGGCCAAGGCGGTGCGGGATCGCGGTTACAGCGCCAAGGACTTCAACCCCGAAAACTCCATCTATGTCGGCGGCGGCCTCAAGCGCGCGCTGCTGCCCGCCGACTATCAGGAGTTCGTGTTCGAGACGTTCAACATCCGGCCCGAGCGCAATTTCCAGAATTACAGCATGCAGGAGCTCCAGTCAGGCATGCCCAAATGCCAGAAGGGCGGTCGCTACCACCTGCCGCCATGGGTCGTCCCGCTGATCCTCGACAAGAGCGGCGACAATCTGCTGCCGATGAGCATGACTGAGGAATATGAGGGGCGCGCAGCCTTCTTCGACCTGTCGCTCGACGGGCGCTGGGGCGGCGTGATCTCCGGCGACAAGGTGTCTATCGATTTCCGTCCGTGCGCCTGTGGCGCGAAGGGGCCGTCGATCAGGGATAATGTCGCGCGCTATGCGGACCTGGAGGGCGACGACAAGATCGGCTGCGCCGGTACGGTGGATGCCTATGTACGGGGTGTTGCCTAAGGTCTGAAGGCAAGTAGACGGAATGAAGCCCCTCCCGTGAGGGGGTTGATGCATCGTTCATAAGTCATTCCCGCGCATGCGGGAATCCAGGGTCTCAAGCGAAGTCTTGCGTGGCTCTGGATTCCCGCCTGCGCGGGAATGACGATTAAGAAACAATTTCGCAACGACCCTCTTAAGGTGAGGATGCCAAGTAATCGCTCGGCTACTCCAAGAATAACCGTTGACCCCGCCGTTCCCATTAGCCACCCTGCACCCATTTCGCGGAACCCGGCGCCAAACGACCGGACCGTAGTATAGGGAGAGGACATGATGGACGCACGCGCGACCGCACAGGACAATATCGCGGCCCCCATTCCCCCCACGTCCGAACAACTGCCCAGCCTTGCCTATCGGGGCTATGTCCTCTTCATCCTCATGCTGGTCGGCGCCTGCGCCGCTATCGACCGGCAGATCCTGTTCGTCCTGGTCGAGCCGATCCGCCATGAATTCGGCCTCAGCGACAAGCAGATCGGCCTCCTCACCGGCATCGCCTTCGCGCTGACCTATGTCGTCGTCAGCATCCCCATGGCGCGTCTGTCCGACCGGTCCTCGCGCAAGCTCATCATCGGCGCGGCGATCGGTTTCTGGAGCCTGATGACGGCGCTGTCCGGCTCGGTGCAGAGCTTCGTGCAACTGTTCCTGCTGCGCGTCGGCGTGGGCTTCGGGGAGGCGGGGGCGGCCGCACCGTCGCAGGCGCTCATCAGCGACATGTTTCCGCCGCGCCAGCGTGCGACCGCGATGTCGCTCTACCTCATGGGCGCGCCCATCGGCATGGCGCTGGGGCTGGGTGCGGGTGGATGGGCGTTGACCCATTATGGCTGGCGCTGGGCGCTGGTGCTGGCGGGGTTGCCGGGGCTGATCCTGTGTCCGCTCATCCTGCTGACCGTCCGTAACATCACCAAGGGGCTGGCCGACGGGATCACCCGCCAATTCGCGCAGCCAGACGTTCTCACGACCCTGAAGACGCTGCTGCGCATCCGCACCTTGCCTTTCTTATTGGCGGGCACGACCTTGCAGACGGTGTTGGTCTCCGGCCTGGTTGGGTGGATGCCCGCCTTTCTGGAGCGGTCGCATGGCCTCAGTCCGCTCGTCATCGGAGCGTCGCTGGGCGGGGCGATGGGGACGGGTTCGCTGATCGGGCATCTGCTAGGCGGGCCATTGTCCGACTATCTGGCGCGGCGCGATGCGCGCTGGCCGATCTGGATGGCGGTGGTGATCGTGCCGGTCACGGCGACATTGGCATTATGTGCGTTCATCGCGCCGGCCCAATGGTTCTTTCCGCTCATCG
>JBEVNC010000232.1:0-6503 GCA_040508315.1 Sphingobium sp.
CCATCACAGCCGGCCGCGCAGGCCGACATATATGCTGCGCCCCAGCGTTCCGTAACGATAGGCGGTCATATAGTTTTCGTCGAACAGGTTCTCGATCCGCGCGAATAGCTTGATCGCGGGCGTGAAGGCGAACTCGCCGCGCAGATCGACGAGCGTGTAGCTGTCAAGGCGCTGCGCATTGGCGGCATTGTCGAAGCTGTGGCCGGACCAGCGTACCGCAGCGCCCGTGGTTAGCCCGAACGGCCACGCATAGCTGATCGATCCATTGGCGGTATCGCGCGGCCGCCGGGGCAGCCAACGGCCGAAATTGGCGGTTCCCGCCGAGCGATCCTCGGCCACGGTCCAGCTATAATTGCCGTCGATGGTCAGTCCCTCCACCGGATGCGCCGCCGCCTGCACCTCTAGCCCATGCGCCTGTGCGCGCGCGACATTCTGGTAATAGCCTGCGCGCCGGATGGTCGTACCGGGCTGGAAGCAGAGCGGCAGGGTCGATGAGGCGGTGCAGCTATTGTAGATGATCTGGTCGGTCGTGGTCCGGTCGAAGTAGACCGCGCCGACGCTGAACCTGTCTCCGAAAAATCTCTGTTCCGCGCCCGCTTCCCAGCCATGGGCCTGTTCGGGATTGAGGGCCGCGTTCCCATATTCCGAAAACAGCTGGTAGAGGGTCGGTGCCTTGAACCCCTCACCATAGCTGGCGCGCAAGATGGTGTTGGTCGGCAGAGCCCATATGCCGCCGGCGGAGAACAGGGTCTTGGACCCGTAGCGGCTATGGTTGTCGTTGCGCACGCCGCCGGTCAGCGTCAGGCCCTTGACCGGCTGTGCGCTGAGCTGCCCGTAGAAGCTGGTAATCTCCGCATTGCCGATGGCGGGCGCGGGGATCGGCGTCGTAAGAGCGGCGGGCGGCGATACGCTGCGGAAGCGCGATTTCTCATTCTCCGCCCCGAACAGCGCGACGAGGCCGTCGACTATCGCAAAGCTGCCCTGATATTCGAGCCGCTCATTGCGCCCGGCCGCATCGAATGTCTGCGGGCGTGCATTGCGGCGGTCGAAATTCTCGCGGTCGGTGTCGGTATAGCCATAGCCGATCCGGTTGCGGAAACGGCCATCCAGCAGGTCCACATTGATCCCCGCATAGCCGACAAATTCGCGGTTGGTGCCATAAGCGGGACTGTCCGCGCTGGTCGCATCGAACTCGTTGCGGCCGTGCGAATAATAGCCGCGCAGGTCCGCCGATACGCCGTGTGCGACCTCGACCTCGACCCGTCCCGTGACGCTGCGATTGGTGTAGCCGTCCGCTTCGCGCCCGCCGAATGCAGGGGCGATGGCGGAGATGCCGTCGGTCGTGAAGCTCTGCCCGCCGATGCGCCAGGCAACGGGGCCGGTCCTGCCGCCGATGGCGGCCCGCGCGCTCACCGTCTGGCGGGAGCCTGCCTCGACGTCGAAGCTGCCCTCCAGTTCCTTCTGCGGCAGAGCGGTGACGATGTTGACGACGCCGCCGATCGCCTGGCTGCCCCACAGGGTGGACTGCGGCCCGCGCAATATCTCGATCCGCGAGACATCGCCCGTCAGCAGATTGGCAAAGTTATAGCCGCCGCCCGCCGAGGAGGGATCGTTCAGTTTCACCCCGTCGATGACGACGACGGTCTGGTCGGTCTCCGCGCCGCGGATGCGCAGCGACGTGGCCGTGCCATAGCCGCCATTGCGGGAGATCGAGACGCCCGGCGTGCGCAGCAGCAATTCGGTGACGCCGACGTCCTGCGCGCGGTCGATGGCGTCCTTGTCCAGCACGGTGACGGACGCGGGCACCTGATCGACCGGCGTGGCGAGGCGGGTGGCGGTGACGATGATCGCGCCGGATTCGGCATCGGCGGCTGCGTCCGGCGGGGGCGCGACGTCCTGGGCATAGACCGTGGACGACAGCAGGAGGGAGGCGAAGCTGATAAAGGTCTTCATTGAATCGGGCACCAGACAAAGGGCCACGTCCACGGACCATGCCGCAGCCAGACCGGCGCACGACATCGATCCGCGAAAGGCGCGGCCGGACATTGTCGTCTAGCGGGTTTACCCCCGTCCGCCCGGAACACCCTGTCCGCACGAAAGACGACCGCGACAGGCAGGTCTCCTGGCTTGCGGGTCGATGCCGGTTCTGACCGCCTTCTCAGGATCTCGCGATCCCAATGGCATATGGCCCGATGGCTCACCGCTCACAGTTGCAGGGGCAGCCGGGGTCTTAAACCCCGTTCCCATTTTCATCCCCGGTCAAGGGGAACCTGTCGCAGCCGCGCCAATAGGACCAGGGTGGGCGGGCGTCAATGAGTGTCAGGGAGCCTTGGGCGTCTCGAATCGGACGAGGGCGCTCTGGACAGAGGCCACGGCATTGCCCGCAGCGTCGCGCGCGGGCACCGGCCGGTAGCTTTTGGCGAGATTGTGGCATGCGACGGGGCCCAGCGCCTCCACGGTCTGCTGGAAGCGGCGGCGTTCCCCGGCGGTGGACGCGCAGTGGCTGATCGCGCCTGCCGCATCGACGAGGAAGGCGACGCGGGCGAAGGCGGGGCTGGTGACGCCATCGGGCAGCGTATCGACCGGGATCACCAGTTTGGATCGATCCGGCCGCGAATTCCTGCCGGGCAGCAGGAAACTCGCCACGCCTTCATAGGTGGCGAAGGCGGGTTTGCCGTCCGCATCCTTGGCGGGGAGGAAGCGGGCGTGCCGCATCACCAGTTCGCACACCTTGCGGTCGAGGCCGCCTGTGCCCTGCGTCCCGCAGCGTATCGCCGATCCATCGGGCGCCACGTCGATGGTGTAGGTGATCGCGCCGCGCTGCGCCACCTTCAGCGCGGTATCGGGATTCTCCTTGCTGGTGAACCACTGGTTGGCCTCGACAGCGGTCGCGGGAACGACCGCGGCCGCGAGCGCGATGGACAATAAGGCTGGCACGATGACACTCCCCCAATTCAGAATCGTTCGCAATATGGAGCATGGCGCGCCGCCCGTCCAGATATGCCGCCTCTAGGATCGGATGCGGCGCATCGGGACGATAAGCGGCCAGCCATCGACACGGTCAACGCGGGCCTTGATGCCATAGGCGCTCTCCAGCCTCTCGGGCGTCAGCACGTCGAGCGGCGCGCCCTCCGCCACCAGCCTGCCCTGATCCATCAGCAGCAGTCGGTCGCAATAGCGCGCCGCCATGGTCAGGTCGTGCAGGACAGCGACGACCAAGCCGCCCGCACGCGCTTCATTGGCGAGCAGGTCCATGACGTCGATCTGGTGGCCGGGGTCGAGGGACGCCAGTGGTTCGTCCGCCACCAGTCCCGGCGCACCGACCGCCAGCGCCCGTGCCAGCATGACCCGCGCCCGTTCGCCGCCCGACAATTCGGTGGCGATCCGGCCGTGCAGATGCCCGACATCCGCCCGGATGAGCGCCGCTTCCACGATGGCCATGTCCTCGGCCGAGATGCGCGACATCGGGCCGAGATGCGGCAACCTGCCCAACGCGACCAGCCGCTCGACCGAAAGCGGCCAGTGCAGCGTCTGGCCCTGCGGCAGATAGGCGAGCGCCTGCGCGACCTGGCGGCGGGGCAGGTCGCTCACGGGCCTGCCATCCAGCAGCACCGCGCCGCCCGCGGGGCGCAGAAGGCCCAGCAGCGCACGCACGAGCGTCGATTTGCCCGCTCCGTTCGGCCCGACGATACCGATCAGAGAACCCGGCGAGAAGCTGGTGGAAATATCGTGCAACACCGGGCGCCGCCCCAGCGCAACGGAGGCATGGTCGAACGTGACGGTCACCATAGCCGTCGCTCCCGCAGCAGGTGCACAAGGAAGACCGGAACACCCAGAAATGCCGTCACGACGCCGAGCTTGAGTTCGTTATGGGTGGGGATCAGGCGCACGGAGATATCGGCGAGGGTCAGCAGCGCCGCACCCGCCACCATGGACGGCAGAAGGACGGACGAAGGACTGCGGTCGGTCAGGGGCCGCACCAGATGCGGGACGATCAGCCCGACGAAGCCGATGGACCCGGCCACCGCGACCGAACCGCCGACGCCGATTCCGACACCGAGCAGGAGCCGCAGCCGCGTGCGCTTCAGGTTGACGCCCAGCGCCTGCGCGCCATCCTCGCCCAGTGTCAGCGCATCCAGGGCGCGCCCGTCGATCAGCAGCAGCGCGGCACCGACAGCGATGCAGGGCAGGGCGATCCATACATGCTCCATCGACCGATTCTCTATGGAACCCAGCAGCCAGGTCGTGATCTCCATCGCCGCGAAGGGGTTGGGGGAGAGGTTGAGCGCCAGGCTGATCCCCGCTCCGGCCAGCGTCGAGACCGCGATGCCTGCAAGGATCAACGTCAGCGCGCTCTCCGACCGCCCAGCCAGCGCGAAGAGGGACAAGAGCGCCAGCAGTCCCATGGCCACCGACAGGGCGGGAAGGATGATGATATGCAGTTCCGCCAGTCCGAAATAGAGCGCCCCGACCGCGCCGAGCGCCGCCGCATTGGACGCGCCCAGAACAGATGGCTCGGCCAGCGGATTGCGCAGATACCCTTGCAGCGCCGCCCCCGCGAGACCAAGCATGCCGCCGACGCCGAGGCCCAGCAGCAGGCGGGGCAGGCGCAGGTCGAGCAGGATAGCTGTTGCGACCCGGTCGCCGCTGCCCGTCGCCACCGCCCATAGCCGCGCAGGCGAAATGGGCGCCGCACCGACACCGAGGGAGACGATGGCCGCGACGACCACCACGACCAACAATGCGGGCAGCAACACGGGATGCCGCGCATGGTACTGGCGCGCGTCAGGGGGAGGGGGGTAGGGCACGAATACCTCGCAATGGATCGGTCGCTCCGTCACGCTTGTGTCCCGGAGTCGTGTTGCTAATGGGGGCGGCATGAGAAATTTTCTGTCCATCGGCCTCATGGCGGGCGCCCTGACGCTGGCAATGGGGAGCGCGCACGGGGCGCCCAAGCGTGTCGTCTCGCTCAACCTGTGCTCGGATCAATATCTGCTGGCGCTGGCGGATCGCAGCCAGATTGCGGGGCTTACCCGCAACGCCGCCAATGCGGACATGTCGGCGGCGGCGGCGCAGACGCGCGGCCTGCCCATATTGAAGGGGTCGGCCGAGGAAGTGCTCGCCATCGATCCCGATCTCGTCGTCGGCGTGCCCGCGCGGCGCAGCGGCATCATGTCGGTGCTGGCGAGCGAAGATTATCCGATGGTCGATCTGAAACCCGCCGACAGCTATGCCGATATCGTCGCGCAGATCCGCGAAGTGGCAAAGGCGGTCGGCCATGTCGAGCGCGGCGAGGCGCTGATCGCGCGCATGGACCGCGACCTTGCCGCCATTCCGCACGCGGGGAGGGGCAAGGTCGCCGCCTATTATCAGCGGCGCGGCTTCCTTACCGGCACGGGCACGCTGATCGACGACCTCATGATCCGGCTGGGCCTCGTCAATCTTGCGGGTAAGCTGGGCAAGCCGGTATTGTCGCAGATGACGCTGGAGGAGATGATGGTTGCGCGGCCCGACTATCTGATCGTGGAGAGCGCCACCGACCGCGTCGTCGATCAGGGGACGGAGATGCTGCATCATCCACTGCTCAAGGACATCAAGCGGTTGCGCCTGCCGCAGGCATGGACCGTCTGCGGCGGTCCCGCCTATGTCGACGCCGCGCGCAGCCTGGCAAGGCAGATCAACGCTCGCTGACATTGTCCCGCCAGTCATGCCGCGCCTGCCAGCCGCGCCGTTCCAGTTCGGGCGTGTCCGATGGTTCGGTCGCATAGCCCACGCAGAGCAGCGCGACGAAATGCCAGTGCGGAGATGTCTCGAGCATCGCCGACACCCGCGCCGGATCGACGATGGACACCCATCCTACGCCTATCCCGTGGCTCTGCGCCGCGAGCCAAAGCGTGTGGATGGCGAGGACCGTCGAATAGCGCAGCGCCTCAGGCATGGTCGCAATGCCGAGACCATGGCCCGCGAGCGGCGCCTCATCCGAGAACACCGCGACGATCTCCGGTGCTTCGCGAAGGCCATGCAGTTTCAGTGACTTATAAAGCGTCGCTTGCGACCCATCATAGCCTTGGCCCGCCGCCTGCACGGCCTCGTCCACATGGTCGGCAAGAGCGGAGCGTATCCCGGCGTCGCGGAGCCGCACGAACCGCCATGGCTGGCTATTGCCCACCGATGGCGCGCACTGGGCGAGTGCGAACAGCCGCTCCATCTCGGCCTCCGCGACCGGGCGATCTTCGAAATGGCGCACATCCCTGCGCCATGTCAGGATATCCTCCAGCGCGTGTGCGGTATCGGCGGTCAATATTCTACCCCCCGCTGCGCCTTCACCCCCTGTTCGCGGAAGGGATGCTTGACCAGTGTCATCTCGGTGACGAGATCGGCCGCCTCGATCAGCGCCTCCGGCGCGTTGCGGCCAGTGACGATGACATGCTTCATCTCTGCCTTCGCCGCCAATACCTCCAGCACTTCCGCGAGCGGCAGATAATCGTATCGCAACACAATGT
>JBEVNC010000242.1:0-4769 GCA_040508315.1 Sphingobium sp.
ATGACTTGGGGTGATAACTCCATTTTCTTCAAACGCCTGCACCAGCGGTACGAGGATGAACACGCACAACATCGCGGCGACGATCCGCCAGCTTTCGCCGCCGCTCCAGTCATGCTCCGGCGTGCCGTTCCACAGGAATACGAGGGCGACGATCAAGCCGCCTGCCCCGCCGGAAACAAAGCCGCGCCACGACTGCCCGCGTGTCCAGCCATGTGCGAAGGCCAGCGACCCGACACCGAGCAACGTCGCCACCGCATAGCGCAGCCGCGAGTCGTCGCTCCCTGACGCCCTGCCCGGAACGTCGTCCACCAACAGGTAGACGCCCAACCCCGCCACTGCGCCCAGCAGAGCCAGCGCCCAGGCCCGCAGCGGCCACGGCTGCGTGTCGGCATCTTTCCAGTCCATCGCCCGGCTCCCGGTCGCCATTGCAGTTCTCGACGCTAACCCCGCCTGCCCGCGCTGGCAAATGGGCGCAAGGCGCGCTAATCGCCCGCGACGAACGCTCTGACGGAAAGTCGCTTTGGCACGCAAGTTCCTCTTTTTCTTCGCAGGCGCGATTGTCGTCGTGCTGATCGCGGCCTTTACCTACAGCCTGTGGGGCGACCGGTTGCTGCGCGTCGCGCTGGTGCCATCGGTCGCGTTCGCCGCGCCGACGCCGCGCACGGCGGCCGATTATGGCAATGCGCGCTTCTGGTATGAACAGGGGTCGGAAGGGGCGCTCGCCCTGCCCGACGATGCCGCCGTGCGTCCCGTTCGCCCGCCGGAAGCGCGGGCCGCGATCTTCTTCGTGCATCCTACATCCTATATCGACCGCGCCGGGTGGAATGCGCCCGATGCCGACGAGGATGCCGACGCACTCGCTCGGACCTTCATCGGGCTGGAGGCCAATGGCATCGCCGATGTCGGCCGCGTCTGGGCACCGCGCTACAGGCAGGCGACCTTCGGCGCGTTCCTGACCGACAAGCCGGAAGCGGCACAGGCGCTTGATGCCGCCTATCGCGACGTCGCCGCCGCTTTCGACGCCTTCGTGGCCGAGAACCCGACCGGCCCTCTGATCCTGGCCGGCCATAGCCAAGGTGCGCGCCACCTCATGCGGTTGCTGGCGGAAAAGGTCGCGGGCAAGCCCGTCGCGACGCGCATCGCGGCCGCCTATCTGGTCGGCTGGCCGATATCGGTGACGGCGGACCTCCCCGCGCTCGGCCTGCCCGCCTGCCGCAGTGCCGGACAGGCTGGCTGCATCGCTGGCTGGCAGAGTTTCGCCGCGCCCGCGGACGCTGGCTACATCGTCGGACCGTTCGACAGCCAGCGCGGGCTGACCGGCCAGCCGAGGAAGGGCACCGCCATGCTGTGCGTCAATCCGCTGACCGGATCGGGCGCAGGGGCGAGCGGCACGGCCAATCTCGGCATGACGAAGCGCGACGACAAAGGCGTGCAAGCGCTCCTGCGGCCCGGTGTCGGTGCGCGTTGCGAGGGGCGCGGCCTGCTCATTATCGACGGCGAACCCGATCTTGGCCCCTATGTGCTGCCGGGCAATAATTACCACGTCTATGATTACATGCTGGTCTGGGGCAATGTCCGAGCAGATGCCACGCGGAGGCTGGACGCATTTCTCAAACACTGATCACGCTGGACCGGGCCGCCTTCCGCGACGCCCTGCCGATGGGCGGGCGCCTTGCGGGGCTGGATGTCGGGACCAAGACCATCGGCGTCGCGCTGTGCGATGCCCAGTGGACTTTTGCGAGCGGGGCGGAGACGATAAGCCGCACCAAATTCTTCAAGGACAAGGAGAAGCTGCGCGCCATCTTCACCGCGCAACTGGTCTGCGGACTGGTGATCGGCCTGCCGCTGAACATGGAAGGCACCGAGAGCCCGCGCAGCCAGTCGAGCCGCGCCTTCGCCCGCAACCTCGCCGATTTGAACCTGCCGATCCTGTTGTGGGACGAACGCTGGTCGACGCAGGCTGTCACCCGCGCGATGATCGCAGCGGATACCAGCCGGGCACGGCGGGCCGAACTGGTGGACAAGCTGGCGGCCAGCTACATCTTGCAAGGGGCCATTGACGGGCTGGCGATGGGTTGAGGGCAAGGACGCTGTTGCCCCCGCCTCGCCCCTTCGCTATCGCGCGGCTTTGATGAACGTCTCCACACCCTTTCCGCATCGGCACCTTGTCGGCATTGCGGGCCTTCAACCCCATGAAATCCGCTATCTGCTAGACGAGGCCGAGCATTGGGTCACGCTCAATCGCGCCGCCAGTCGCAAACATGACGACAGGCTGGCGGGGCTGACGCAGATCAACGCCTTTTTCGAAAATTCGACGCGCACGCTGCTGTCGTTCGAGATTGCGGGCAAGCGGCTCGGCGCGGACGTCATCAACATGCATGCCGCCCAGTCGAGTGTGAAGAAGGGCGAGACGCTGATCGACACTGCCGTCACTCTGAACGCGATGCGCGCGGACGTGATCGTGATCCGGCACCAGTCGTCGGGCGCAGTGCAGCTGATCGCGGATCAGGTTGATTGCCCCGTCCTCAACGCAGGCGACGGGCGGCATGAGCATCCGACGCAGGCCCTGCTCGACGCGCTGACTATCCGCACTCGCAAGGGCAGCGTCGAAGGTCAGATCGTGGTCATCTGCGGCGATGTGCTGCACAGCCGCGTGGCGCGCTCCAACATGCTCTGCCTGACCGCGCTGGGCGCTCAGGTGCGCGTCGTGGCCCCGCCCACGCTGATGCCGGCCGAGATCGAGCGTTACCGGGTGACGCCCTATCATGATTTCAACACGGCGCTGCGCGATGCCGACGTGGTGATGATGCTACGCCTTCAAAATGAGCGGATGGATGGTGCCTTCATTCCCTCCAGCCGGGAATATCATGCCCTTTACGGCCTCACGCCGGAGCGGCTTGCCCTCGCTAAGCCTGATGCGCTGGTGATGCATCCCGGCCCGATGAACCGGGGCGTGGAGATATTGAGCGGCGTGGCGGACGACCCGGTTCGGTCGGCGATCACGGAACAGGTGGAGATGGGCGTCGCCATGCGCATGGCCTGCCTGGACGTGCTGACGCGCGGCGCACGGGGGGTGCAGGGATGGGCATGATCCTTATCGAGAATGCGCGACTGTGCGATCCGGTGGCCGATACGCTGACCGAGGGCCGCCTGCTGGTGGATGGGCCTGCCATCGCGGCAGTGAACCCTAGCGACGTTCCGGCAGATGTAGAGCGCATCGACGCGGGCGGCCTGATCGTCGCGCCCGGCATCGTGGACCTGGGCGTGTTCAAGACGGACAAGCCCGCCTTTCACTTCGGCGGCATCACGCGCGCCGCCCTCATGCCCGACACCTCGCCGGTGCTGGACGACCCCGGCCTCGTCCAGCATGCCGGGCGCGCGGGCAAGCCCGATTTCTGGGTCCATCCCCTCGCTGCGGCGACGCGCGGCCTTGGCGGCAAGGATCTGGCCGAAATTGCCATGATGAAGGCGGCGGGCGCGCGCGGCGTCGCGACGGGCCGCGCCGCCATTGCCGATGCGGGCGTGATGCTGCGCGTGTTGCGCTATGCGGTGGCGCTCGATCTCGTCGTGGTGAGCCATGCCGAGGACCGGGGCCTGACGACCGGGGCCATCGCGACCGAGGGCGAAACCGCGACCCGGCTCGGCCTGCCCGCCGCACCGTCCTGCGCAGAGGCCATCGCGATCACACGCGACATCGCCCTCGCCCGCGTATCCGGCGCCCGCCTCCATTTCCGGCTGGTGACGACGGCGGAGGGTTTCGCGCTGATCCGCGCGGCCAAGGCGGAGGGGCTGCCCGTCACGTGCGGCACCAGCCCAGCTTATCTGTTCCTGAACGATGCGGCGACCAGCGACTTTCGCACCTTCGCCCGGCTCTCCCCGCCGCTGCGGTCGGAGAATGACCGGCTCGCGACCATCGCCGCGGTGGCGGATGGTATTGTCGATGTCATCACCTCCAGCCATGACCCGCGCGGGCCGGAGGACAAGCGCCTGCCGTTCGAGGATGCCGCGCCCGGCATGGCGGGGGCGGAGACGTTGCTGGCTTTATCACTCAATCTGGTGCGCGAGGGGCATCTGAGCCTGCCTGCCTTGATGCGGCTCCTCGCGGCTAATCCCGCGCGGTTGCTTGGCCTCGATGCTGGTCGGCTTGCGGCGGGCGCTCCCGCCGATCTCATCTTCATCGATGCCGATACGCCGTGGCGGGTCGACTCGCGCAAGATGGCGGCGGCGGCAGGGAACACCCCCTTCGACGGCTTGCCGGTGCAGGGCCGCGTGCGGCGCGTGATGAAGGGCGGCGTGTTCTATTGAACGGCCGCCGGGGCGCTGTCTTCTTCCAACCGGGCGGCCGATGCTGCGCGGTCCACGAGATAGCGGCGCGCCGCCATCCAGTATAGCAGCGCTGCAGGGAACGCGAGAACCAGCGCCGCGATCATCGCATAACGCAATGATTCCTCGCCATATTCCGGCCGTAGATAATCGCTGAGCGCGCCCACCAGTGCCGGTCCGACCCCCATGCCGACCAGCTGGATCAGCGTATATTTGATCGCCGCCGTGGTCGCCCGCGCCCAGACCGGCGGCAGGCTGACCACCAGCGACAATAGGGGCGAGGAGAACAGGCCGCTGATGAGCACCTGCAACCCGATGAGCGGAAAGAACCATTGGGCCGGCGCGATGAACGCACATAATGCCAATGTCGCCGTGACCGGCACGATCACCACCGCCATCCAGATCGGCCAGCGCGCATCGCGCCGCGCCAGATAGTCGGACAATGG
>JBEVNC010000246.1:0-5617 GCA_040508315.1 Sphingobium sp.
ACGCCGATCCTGCTGACCCATTCGGGATGCAAGGCGGTTTACGACCACCCGCGCAACATAGACGACGATCATCTCAAGGCGCTCGCCGCGAAGGGCGGCGTGATCCAGATGAACGCCTATGGCGCGTATCTGCGCGCATCCAAACCCAACCCGGAGCGGCAGAAGGCGCTGACGGCGCTGTTCGGGCAGATGCGCGAAGATGCCAAATTGTCGCCGGAAAAGCGCGCCGCCCTTCTGGCGAAACGACAGGAAATCGACCGCCTCTATCCCGACGCCGACAAGGCGACGTTCGACGATTTCATGGCGCACATGCTCCATGCGCTCAAGGTCGTCGGGCCGGATCATGTCGGGATCGGCCTCGACTGGGACGGCGGCGGCGGTGTCGCGGGCATGGAGGACATTGTCGGCCTGCCACGGATCACCGCCGCGCTGCTCAAGGCGGGCTATTCAGAAGCCGACATTCAGAAAATATGGTCGGGCAACGTCCTTCGCGTGCTGGCAGCAGCGGAGAGCAAGAAGGCGGACTGATACCGCTATCGACTGATGTCGGCTTTAGGCCGCTGCGACGACTTCGATGGTCAGCGCAGGACCGCCCGCGACGATCGCCAGCAGGCGGTCGACATTGGGGTGCACGCCCGGACGAGCGCGGGCATCCGCGCTATGCTCGGCAAACACGGCCAGGCCATGCTCCGCCGCTCGGGCATCGAGTATGTCGAATATCTGCTTGAGATAGTGGTAGACGGCCAGCGAGCCTTGCTTGCCTGGCTGATTTTCGATGCTGGCGATCAATGCTCCAGTGCCGTCGAAAAGGTCGATGCGCTGCACACCGTCGATGGGCGGCAATTGCTGAAGGTTGTCCTTGAACGTCGGGCCCGGTCGAATCGTCGTCAGCATCTTCAATTTCCGCAGTTGATCGCGCGCAGGCCCGTAACAGCATCGCCGGATCTTCGCCATCGGGCATCTGCGTGCCCGTTCAGATCGCGGCCTTGCGGTGGAGTACGGGCTTGGGAATGTGAATGGCGACGCTCAGCCCCGACGGATTCCATTCGCGATCGATGCGCCCGCCCAGTTGCCCCAACACGCTCATCTTGATCAGCGAACTGCCAAATCCCTCGCGCTCGGGGGTCACA
Source organism: Sphingobium sp. (assembly GCA_040508315.1). Classification (GTDB taxonomy): domain Bacteria; phylum Pseudomonadota; class Alphaproteobacteria; order Sphingomonadales; family Sphingomonadaceae; genus Sphingobium. The sequence continues at coordinate 1,131 of JBEVNC010000246.1, forward strand.
GCCTCGGGCCCACCATTTTCCGCCCAATGAAAGCCGACCTCCGACTGGCCTGCGTCGGTTCGCAACGACACCTGACCACCGTGCACGGAAAGCGCACCATATTTGGCGGCGTTCGTCGCGAGTTCGTGGAAGACGAGGGCCAGCGGCGTGGCGGAGCGGTCGTCGATTTCGATATCGTCGCCGCCTATCGCGATCCGCTCGCCATAGGCGCTCAGCAGGGTGGTCAGCATTCCGTGCAGGCTGCTCTGATCGCCCAACGGACGGGACTGCTCGCTGTGCGGGCGGACGAAATCATGGGCGCGGCTCAGGGCCAGGATGCGCTCGCTCAGCTCCTTGCCCAGCGGGCGCAACTCGGGATAGCTGCGCACGGAGAAACCGATCAGGCCGATGATGACGGCGAAGATATTCTTGATACGGTGACTGAGTTCATGGGCCAGCAGTTCGCGCTGGCCGGAAAGCATCTTGTGGTCGTGAATGTCGGTGCATGTGCCGAACCAGCGCGTGATCTGTCCGTTTTCGTCGCGGATCGGGAGCGCCCGCCCCAGGGTCCACCGATAGGACCCTTCGGCATGCCGCAGTCGATATTCGATCTCGTACGGCTCGCCCGTATCCAGCGAGTGACGCCAGACGGCCCATGCCCGCGCCTGATCCTCCGGATGGAACATGTCATTCCATCCCTCGCCGTCCGTCGAACCATTTGGGACGCCGGTAAATTCATACCATCGCGCGTTATAATAGTCGTGAAAGCCATCGGGTAGGGTCGACCACACCATCTGCGGCATCGTGTCCGCCAGGGTGCGGAACATCGCCTCCTGATCGCCGCGCTCGCGGTTGCGGCGATATGCGACGTCGCGTTGGTTCAGGATCGCGACCAGATTGGCGGCCATCACCTGCAGCCCTTTTTGCTGGATCGCGGTCAGGCCGTCCCTGGGCTCGCGGTCGATCACGCACAGCGCCCCCAGCGGCGTCCCATTCTCTGACACCAGCGGCGCTCCGGCATAGAACCGGATGAAGGGTTCACCGCAGACCAGAGCATTGTCGGCAAACCGAATGTCCTCGCGCGCATCCGGGACTATCATTATCCCGTCCTGCAGCATCGCATGGGCGCAGAAAGAGAGTTCGCGCGGGGTCTCCCTGGCATCCAGACCTGTTCTGGCGGGAAACCATTGCCTGTCTTCCTCGACAAAACTCACCAATGCGATGGGCGTTTCGCATAATTGGGCAGCGAAATCGGTGATGGCGATCAGCTGAGGATCGTCCGTCAGGTCGACCAGATTGAAACCCATCATGTCCACGCAAGCGACATTGCCGGATGTCATGATATCCCGGCTTGCTGCTTCGGACATTTCAAAATTACTTTCCAGGTTGGCAAAGCATGTCAATGCAGGGCCCCATGGCCCGGCATCGTCGGTTCAGATGACTTCGGAATAATAGCTCGATACACGATCCGCATAGGCCGGATTGAATTCCGGCGCATTATTCGCCCAGCTCGGGCCGCCCTCAAGAAGGCGGCGATCCGCCGTGACGATATAATAATCATTGGGCGCATCATATGCCAGCAATGAGAACGGAACAGGATAGAAGCTTTTGCCAAGGCCGAGAAAACCGCCGATGCTCAATACGGCATAGCTTGTCTGCCCGGAAAACTTGTCGACCAGAAAATAGTGCACATGGCCAAGCTTGTCACCGTCGCGCGATCGCACGTCGATAGTATCGGGCCTGGCGATAGCGAGGAGCGATGTCGTCTCTGAGGGGTCCGCCAATTTACATCCACTTCGTCTTTATCTGGACTGCGTGAACGTGGCGTGGGGGTGCGGGTTCCCGGCGCTCTATGCCATTCATGGGACCGGCGGTCGGAGAGCGCCGAAAGACCCGGCCATGGCTCCATCGATCCCGTGACGCGGACGGCTCGCGCCCTCCCGACAAGATCAGCGGATCGTAATCGCAAGATCACGTCCTGCCGATGCGACGTTACCGGCTTTGTCCGCGGCAAGAATGCGGATCGTATATTTACCGGGCGGAAGGTCCGCCGGGTCCCAGCCACCCTCTTGCGCCTCGCCCAAATGCACCTTGTTGGTCACGACATAGAGGAAACGCGTGCGCTGGTCACTGTGCACCGTATCGCCGCTGGCAGGCGCATAGGCGATCTTCGCGGCATCGGGCGCTTCGGGCATCCGGTCGAATTCCAGCGTTATGCGCGGCCGCTCGAATCCACGCGCGGGCTTGCCGTCGGCCTTCAATATCTGGAAGCCCGCCTTGTAGAGGCCCAGGCGGCGGCGGGCCGCATTGCCATCGACCTGATCCCATGCCTCGACAACGATGCCGATGCGTCCGCCGGCGGCCGGAACGACAAGGCGCCCGTCCTCCTTCGCGCCGAGGCGTCGGCCGGCCGCATCGAGAAGATGCACATCGTCGATATGCGGCGCGACATGATCGCCAAAGCCGGGAAAGTGCAGCGATAGCGCGTTGACCTTGCCACGCGGCGGCCCGAGTTCGAGGTGGACATGCGCCATGCTGTTGATCGTGCCCAGCGGATCGCCGACCCGGAAACGGGCGCCGCGCCTGATCCGGACGCGGATGACGTGGCCATCGGCATCGCGGATCAACTGAAAGTGTGCAGGGTCCAGCGGCCTGCCATCCGGCGTGCGGCCGACGCGCATGTGGATATAGGTCATCTGGTCGATGCGCAGCCCTTCGTTCAGGCCACCGACATTCCAGTTGGCCAGGGGATCGCGCACCGTCTCCGCGGCGGAGGCCAGCACTTTCGCTCCCACAGGGGCGCTGATGTCGAGACCGGCGTGGAGGTGATGGCGGCTTTCGCCCTGATAATTGCCGCGCACCTCGCCCATGCTCCCGACGACCTCGTGCCAGCCCCATTGCGGGCCGACCGGCCATGGGAACGGCCGGATGCGGACCAGCGATGGCGGCTGCGGTTTCGTAATGGCGACCCCGATGACGGCGGCATCGGCGCGGCGTGGGCTGAGCTTGCGGATCGCATAGGCCGACGCATCGGCGACATAAAGTGCACCGGCCCGGTCGACCGCCAGCCCTGCAGGACCGATCAATCCGAGACCGGCATTGCCATCGATCGTCGATCCCTGTCCTGCCAGCACGCGCAGTTCGCCCATCGGGGACATCTGGACGATGCGCCCACGCTGGTACGAAGCGATATAGACGAACCCGTCCCATGTCGGCGCCAGACCGACCGCGCCCTTCAGCAAGCCATTGCCGTCGGCAGGATCGCTACAGGCAAGCGTCGAGACATGGCCGTCGAGGCCCAGCTTACGGATCGCATTGTTGCCGCTGTCCACGACCAGGAGAGCACCATCGCGGTCCAGCGCGATACCCGTCGGCGTATCGAACGCCGCCGCACTTCCCCGTCCATCCGCAAAACCCGGCGTGCCCTGCCCCGCCAGCGTCTTCACCCAGCCATCGGCGGTGATCAGGCGAATACGGTCATTATAGCTGTCCGCGACATAGACATTGCCCTTGTCGTCGGCCGCGACGCCGATAGGGCCATCGAATTGCGCCTCGGCGGACGAGCCGTCGCGATAGCCGGCCCCACTACCCCCCGCGATCGTCGTGACAATGCCATCCGCGCCGATCCTGCGGATCGCATTGGCGCCCGTGTCGGCGACGATGATATTGCCATGGCTGTCGACGGCAAGGCCGGAGGGTGTGTCGAACGATCCCGGCAGGGTCGTGACATTGCCCTGCGTATCGATCCGGCGGACATGGCCGGTGTCTCCGGCGTCCGCTACATAGAGCGTCCCCTGCGCGTCCATCGCGACCGCAAACGGATCGCTGAAACGCGCCGCTGTCGGCGGGCCATCGACCCGCCCCCGCACCCCGTCGCCCGCCACCGTTGTCAACGCGGCCGGCCAGTCGACGGCGGTCGGGGCCGGGTTGAACCAGCCGAAGACCGACAGCAGCCAAAGCAATCCCCCCGTCACGATCAGCAGGAGCAGGCTTAAGACGGCGATTTTGCGGGTGGTTTTGTGGGAGGTTTTGCGGGGCATCGGGGAGGCCCCATAGAGCAATCCCAACGGAGTCGAAAGGCGGCCTGCCCGATCTGCGGCACCATATGACCGCTGTCGCGCTCTAGCCCCTCGGCGCGCGAGATCGCGCTTTCACGCCGCCGGGTCGGATAAGGTTATCCGGAACCCGCATGATGCCCGGCTATCTGGCCCGCGCCGCCCAGAGACCGAATAGTCCGATGACGACATAGCAAAGGGCCGGCAAGCCGAGCGCGAGGGCGAGGCTGCCGCTCATGTCGGCAAGTTGTCCGGTGAGCGGCGGGACGACTGCGCCGCCGACGATGGCGACGCAGATAAGGCCGGACCCCTCGGCAGCGCGCGACCCCAGATCCTCGCTGGCGAGGCTGAAGATCGTCGGGAACATGATCGCGTTCATCAGGCCGATGGCAAGCAGGCTGTAACCGGAAAGCATCCCCTCGCTGCCCGCCGACAACAGGATGAGCGCGACCG
>JBEVNC010000021.1:0-5215 GCA_040508315.1 Sphingobium sp.
GATGGCAAGACGCTGACCGTCACCCTGCCCCGCGCGCTGCCAGTCGGCACCTACAAGCTGGACTGGCACGCCGTCACCGCCGACACGCACCGCATCGAGGGAAGCTACGCCTTCTCCGTAAAGTAGGCATGACAGGATGGCCCGCGCGATCCTTGTCCGGATCGGCGCCTATGCCATCCTCTGGCTGGTCGCGGGCGCGGCTCGGCCTGCTGGTCGCGACGGCCATGATGGCAAGCACCCAGGTCTGCCGGTCGATTGGGATATGCACCGCCATTGCCGAGGCAATGCTGGTCATGAAGCGGGGCGGCAAGGCTACCGCTCCTTCCCAGTTACTGCGTGAACAGCTCGAGCCCCTCCTGCGCGCCGAAGACAGGGTTTTGCGGCAATTCGCCTGAAGCCTCAGATCTTGGCGGGACACTTGGGGTAGCCAAGGGCCCGCGCCGTTCAACGCATGCCGCAGCGCAGGATGGCAAGCTTACCGCTCATCCACCGCGACATAGTCGCGTTGCGTCGGGCCGTTATAGAGCTGGCGCGGACGGCCGATTTTCTGCTCAGGATCGGATATCATCTCGTTCCACTGCGCCACCCAGCCCACGGTACGGGCGAGCGCGAAGAGGACGGTGAACATGTCCGTTGGAAAGCCAATGGCCGACAGAATGACGCCCGAATAGAAATCGACGTTGGGGTACAGCTTCTTCTCGACGAAATAATCGTCCCTGAGCGCGATCTGCTCCAACTCACGTGCGGTGTCGAGTACCGGATCGCTGATGCCCAGCTTGTCGAGCACATCGCTCGCCGCCTTCGACAGCACCTTCGCGCGCGGGTCGAAATTCTTATACACGCGGTGGCCGAAGCCCATCAGGCGGAACGGGTCGCTCTTGTCCTTGGCGCGCGCGATATATTCCGGAATGCGATCGGGCGTCCCGATCTCGCGCAGCATATTGAGTGCGGCCTCGTTCGCCCCGCCATGGGCCGGCCCCCACAGACAGGCGATGCCCGCCGCGATGCACGCGAATGGATTGGCGCCCGACGAACCGGCGAGACGCACCGTAGATGTGGACGCATTTTGCTCATGATCGGCGTGCAGGATGAAGATCTTGTCCATCGCGTCCACGATCACCGGGTCGAGATGATAGTCCTCCGCCGGGACAGAGAAGGTCATGTTGAGGAAATTCGCGGTGTAGCTAAGGTCGTTGCGCGGCGTTACGAAGGGCTGGCCGATGGAGTATTTATAGGCCATGGCCGCGATGGTTGGCATCTTCGCGATCAGGCGATGGCTGGCGATAGTGCGCTGCACCGGATCGCTGATGTCCGTGACCTCATGATAGAAGGCGGACAATGCGCCGACCACGCCGCACATGATCGCCGTGGGATGGGCGTCGCGACGGAAACCACGATAGAAGCTCGCCAACTGCTCATGGACCATCGTGTGGCGGGTGATGGTGTTGGTGAAGCTATCGAGCTCGGCCGCTGAGGGAAGTTCCCCGTTCAGCAGCAGATAGGAGACCTCCATGAAACTCGATTGTTCGGCCAGTTGATCGATGGGATAGCCGCGATGCAGCAATATGCCCTCATCGCCATCGATATAGGTGAGCGCAGAATGGCAGCTCGCCGTCGAGGTGAAGCCCGGGTCGTAGGTGAACTTTCCGGTCTGAGCGTACAGCTTGCGGATGTCGATGACCTGCGGGCCAACGGTTCCTGCCATGACCCCATAGTCCAGCGCCTTGCCCCCTACGCTCAGGCTTACGGAATCGGTCGTCATGATAATCTTCCCCCGAAGGAAATGGCGGTGGTTGAATTGGGTGCGGACAGAGGTTTCGAAGCTATCGGGAATATTGCCCGCTGCGTGCCGCGCTGCGCAGCTCGTTCGATACGGAAACCTGTGCTGCGTCGAGCGCATCGACTATGCGCGTCAATCCAATCTCCCGCGCCCATTGCATCGGGCCGCCGCTATGCGCAGGCCAGCCATAGCCCGCGATCAGCGCGACATCGATGTCGGAGGCGCGCTGGACGATGCCCTCCTCGATTAGCCGCGCGCCCTCATTGACGACGGGATAGAGCAGGCTGGGCAGTATGTCGTCCGCCGCGACGGGCGCGCTCGCCAGCCCCAGATGCGCAGCATGGTCGCGGATGATCGCGGCAGCCGCATCCGAAGCGCTGGGCGTCCGACGCTCGTCATAATCGTAGTAGCCGCCCCCGCTCTTCTGCCCCAGCCGCCCGGCGGTGACGAAATCGCCCATCAGCGTGCGCTCATCACTGTCGCGGCCCATGACGTCCAGGCCAACGAGGTCGAACATCTGAAACTGGCCCATGGGAAAACCATAGTCCGTCAGCGCGCCGTCGATGGCGGCCATGTCCGTGCCCTGCAACAGCAGGCGTTCGGCCGCGACGCGGCGCACGTCCATGATCCGGTTGGCGATGAAGCCATGGCAGACGCGGCTGACGACCGCCGTCTTGCCGAGCTGCTTTGCCAGCGCCATGGCGGTCACCAGCGCAGCGTCGGAGGTTTGCGCACCGCGCACCACCTCCAGCAGCTTCATGACATTGGCGGGCGAGAAGAAGTGAAGGCCGATAACATCGCCCGCGCGCGACGTCGCGCTGGCGATCTCGTCCACGTCGAGAAAGCTGGTGTTGGTGGCGAGCAGCGCACCTGTCTTAACCAGCGCGTCGAGCCGGGCGAAGATGTCCTTCTTCACCGTCATGCTCTCGAACACCGCCTCGATGACGAGATCGGCCTGCGCCAGCGCGGCGAAGTCCAGCGTGGGGGTCAGGAGGGCCATGCGCTCCTCCACCTGCGCGTCCGTCAGGCGGCCCTTTTTGGCTGTTGCCTCGTAATTGCGGCGAATGGTCGTGACACCCCGCTCGAGCGCCTCCTGCCGAACCTCCACCAGCGTCACCGGTATGCCCGCGTTAAGGAAGTTCATCGCGATGCCGCCGCCCATGGTGCCCGCGCCGATGACGCCAGCGCGCGCGATGCTGGCGGGCGTCACGTCCCGGCCGATGCCGACCAGCTTGCCCGCCTCCCGCTCGGCGAAGAAGACATGGCGCAGCGCACGCGATTGTGCGCCGTCCATCAGCCGGTCGAAGATCGCGCGCTCACCCGCGAGGCCCTCGTCAAAGGGCGCGGTGAGGGCAAGGCGCATCGCCTCGGCGCAGCCGCGCGTAGCCTCGGACCGGGCGACCGTTGCTTTGTCCAGCACAGTATCGAGACCCGCGTCGGACAATTTCGGCGCCTCGTCGCGCAGACGGCGCAGCGGCGCATCCGTCGTCAGCAACTCGCCCGCATAGGCGATGGCGGCGGCCGACAGATCCCCGTCGGCGATGCGGTCGACGAGGCCCAGTTCCTTCGCCCGGCCCGCCGGGATCGGCTTGCCCGAGGTGATGAGCGCGAACGCTTCGCCCGCGTCCATGACGCGCGGCGCCCGCTGTGTGCCGCCCGCGCCGGGCAGCAGGCCGAGCGCAATCTCCGGGAAGCCCAGTTTCGCGCTGGCGAGCGCAATGCGATAATGCGCGCCCAGCGCGACCTCCAGCCCGCCGCCCAGCGCGGTGCCATGGATGGCGGTGACGATCAGCTTCGGACAATTCTCCAGCGCCGCGACGACATCGTTGAGGTCCGGCGCCTCGAACGGCCGACCGAATTCGGAAATGTCCGCGCCCGCGAAATAGGTTCGCCCCGCGCACCGCAGCACGATGGCCTGCACATCAGCGCGCGCGCCCAGCGCCGCGACATTCTCCACAATCGCTTGTCGCACCGCGCGGCCCAGCGCGTTGACGGGTGGACTGTCGATGACGAGATGGGCGATGCCGTCCTCGATCTGTATCGTGGCAATGTCGGTCATGTCGTCTTCCTTGTTCAGGACTGGCCGCTAAATTGCGGCTTGCGCTTGGCGAGGAAGGCGGCGATCCCCTCCTTGCCATCGGCGCCAGCCGTGCTTTCCGTGATGCCGCGCGATTCCCGTTCCAGATGCGTCTCCAGCGTCTCGGCGAAGCTGCCGAGCAAAAGGTCGCGGCAACGCGCGAACGCTTTGGTCGGTCCCGCCGCGAGACGCTCCGCCCAGCCCAGCGCCGCGGCATCCAGCGCATCGTCATCGACCACTTCCGTCACCAACCCGATGGCCAGCGCCTCGTCCGCCGTCAGCCGGGCGTTGGTCAGGATCAACCGCTGCGCCTCGCGCAGGCCGACGAGGCGGGGCAGCAGCCAGCTCGCGCCGCCGTCCGGGGTCAGGCCGATGCCGGTGTAGGCGAGGGTGAACTGTGCCGCACGCCCCGCGATCGCCAAGTCGCCCAAAATGGCGAGGCTGAAACCCGCGCCAGCCGCGAAACCCTGGACTGCCGTAACCAGCGGTTTGTCCATCCGTGCCAGACGCGCGACGGCGGCATGGAGATAGGCGGTCTCCTCCGAAAGCAGGTCCGGCGCCTTGTCGCCCGCGCCGGAAAAGGCGCCGATGTCGCCACCCGCGCAGAACAATTTGCCCTCTGAGCGGAGCAGCACTGCGCGGATGCTCGCATCCCGGTCGCAGGCGATCGCGGCAAGCATCAGTTCGCGCGACATCGCGACGTCGATCGCGTTGCCCGCCTGCGGCCGATCGATGGTGATGACGGCAACGGCGCCCACGCGCTCGAAGCGCAGGGTCTGATATGTCTCAGTCATGGTCGTGCCTCCATGGCGACGAATGCCTCACCTACGGCCCGTCGATCATATTTCCGTCGAGTTGCAGCGCGCCGACGACGGGATCGGCTGTAAGGGCGCTCCGGCTTGTCGGCTGGTACGGCGAGGAGCGAGCGCTGCCTCATGCATTCCCACCCTTCAAAAGAGCCATGCGCAGACACTGGCACACAATCTCGTCCCGCTGGTTCCACAGGCGGTGATTGAACGTCACGATGCCGGCGCCGGGGCGCGATTTGCTCGCCTTGAGGTCGGCGATCTCCGTTTCGGCACGCAGCGTGTCGCCAAGGAACACCGGCTTGGGATGAACCAATTTGTCATACCCCAGGTTCGCGATGAGCGTGCCCAGCGTCGTGTCGGCTATGGTCAGGCCGATCATCAGCGCGAAGGTGAAGGTGCCGTTGACCAGGATCTGGCCGAACTCGCTGGCCTTTGCAGCCTCCGCATCGATGTGCAGGGGCTGGGGATTGTGAGTCATCACGGAGAAAAGGAGATTGTCCGTTTCCGTCACCGTCCGCCGGATTTCATGGACCAGCGTCTCGCCTATCG
>JBEVNC010000055.1:0-28403 GCA_040508315.1 Sphingobium sp.
GGTAGCGGAGACAATGGCGGCGAGGACGGCGATGACGCTCCCCTGCTCGACCTGAACGAGGCGTCGGTCAAGAAGCTGATCGCCAAGGCGAAAAAGCGTGGCTACATCACCGTCGACGAGTTGAACAACGCCCTGCCGCAGGACCAGATGTCCTCCGAGCAGATCGAGGACGTCATGTCCGCGCTCAACGACATGGGCGTGAACATCGTCGAGCGCGATGAAAATGCCGAGGAAGGCGAGGAGGGCCAGGAGCCCGAGGTCGAGAGCGTCGACGGCAATGAGGAGGACGATGGTTCTTCCGGCAATGTCGGCGAGAAGAAGTCGACCACCGTCGACCGCACCGACGACCCTGTCCGCATGTACCTGCGCGAGATGGGCGCGGTCGAACTGCTCAGCCGCGAGGGCGAAATCGCCATCGCCAAGCGTATCGAGGCTGGCCGCGACACCATGATCCTGGGCCTGTGCGAAAGCCCGGCCACGTTCAACGCCATCATCGACTGGTCCAATGCCCTCAACAATGGCGAGATGCAGCTTCGCGAGATCCTCGATCTCGACGCGATGCTGTCCAAAGACCCTGCGCCTGAGAATATGGAGGAGGGCAGCGAGGACGCCGACGGCGAGATCAGCGAAAAGACCGCCGGTCCATCCTTCAAGGATGAGGACGAAGTAGCCGACGAACCCGCCGCCGATGGCGACGACGAGGACTCCATGACCGAGCGGCGCACGCCGCAGGCCGAGGCGGAGGATGAGGACGACAACACCCTGTCGCTCGCCGCGATGGAGGAATTGCTCAAGCCCGACGCGCTCGCCAAGTTCGCGCGCATCACGGAATTGTTCGAGGCCTTCACCAAGATCCAGCAGGCACGCCTGATCGCGCTGGGCAATGGCGAGGAACTGCCGAAGGGCAAGGAAGACCTCTACCAGAAGCTGCGCGAGGACCTGACGGCCGAAGTCGAGAGCGTGCAGTTCCATCAGCAGAAGATCGAGTATCTGGTCGATCAACTCTATGCCTATAACCGGCGCCTGACCGCGCTGGGCGGCCAGATGCTGCGCCTGGCGGAGCGCCACAAGGTGCCGCGCAAGGACTTCCTCGACCAGTATGTGAACCGCGAGCAGGACGATGGCTGGCTGGAGCGGGTCGGCAAGATCGACAAGAAGTGGGCGGCCTTCGTCGCGGCCGAGACCGAGGCGGTCGACCGCATCCGCACCGAGGTCTCCGAGATCGCGCAGGCGTCCGGCACCTCGCTGGGTGAGTTCCGCCGCATCGTGAACATGGTGCAAAAGGGCGAGCGCGAGGCGCGTCTGGCGAAGAAGGAAATGGTGGAGGCGAACCTGCGCCTCGTCATCTCCATCGCCAAAAAGTACACCAATCGCGGCCTGCAATTCCTGGATCTCATCCAGGAGGGCAATATCGGCCTGATGAAGGCCGTCGATAAGTTCGAATATCGCCGCGGCTACAAGTTCTCGACCTATGCGACCTGGTGGATCAGGCAGGCGATCACGCGCTCCATCGCGGATCAGGCCCGCACGATCCGTATCCCGGTCCACATGATCGAGACTATCAACAAGCTGGTCCGCACCAGCCGCCAGTTCCTGCACGAGCAGGGCCGCGAACCGACCCCGGAGGAGATGGCCGAGCGCCTGTCCATGCCGCTGGAGAAGGTGCGCAAGGTGATGAAGATCGCCAAGGAGCCGATCTCCCTCGAAACGCCGATCGGCGACGAGGAGGACAGCCACCTGGGCGACTTCATCGAGGACAAGAACGCGATCATCCCGGTGGACGCCGCGATTCAGGCGAACCTGAAGGAGACGGTCACGCGGGTGCTGGCATCGCTCACCCCGCGCGAGGAACGCGTGCTGCGCATGCGTTTTGGCATCGGCATGAACACCGACCATACGCTTGAGGAAGTTGGCCAGCAGTTCAGCGTGACCCGCGAACGTATCCGCCAGATCGAGGCGAAGGCGCTGCGCAAGCTGAAACATCCGAGCCGCTCGCGGAAGATGCGGAGCTTCCTCGACCAGTGAGTTGAGGGGTCTTAGAAATGAGAGGGCGTCCTGAGAGGGGCGCCCTTTTCTCTTTCTAAGCCCCTCCCCTTCCGGGGAGGGGTTGGGGTGGGGAAGTGCGGCAAGGGCGAATATCTCAGGCATCGCGCGGAGGACACACCCCACCCCAACCCCTCCCCGGAAGGGGAGGGACTATAATTTACCCCGCCGCCTTCACCGCCGCGCACATCTCCCCGAACGCCTCGATCCGCTGCCAGAACAGCGCACGCGTACTCGCGAAATTATGCATATGGCCCATGCGCGGGCAGATGAAGATGTCCACGCTCCCGCTCGACTTGAACGCGCGCGGCTCCCCGCGCGGGTCGGGCACGATGTCGCGCTCGCCCATGGCGCACAGCACCGGAACCGTGACCGCCGCCGCCTCCGGCGCGACAGCGCCCGGCGTCATGCTCGCCTGCGTTACCTGCGCCAGCGTCGAGAAGGATCGCCAGTCGGCCGGGTCTTCGGTCGGTTCCGGGTCGGTGCGAAGGGTGATCTGGTCGAGATGCGTTAGATTGGCCTCGACCACCTCCTGCGGCACATCGTCGTAGAAGAAGCCCCACGCCAGCGCCTGCCACACGTCGTCCGAGGTCTCGTTGGCGATGCCGCGCCGCAGCGCTGCCTGATTGATGACGGTCGCAGGCTGCTCGAACAATCCGTCCCTCGGCACCCATGGCACGTAGATCGGTGCGCCGCCGGGCGCGCGCGGCGGATGGCTATGCACCGCGCTGAAACCCAGCGTCGCGATCCCATCATAGCAATGATGCCGCCCCTGCTGCACGATGGTCAGCCCGCCGCCCATCGACTGGCCGATGCCGATCCGGACTGGCTGGTGGATGGGCGGAAAACCGGCCGCGACGATGCCATTAGCCAGCCGCAGCAATATGTCCTCCTCCGCCGCCACCGCCGCCGCCGTCACCAGCTGATAGCTCAGCCGTTCGGCCGCATGGCGAGAGCTGCCGCCCGTGCCGATATGGTCCATCGCCACGAATATCCAGCCGCGTTGCGCATGCCAGCCCGCTTGCGCGCCGCTTCCGGGACCCGGCAGTTCGTTGGTATAATAGCCGCGCGAATAGCCGCCGCCCATCTTGGCGAAGCATATGATCGGCCTTTCCGGCAGGTCGGAGGGATCGGGCAGGATGATCGTGGCCGCCACCGACGCCCGTTCGCCGAGGGCAAGCCTGTCCGTCACGTCGATGACGAGTTCTATCCGACTGACCATTTCCCTCCCCCGTCCTTTGCGCCGGTTGCGCACGCCCGTCGCCAGATATAGGCTGCGTCACGATCTGGAAATGCGGCAATGCCTTGCCCTGCAGGAAATTGACAGCCGGTGCGCCCATGAATGCCCATATCCCTCCTCCGCTTGCGCCGGGTTCGGTGTCGGAGCTGCTGAGCCTGCTGGAACTGCGTGGCCGCAACTGGAACTATGTGGAACTGGGCGCAGGTGCAGGCTACAGCGCGCCGCCCTGCGATGGTGTCTACGTCCATGTCGCCCTCTACGGCTCGGTGCGGCTGACGGGTGTCAGCTGCGGGACGATGACGCTTGCGCCCGGCCAGATCGCGATCATCCTGTCGGGGGAGGCCCATGCGCTGCGCACGCAGCCCGGATGTACCGTCTCGCCGCTCGATTTCCTGCGCGACGACCGCACGGTGGACGTGCCGGCGACCGCCACCATCGGCGCGGGCGGCGGGGTCGCCACCCGCCTGCTCAGCGCGCGGCTCGGCATGCACTGGCCCGACGGCCTGCACCGCGCCTCCCTCCCGCCCTCGATCATGGTCGACATGGCCAATCAACGCTCGGCGGGCGCCTTGTTGCGGCCCGACGCATTCCTGCTTGCCGGGTTCGGCGCAGGGGCCACGGCGCTGCTTACCCGGCTCGCCTCGCTGATCCTCGTCGCTGCCCTGCGCAGCGATGCCCATTATCTCGACATGCTGCAATCGCCGGAGGTCGACCCCATCGACCAGGCGCTGCGCCTGATTTCGGTGAACCCGTCCGCGCCGTGGACGGTCGAGCGACTGGCGCGCACGGTCGGCATGGGCCGCTCCAACTTCGCCGCGCATTTCACCGCCAAGGTCGGCAAGGCCCCGATGGAGGTCATCACCGACCGGCGCATGGCGCAGGCGCTCGACCTGCTGCGCCAGAATAACCTGAAGATAGCGGAGATTGCGGAGATCACCGGCTATGGGTCGGAGGCTGCGTTCAGCCGCCGCTTCGCCCGCCATTTCGGATTGCCGCCCAGCCAGATGCGCGAGCAGTCGCGGCAGGCTGCCAATCCGGCGGTGGAGGACGCGCAGCGCTGGCATTCGCTGGTCGTGCGCGGGCGACTGGGCGAGGGAAGCCTGCAAAGGCGACCGGCCGTCGCCGCGCCCCCCGTGTCGCCAGAGGGCAAGGACACACCGCAACAGCCCTTCGTCCTGGGCCTCGCACGGCGCGCTTCGGGGGCGTCGCGGGATTAGGCTACGCCTCAGCCTGACCGCGCATCGATGAACGCCGCCACCCGCTCGAACGTCTCGGGCGATCCGGGCAGGGTCAGTCCGCGCACGACGGCGGTGTGGGTCATGCCGGGTACGATCGTCAGGTCGACCGGCGTCCCGGCCGCGCCCAGCCGCTCCGCCATGGACAGGGAGTCGTCCAGCAGCACCTCGCCATCGCCCACGCTGATGAGGGTCGGAGGGAAGGCATCGCCCGGCGCGAGCAGGGGAGACGCCAAAACATGGTCCGCCGCCAGCCCCTGAAGATAAAGGTCCGCCGCCAGCTTCGCCGAGTCATAGGAAAATAAGGGATCGGTCGCGCCATTGGCCGCATAGCTTGCCGCCGACACGCTCAGGTCCAGCCAGGGGGACAACAGCACCAGCCCCGCCAGCGCAAGTCCCCTTGCATTCGCCAGCACTGCAAGGCTGGCCGCCAGCCCGCCACCCGCAGAATCGCCGGACAGGAACAGCGGGCCGCCTCCCGCCAAAGCGGTCAGCACCGCCAGTCCGTCATTCACCCCCGCCGGAAACGGGTCATCGGGCGCCAGCCGATAGGCAGGGCACAGCACCTCCACCCCGCACCGCTCCGCCAGAGCGGCGGCATAGGGGCCAACGATCTCCGGCGCGCCGAGCCGGTAGCCGCCGCCGTGAAAATGCAGCACTTGTCCCCGAACCTCGCCAGGTGGCCGGAAGCGCAGCACCCGCACACCGCCAAGCATCTGCTCGGCGGGCGCGGGGTGCGTGCGCCAGTGACCGGCCGCCATCGCCGCCGCCATCGCTTCGCGCGAGGCCGCGATGGCAGGCGGCGGGGCATGGCCGGGCCGCTCCGCCGGCAGTTCCAGATCGAGCCCTGCCGGCGACGCCATGCCGCCTATTCCGCCGCTGCCTGGAGGGCGATGGACTGCTCCAGATTGAGGGCGGTGCGCCTGGCGCCCGCCGCCTTCAACTCGGGAATGACATAATCGCCGAGCAGCTGGAGCGACTTCATCACTGCCTCATGCGGCAGATAGCCGAAGCGGGTGTAGCAGAGCACCTGATCGACGCCATGCTCCTCATATTTCAGGAATTTGCGCAGGCATTCCTCGGGCGTGCCGATGATCACCATGTCCTGTTCGTCGAAGGTACGGATGTCGAAATCGCCTGCCGCCTGCTTGCTCAGCAGCGGGAAGGCCTTCTCCTTGGCTTCCTCCGGCAGCAACGCCATCTCCCACTTCAGGATGAATTCGGCGCTGGTCTTGTACCACCACCACATCGAATCCCACACGCGGTTCGTGTCGAAATTCCTGCGATCCTCCGTGCAGTGGACCAGCGTGTAGACGCCGACCTTATTGGTGTGGACGCCGCTGACGGGGGTGCAGTTCTTCTGCTCCTCGCGGTAGATGGAGATCAGGCTCGCCAACTTCTCCAGCGGCTGCATGATGGAGAAGCAGAGCAGGCCAAGGCCGTTCTGCCCGGCCATGCGGATCGTCTCTTCGGAGGAGGCGGCCATCCAGCAGGGCGGGTGCGGCATCTGGTACGGCTTGGGCGTCACCATGCGTGCGGGGAAGTCGAGATACTCGCTATGCTCTTCATAATATTCCTCCGACCACATGCCCGTCACCGTCTTGCAGGCGGCCAGCATCTTCTTCTTGGTCTGGGGAATATCGACACCGAACGCGACCTGCTCCATCGGCGTGGAGCGGCCCATGCCCCATTCCGCGCGGCCGCGCGACAGGAGGTCCACCGTCGCCACCTTCTCCGCCACCCGTACCGGATGGATGAACTCGTGCGGCATTAGCGAGACGCCGAAGCCCAGGCGGATATTCTTCGTGACCTGGCTCAGCGCGCCCAGCACGACATCGTTGCAGGGCATGTGGCTGCGCCCTTCGCGGAAGTGATGCTCCACCAGCCATGCGGTGTGAAAGCCTAGCTTGTCCGCCGCCACGATCTGCTCGACACAGTCGCTATAGGCCGTGCGTTCGGAATCGCGCTGGCCCCAGGGATGATCGCCGGCCCAGGGCTTAGGCGCCTCGAACTCGTAGAGAAGACCCAGTTCCATTACAGTAGCTCCTTGCGGGATTTGCGCGCGCCAGCGCAGAATTTGGTGCTGAGGGCGCGATCGATAGAGATCGTCTGGCCCGAAATGCCGCTGGCGAGATCGCTGAGCAGGAAGACGATGCCATAAGCCATCTCGTCCACGCTGGTGAACACCACGCCGCCTGCTGCCTTGTCGACATTGGCCACGCCAGCGCGGTTTTTCACCCGCTCCGACATGACGCCGCCGGGATTGACGGTGTTGGCGCGGATGCCGAACTCCTGCCACTCATTGGCCATGGTGCGGGTCAGCGCCGAGATGCCGGACTTCGCGGCACCATAGGGACCATGCCACGGCGCGGAGGTCAGCGAACTGACCGATCCCACATTGACCAGCGACCCCGTCTCGTCGCGCCTGATCCACTCGCGCGCCGCGTCGCGGCACAGGCGAAAGACATATTCCAGGTTGAGGTTCAGCGTCAGGCGAAATCCCTCCGTCGTTGTCTCGTCAAGCGGCACCCACTCGCCGTCGCGCGTACCGCCCGCCACATTGGCGATGCCGTCGAGGCGGCCATATTTCTCGAATATGCCGGGGATCAACGGGTCGGTCTGGTCCGCATCCATGATGTTGCAGACGACGCCGTCCGCCTTGCCGCCCGCCGCGACGATGTCCGCCACCGTCTCGTCCACCAGCGATTGCAGATAATCGACCGCGACGATGGTCGCGCCTGCTGCCGCTGCATGCCGGGCCGTCGCGCCGCCGATGCCGCCGCGCGCGCAGCCCACCACCATGATCACCTTGTCCGTCAGATCGATTGCTATCGTCATTATCTTTTCCTCTCCCGTTCAGTCGGTTCGCTCAGCTCCAGTAACCGGGAGTCTGGGCTCCCAGCGCCTCGAACATGCGGTGCCCGGACCGGGGATTATTCGGGTCCGCGCCGCGCTCATAGTCGAGCCGGTAATCGTAGCGGGCGAAGTTGCTGAGCTGGTCGAGGCTCAGCGTCACGCCGCGAAATTCGGGATGCGCCGTCTCCCACGCCGCCACCGCATCGGTGGAAACGAAGAAATTATTGTTGGCGCAGGCATGAAACCAGTTATCGACCCAGCGCGCCGGATCGATGCCGACATGGCCCACCATCTCCGGCGGGTTCGCCTCCACTACTTCGTTGCCGCGCAGCTTCAGCACGATCTCGCGCCCCGTCTGCGGGCAGGTTGTGCGGATCGTCGCGACCTTGCCGGGGTAGCAATGGGCGATGTTCATCCCTTCGAGCATGCAGCCTGCGTAACAGCCATGCTCGCCGTCCACCTCGACCCGGTGGCGCGTAGGAATGTTGGTCCATGGCGGACATTTGGCGACATCGTGCGTACCGGGGACGCACATCACCATCAGCGCATGCTCGAGCTCCACGACGGCGGCCTTTAGCTGATCCGGGGTCAGGCCCGTCTCATGCAGCAGTTCACTCGTCCCCTGACTGGCCCCCTGGCTCAGAAATTTTTCGTAGACGGCTCTCCGCACCGTTTTGGCATTCCCGCTGAGCGGCCAACTCATCCGTCTCTCCCACGGTCGCGATCTTCTTGATCCTTGCCCCAATGCCTATAGCCGGGAACTTGCAAGACCAATGATTGCGTCGCCGTGCGAGTTGATCGATCGTCCATGAGGTGAAGGGAGTATGGGAGCGTCAGATAATTCCCAACCAGACCTCTAAGGCCCTTGCCGCCACCTGCCACCGTCCTGCCGCCAGAAATGCGTCGCCACACCCTCGCGCTTGGTCAACGCGCGCCAGCTTTCGCGCGCACCCGCAATCGTCTCGGCATCGAAGAAATAGAAGGTGCGCTCGAATGCCAGCGCCTCTTCCCGGAACCGCCCGTCGGCCAGTGCGACGCGGGTCGCGCCGTTTATCGGATCACAGGCGGCGGACAGCAGGATGGGCTGCACCTCCGGCATCGGGGCATCGGCGTGATCATGCGCCAGGAAGCTGGTCGGCCCGGCATCCCATAGCCGGTCCGATATGCGATCCAATTGGTCGCGGTGGTCCGACACCACCAGCAACGCCTCGCCTTCGTCCAATATGCGCGCCGCGATTACCGGCAGCACGCGCTCCACAGGGTCGCGGCTGAGCTGGTAGAAGTCGACGCGCATATCCCGTCAGGCGGTTTCGCGCAGGTCGGTGACGATCTTGTCGAGCAGGCGGACGCCGTATGCCGTTGCGCCCTTGTCCCACAGCGTGCCGGGCTTGTCGGCCCAGACCATGCCCGCAATGTCGAGATGCGCCCAGGCGACGCCGTCCTCGATGAAGCGCTTGAGGAACTGCGCTGCCGTGATCGACCCGGCATAGCGTGCGCCCATATTCTTCATGTCGGCAATGGGGCTGTCGATCATCTTGTCGTAGACGTCGCCCATCGGGAATCGCCACAGCCGCTCGCCCGTCGCCTCGCCCGCTGCGAGGATCCGGTTCGCCAGCGCGTCGTCATTGCTGAACAGGCCCGCATATTGATCCGCCAGCGCCGCGATGATTGCGCCGGTCAGCGTGGCGAGGTCGATGACGGTCTTGGGGGCAAAGGTCTTTTGCGTCCACCACAGCGCATCGGCCAGGACGAGGCGTCCTTCCGCATCGGTGTTGATGATCTCGATGGTCTGGCCCGACATCGACTTCACCACGTCGCCGGGACGCTGGGCATTGCCGTCGGGCATGTTCTCGACCAGCGCGCAGACGCCGACGACATGCGCCTTTGCCTTGCGCAGGGCGAGCGCCTTCATCACGCCAGCGACGGCGCCAGCGCCGCCCATGTCCCACTTCATGTCGTCCATGCCCGCACCGGGCTTGATGGAGATACCGCCCGAGTCGAAGGTCACGCCCTTGCCGACGAAGGCGAGGGGCTCGGCCTGCTCGCCACCCGTGCCGTCCCAGCGCATCGCGATGATGCGGGATTCGCGGGCCGAACCCTGCCCGACGCCCAGCAGTGCGCCCATGCCGAGCGCCGTCATCTCGGCTTCGTCCAAAATCGTGATCTCGATGCCGAGGTCGGCGAGCGGCTTGCACCGCTCCACGAAGCTTTCGGGATAGATGATGTTGCCCGGCTCGGCGACCAGTTCGCGGGTGAAGGCGGTGCCCGCCGTCAGCGCGTCGGTATGGGTCATCGCGGGACCGTCGCCCACGGCATCGGAGACGAGGGTCAGCGTCTCGACGCTCGGCTTCTGCGAATCGGTCAGCTTCGTGCGATAGGTGTCGATGCGCCAGCCGCGCAGGCGCGCGCCGAGCGCGAGGGAGGCGAGGGCGTCGGCCGACAGGTCGCCCGCGACCAGCGCGATCGACTTGACGCCGGAGGTCTGGAGACGCGCGGTAATGGTCGCGCCCGCCTTCTCCAGATCGGCCGCCTTGCCTTCGCCGGTGCCCAGCAGGACGGCGCGCAATGTCTTGCCGCCCTCGGTCACGAAAATCTCGAACCATGCGCCGGCATCGCCGGTGAAGCGCGACGCCTTCGCGGCGTCGGCGACCAGCGTTGCGGCTTCGAGCGCGGGTGCGATGGCAGCGTCCTTGCCGACGGGGAAGATACGGCAATCGGCGTCGGCGGGGAGATTGGGGCTTACGATGACGTGCATGACGCGGCCTTTTCCTATTCTTGCTATGGTCTGTGCCAATGGCTCTGGTCCGGGGAGATAATGGCGCGCGGCGCGATATGCCATCGCCAATTGCCGCATGGCCGTTGCAGCGCCCGCAAAGCAATGCGATAGGCGGCAATCCAATCCATAGAACGGCCGCCGCGCACCCGCATGCCCTTGCTGAATAATTATAATGTCGCGCGGGGAGCGCGAGTGGCCGGTCCGGTGCTGCTCGTCGCGCTCGGCTGTACCTCCACGCTCGCTCTTGGCATCGCCACCGCGCATGCGCAGGAATTGAACAAGCCTGCGGAGACCGCTCCGCCGATCCCGCCCGCCGACATGCCCAAATCGGCGACGGACGAGCTTGGCTTCACCGCGGACCAGCTGCTCTACGACAATGACCGCGACGTCGTGACGGCGCAGGGCAATGTCGTGGTCACGCGCGAGGGCAATCTGCTGCGCGCCGACATGGTGACTTGGGACCGCGCGTCGAACCGCGTGGTGGCGAAGGGCGACGTGTCCATCACCAACCCCAATGGCGACGTGGCGTATGGCGACACGGTGGAAGTCACCGACACGCTGAAGGACGGCATCGTCGAGGGCCTGCTGATCGTCAGCGAGCGCGGCGACCGCATCGCGGCCGACCATGGCGAACGGCGCGGTGCGATCTTCATCCTGCGCCGTGCGGCCTATACGCCGTGCCCGGTGGTCGACAACGAAACCGGCTGCCCCAAGGAGCCGACCTGGCAGATCAAGGCGGCCAATGTCGTCTATGACAGCGAGAAGGAACTGGTCCGCTACAGCGGCGCCCGGCTGGAGATGTTCGGCGTGCCGCTGTTGCCGCTGCCGGGTCTGACCCATCCTGTCGGCAACCAGTCAGGCTCGGGCTTCCTCGTGCCCAATCTGGGTTTCGTGAATGGCGGGCTGGAACTGGCGGTTCCTTATTATAAAAGCCTGGCGCCGAACCGCGACATCACGGTGACGCCGCACGTCTATTCCAACGCATGGCCCATGCTGGAGACCCGCTACCGGTCGTTTCTGGGCAAGGGCGCCTATCAGATCATCGGCTATGGCACCCATGGCCGCCGGTCGGACCCGACCAATGGGCTGGACACGTCGAAGAAGGCCTTTCGCGGCTATATCGACGCCAGCGGGCGGTATCAGATCGACTCCGAATGGTCGGTGTCCGGATCGCTGCGGCGCGTGACGGACCGCACCTTCCTCAACCGCTACAACATCAACTATGACGACCGGCTGCGCTCGACCATCGCGGCGGAGCGGATCGGGGATCGCAGCTATCTGTCCATCGCGGGCTGGTCTTTCCAGACCTTGCGGCCCGGCGACCCGCAGGGGCAGGTGCCCGTCGCGCTGCCCGCCATCGACTATCGCCTGCGCCTACAGGACCCGTGGCTGGGCGGCATCGCGCAGTTCCAAGCCAACAGCCTCGCCATCGTGCGCCCGTCGGGCCAGGATTCGCAGCGGGCGTTCGTGGGGGCGCAATGGTCGCTGAAGCGGCTGACCGGGCTGGGGCAGGAAGTGAGCCTGACCGGCTATGCACGCGGCGACATCTATCACAGCAGCGACAATCTGTTGACCAACACCGTCTCCTATCGCGGCGATCCGGGCTGGCAGACGCGCGGCATCGCAGCCGTCGCGGCGGACATGCGCTGGCCCTTCATCGGCGCATTCATGGGCGGCACGCAGCATATCGTGCCGCGCGTGCAGCTGGTGGCCGCGCCGCACCTCAAGAATCTGAGCATTCCCAATGAGGATTCGCGCTCGGTCGACTTG
Source organism: Sphingobium sp. (assembly GCA_040508315.1). Taxonomy (GTDB): domain Bacteria; phylum Pseudomonadota; class Alphaproteobacteria; order Sphingomonadales; family Sphingomonadaceae; genus Sphingobium. The sequence goes on from JBEVNC010000055.1 coordinate 11,921, forward strand.
GAGGACAGCAACCTCTTCGCGCTCAACCGCTTCCCCGGCTACGACCGCTTCGAGGATAGCAGCCGCGTCACCTACGGGTTCGACTATCGCTACGACCGCCCGCATTTCTCGATGAGCGCCACCGTGGGCCAAAGCTATCGCCTCAACAATCGCGCCTCCATCCTGCCCGACGGCACCGGCCTGTCGGAGCGATTGTCGGATTTCGTCGGGCGCGTCGACCTGCGCTATCGCGGCTTCGTGACGCTGACCCACCGGTTCAGGCTGGACAAGGACAACCTCGCGATCCGTCGCAACGAACTGGACGCCACTGTGGGATCGCGCGCGACCTATGGCCGGGTCAGCTATATCCGCCTCAACCGCAACGTCACGGCAGGCGTCGAGGATCTGCGCGATATCGAGGAATTGCGGCTCGGCGGGCGTCTGGCCGTCGCGCGCTACTGGTCGGTGTTCGGGTCGACCACCGTCGATCTGACCGGCACGGACGACGATCCCACCACGACTCTGGACGGCTATACGCCGGTCAGACACCGGCTCGGCGCGGCCTATCAGGACGACTGCATCAACATCGAGTTTACGTGGCAGCGCGAATACCAGACCTTCGGCGACGCACGGCGCGGCAATTCCTTCCTTGTGCGGCTGGCATTTCGCAATCTAGGCATATAAGAGGTTCCTTCCTTGGGGATGGGGCCGCTCAGCTTCGGTTCAGCCGCTCGGCGGCAGGTGCGTTCGCTGGGCACGGCTATCCCGGCATGGAGATCAATTTGACGGCAGTTCGGTCAGGCGCGGTTCGCAAGGCGCTTCTGGGTTTGGCGGCGGCGGCCGTCGTGGCGAGCGGTATTCCCGCATCGGCGCAGCGTGCGCTCGATGAAGGGGAGGGGCCGACCACTGGCCGCCAGCTCGATATTCCCGACAATGTGACATTGTTCGGCAAGCGGGACCCCAATGTCCGGACCGCTACCGCCATCGTCAACGGTTCGGTCATCACCGCGACCGACGTCGATCAGCGGCTGGCGCTCGTGCTGCTGGCGAACAGCAACAAGGTGTCGGACGAGGAGCGCGACCGCCTGCGCATTCGCGTGCTGAGCAACATCATCGACGAGACGCTCCAGATTCAGGAGGCCGCGGCTAACGACATCCGCGTCGCACCCGCGGAACTGGACCAGAATTTCGCGCGCGTCGCGACCAACTTCAAGTCCACGCCCGAAGCCTTCGCCAACTATCTCAAGAGCAACGGGTCGTCCGCCGCGTCGATCAGGCGCCAGATCGAGGCCGAGGTCGCATGGCAGCGCGTCGTGCGCCGCAAGGTGCAGCCCTTCATCAATGTGTCGGAGGACGAGGTTCGCTCCTTCATCGACCGCATGAAGGAATCGAAGGGCAATGAGGAGTTTCGCATCGGCGAGATCTACCTCTCCGCCACGCCGGAAAATGGCGATCAGGTTCAGGGCAATATGCGCAACATCGTGGAGCAGCTCAAGAAGGGCGGTTCCTTCCAGGCCTATGCCCGCCAATATTCCGAAGCCTCCACGGCGGCGGTCGGCGGCGACCTCGGCTGGGTGCGTCCGGCGCAGCTCCCGGACGAACTGGCTTCGGCCGTACAGGGCATGCAGCCAGGTCAGCTTGCCGGGCCCATCCCGTTGCCGGGCGGCTTTTCCATCGTCTATCTGATCGACAAGCGCCGCGTGCTGTCGGCCGATCCGCGCGACGCCGTGCTCAGCCTCAAGCAGATCGGCGTGAACTTCCCCGCCGGGACGACCGCGCCCCAGGCTAAGGTCATTGCGGACAAGTTCGCGGCGCAGATCAAGGAAATCCAGGGTTGCGGCACTGCCGACGCCGTGGCGAAGAAGATCGGCGCCGACGTCGTGAACGATGACGGCGTGCAGGCGCGCAACCTGCCGCCGCAGTTGCAGGAGATCGTGCTGTCGATGCAGGTCGGCCAGGCGACCCCGCCTTATGGCGCGGTGTCGGACGGCGTGCGCGTGCTGGTGCTGTGCGGCCGCGACGAGCCGACCGAGGGCGCGCTGCCGTCCTTCGACCAGGTGATGGGCCAGATGGAGGACGAGCGGGTCAACAAGCGCTCGCTCATCTACATGCGCGATCTTCGCCGCGACGCGGTCATAGAATATAACTGACCGATGCAGGCCCTGAACCATGTCGGATACCCATCACCTCTCGCCATAACGCTGGGCGACCCGAGCGGGATCGGGCCGGAGGTGATTGCCAAGGCATGGACACGGCGCACGGAGGCGGGCCTGCCGCCTTTCTTCGCGGTGGGCGATATGCGTGCCATCGCGGCGGTTTCCGATCTGCCGGTGGTGCGTATCCACGATCCGGCGACGGCGGCCGGGCTGTTCGACAGCGCCTTGCCCTGTTTCCACGTCGAGGAGGGGCCGCTGGCCTTGCCCGGCCTGCCCACGCTGGACGGCGCGCGCAGCGCCTTCCACTCGCTGGAGATCGCGACCGGACTGGTGCGGGCGGAAAGCGCGTCGGCGCTCGTCACCGGACCCATATCGAAATCGCGGCTGGCGGAGGTCGGCTTCACCTTTCCGGGCCAGACGGAATTCGTCGCCGAGCGTTGCGGCGTGGCGCGGGCGAACACGGTGATGATGCTCGCGGGGCCGTCGCTGCGCGTGGTGCCGATCACGATCCATGTGCGCTTCAGCGACGTACCGCAGGCGCTCACCATCGACCTGATCCGCAGCCGGACGATCGTCACCGCGCGCGGCCTGCAGCGCAATTTCGGCATCGCGCGCCCGCGCCTCGCCATGGCCTCGCTCAACCCGCATGCGGGGGAGGACGGCATCATGGGCGATGAGGAGGAGCGGATCATCAGGCCCGCCATCGCATCGCTGATCGAGGACGGGCTGGACGTGACCGGCCCGCATCCCGCCGACGCGCTGTTCACGCCGCGGGCGCGGGGCGGCTATGATGCGGCGCTGTGCATGTATCACGATCAGGCGCTGATCCCCTTGAAGGCGCTGGATTTCGATGAGGGCGTCAATATCACGCTGGGCCTGCCCATCGTGCGGACGTCGCCCGACCATGGGACCGCGTTCGACATTGCCGGGCAGGACAAGGCCGATGCCGGTGCGATGATCGCGGCGATCCGGATGGCGCATGCGGCCGATCTCAGCCGCCGGGCAAGCAGCGCCGCCGCCTGATGAGCCATGTACCACTGCCACCGCTGCGCGATGTCATCGCCGCCCATGGCCTGCAGGCCAGCAAGGCGCTGGGCCAGAATTTCCTGCTCGACGGCCAGCTATTGGCGCGCATCGCGGCGATCCCCGGCAAGCTGAAGGACGAACGGGTGTTCGAGGTCGGACCGGGGCCGGGCGGCCTTACCCGCGCCTTGCTGCTGGCCGGGGCCGATGTCGTCGCGGTGGAGCGCGACGAGCGCTGCCTGCCCGCGCTGGCGGAACTGTCCGATGCTTTTCCGGGGCATCTGCGCGTGATCGACGGCGATGCCATGGCGATGGATGCCCGAGCCGAAGTAGGGGAGGGCGCACATATCGTCGCGAACCTGCCCTATAATATCGGCACCGCCTTGCTGGTCGGCTGGCTGGAGGAGAAAAGCTGGACGCCGTGGTGGCGCTCCGCCACGCTGATGTTCCAGCAGGAGGTGGCCGAACGGATCGTGGCCGCGCCGGGTTCGTCGGCTTATGGGCGACTGGCGGTACTGGCGCAGTGGCGTTCGACCCCGCGGATCGCGATGAAGGTCCACCGCTCGGCCTTCACCCCGCCGCCCAAGGTGATGTCGGCGGTCATCCACATCGTCCCGAACGACGCGCCCGAGGGCGTGGATGCTGTCACGCTGTCGCGGCTGACGGCGGCGGCGTTCGGTCAGCGCCGCAAGATGCTGCGGCAGAGTTTGCGTGGACTTCCCGGTGCGCTCGACGCTCTGGAGGCATGCGGGATCGATTCGGCGCGGCGGGCGGAGACGCTGTCGGTGGAGGATTTCGTGCAGGTGGCGCGCACGCTGGGGCGCGGCGGGAAATAAGGCGGGCTGCAGGACCCGTCACTCCACCCGCTTCGCTGTCATCCCCCGCGCGGCCAGTTCGTCCAGCACGCTGCCGTCACCCGCCAGATGCCCGGCGCCGACCGCAAGGAATATAGTCCCCGGCCGCGCCATCCGCTTGCCGATCCAGTCCGCCCAGCGCCGGTTGCGGGCATGGAGCAGGGTTTCCGCCACTTCCGGCATATCCTTGAACGACTCGTTGAGGTCGTCCGCCAGCGCCTCCGGGCGGCCGGCCGACCACTCGGCGACCATGCGGCCGATCTCCGTCTCCGCATGCGCGGCATCGTCTATGCTGGCGGACAGGAAGGCGATCTGCGTCTTGTCGGAGAGGGATGCGAAGAAGCCGATCTGCTCGGCGAAACCCTCCAACGGCAGGACGGTCTTGCATGCGTGGTCGGCCGCCTTGTGCAGCACGTCCTCCACCCCGGCGTCCGCCTGATAGCCCAGCTTTCGGATCGGCAGCAGGGACAGGGTGATCGCCGCGAACCAGGGGCGCGCGGTTTCGAGCTGGGCGGCGGGCATGCCGAATGTGTTCAGCAGCGCCAGATACCGCGCCCGCGTCGCGGCGTCGAGTTTGGTGCTGAGCGGCGGTCCGTCGGGGTCCAACGCGAGGCGCGCGGTAATGGCGGCGGCTTCTGCCGGGTCCGGCGGGATGACTTCCAGCACCAGCGTATCCGCCCGGTCGAAGGCGCGCTTCACCCGGCCATGGAACCAGCGCACGTCCGGCCGCAGCACATGGATGGTGCCGAACAGATAGACGGTCGTGTCCGCGTCGCGCACCACCCACAAGGCGGGCTTCGCGGTCGTGCCGGTCTGGACCGTCCGCGCGCCGATGGGCGCAAAACCCGGCGAGGTCAGCAGCAGGATCGACAGGACCGAGAGGGTCAGGCGGGTCAGGAGAGCCATGCTCCGGTCTTTCGCCGCTTTGGAGGCATCAGGCAAGCGCCGCTGCCCGCGCTTTGCTTGACCGCCCGTTGCCCATGCGCCAAAGCGGCCCCCTGAAAATAAACCGGATATGAATGTGACGGACCGGCAACCATTGAGCTTTCAAGCGCTGATCCTGACGCTCCACGACTATTGGAGTGCGCAGGGCTGCGTCATCCTTCAGCCTTATGACATGCGCGTGGGGGCAGGCACGTTCCACCCGGCGACGACGCTGCGCAGCCTCGGTCCCGATCCGTGGAACGCCGCCTATGTGCAGCCCAGCCGTCGCCCGACCGACGGCCGCTATGGCGAGAACCCCAACCGGCTCCAGCATTATTACCAGTATCAGGTGATCATGAAGCCGTCGCCGCCGAACCTGCAGGAGCTGTATCTGGGCTCGCTGGAGCGGATCGGCATCGACCCGCTGGTCCACGATATCCGCTTCGTCGAGGATGACTGGGAAAGCCCCACCCTGGGGGCCTGGGGCCTTGGCTGGGAAGTATGGTGCGACGGGATGGAAGTCACCCAGTTCACTTATTTCCAGCAGATGGGCGGCTTCGACTGCAAGCCGGTCGCGGGCGAGCTGACCTATGGGCTGGAGCGGCTCGCCATGTATATTCAGGGCGTCGACAGCGTGTACGACCTGCGCTTCAACGACCCGGTGGGGGACCGCCCGGCCGTGACCTATGGCGACGTGTTCCTGTCCAACGAGAAGCAGATGTCGAAATGGAATTTCGAGATCGCCGACACGGACAAGCTGTTCCGCTGGTTCAAGGATTGCGAGGCCGAGTGCCAGGCCAGCATCGCCGCACAGGTGCCGTTGGCCGCCTATGACCAGGCGATCGAGGCGAGCCACATCTTCAACCTGTTGCAGGCGCGCGGCGTGATCTCCGTGCAGGAACGCGCAAGTTATATGGGCCGGGTGCGCGACCTTGCCAAGGGAAGCTGCGAGGCGTGGATCGCGGCCAATCGTGACGGCTGGGAAGCGAAATATCCGGGGTGGACGGTATGACGGACTTCCTCCTCGAAATCCGCTGCGAGGAAATTCCCGCGCGCATGCAATTGAAGGCGTCGGACGACCTTGCCCGCCTGTTCACCGCCGAACTGGCGAAGGCTGGCCTGAAGCCCGAGGGCATCACCAGCCATGTGACACCGCGCCGCCTCGCCCTCATCGCGCACGGCCTGCCCGAGCAGACCGCCGCGATCAGCGAGGAGTTCAAGGGCCCCCGCACCAGCGCGCCCGCGCAGGCGCTCGACGGCTTCCTGCGCAAGACCGGCCTGACGCAGGGCCAGTTGGAGGATCGCGGCGGCATCTGGTTCGCTGTGGTGGAAAAGCCCGGCCGTGCGACCGCCGATGTGCTGGCCGAGGCTGTGCCTGCCGTTATCCGCGCTTTCCCCTGGCCCAAATCGATGCGCTGGGGCGATGCGAGCGCCACGACGGAGAGCCTGCGCTGGGTCCGCCCGTTGCAGGGGATCGTCGCGATCCTGGGCGAGACGCTGGTGCCCATCACGGTCGAGAACGTGCATTCGGGCTATGCGACGGTGGGGCATCGTTTCCATCATCCCGGCGAGATCACCATCGGTGGCGCGAACGACTATGCGGAAAAGCTGCGGGCGTGCCATGTCATCGTCTCCCATGAGGAGCGGCAGGCGCTGATCGCCGAGAAGGCGGCGGCGCTGGCGAGCGCACGCGGCTTTGCGCTGGTCGAGGACAGGGGGCTGGTGGTCGAGAATGCGGGGCTGACCGAATGGCCTGTGCCGCTGCTGGGCGATTTCGACCCGGCCTTTCTCGAAGTGCCGCCGGAGGTCATCCAGCTGACCCTGCGCATCAACCAGAAGTATTTCGTCCTGCGCGACGCGGCCGGCAAGCTGGCGCCTGCCTTCATCTGCACCGCGAATATCGACGCGAAGGATGGCGGCGCGGCGATTGTCGCTGGCAATGGCAAGGTGCTGGCCGCGCGGCTCAGCGATGCGCGCTTTTTCTGGGAGCAGGACAAGAAGACGGCTCTTGCGGACCATGCGAAGAAGCTGGAGCGGATTACCTTCCATGAGAAGCTGGGCACTGTCGCCGACAAGGTCGAGCGGGTTGCCAAGCTGGCGCGGTGGTTGGTGGAGAATGATATCGTCGGAGTGAGCGGTGTTCCTGCGCAGGCAGGAACCCAGGGTAGTTCGGCGTTCCCCAACACTGGGCTCCTGCCTTCGCAGGAGCACGATCGCGCCGAATTGGCCGACCTCGCCGAACAGGCCGCCCGCCTCGCCAAGGCCGACCTCGTCACCGAAATGGTCGGCGAGTTCCCCGAATTGCAGGGCCTGATGGGCGGCTATTATGCCCGCGCCGAGGGCCTGCCGGACGAGGTCGCCGACGCGATCCGCGATCATTACAAGCCGGTCGGGCAGGGGGACGATGTGCCCACTGCGCCGGTGACGGTTGCGGTGTCGCTGGCGGACAAGCTGGATACGCTCCGATCCTTCTTCGCGATCGATGAGAAGCCCACCGGCTCGCGCGATCCCTTCGCGCTGCGCCGGGCGGCTCTCGGCGTAATCCAGATCGTGGCCGCAAATGGGCTTCGTCTGGGGATCGCAGAGGGAGACCTTCTCGACTTCTTCGCCGACCGCCTCAAAGTGCAGCAACGCGAAGCCGGCGTTCGTCACGACCTGATCGACGCAGTGTTCGCGCTTGGCGGCGAGGACGATCTCGTCCGCCTGCTTGCCCGCGTAAAGGCGCTGCAATCCTTCATCGCGACGGAGGACGGCGCGAACCTGCTCGCCGGGTACAAGCGCGCGGCGAATATCCTCAAAAAGGACGAGGCGGCCGGGACGGCGCAGGCGGATGCGGGGGAGGAAGATCCCATGGTCGCCGTGGACGATCCCGATGTGATGGACGCGCTTCGCGAGCATGCGCGGATCGTGCCCGGCTATACGCCCGAGCCGCAGGAATCGGCGCTCGCACTTGCACTCGATTCGGCTGAGCCTGCCGTCGCCGACGCCATCGCGCGCGAAGAATTCGCAGACGCGATGTTGGCGCTGGCATCTCTTCGCGCGCCGATAGACGCCTTTTTCGAGCATGTGATCGTTAATGCCCCAGAAAAAGACAAGCGTGCTGCGCGTTTAACCTTGTTGACGCGCATCCGTGCTGCAATGCACAAAGTTGCCGACTTTTCCAAAATAGAAGGTTAGAAGCTGAGGGGACGCGGGCGGTTGCGGGAGTGCTCGACAGCACTTCCGTTGTGTTTGCAGTGCAAAATGAAAGAGGGCGGCTGGCCAATGACTCGTTATGTGTATCGGTTCGGTGGTGGCGTCGATGACGGCGGCAAGGGCGACAAGAACCTGCTGGGCGGCAAGGGCGCGAATCTCGACGGCATGGCTTCCATCGGGCTGCCGGTTCCGCCCGGCTTCACCATGACCACCGAGCTCTGCACTCGCTATTATGCGGATGGCGAGGTCTATCCCGAGAGCCTGAACGCGGAAGTCGCGAACGGCATCGCTCATATCGAGGGCATTACCGGCAAGAAATTCGGCGACGCGGCCGACCCGCTGCTGGTGTCGGTGCGATCCGGCGCGCGCGTGTCGATGCCGGGCATGATGGACACCGTCCTCAACCTCGGCCTCAACGACCAGACGGTGGAGGGCCTCGCGGCCGTGTCGGCCGATCCGCGCTTCGCGTGGGACAGCTATCGCCGCTTCATCCAGATGTATTCGGACGTCGTCCTGGAACTGGACCATGGCTCGTTCGAGGAGGCGCTCGAAACCGCCAAGGAAGACAAGGGCTATTTCCTCGATACCGAGATGCTGGCCGAGGACTGGCAGGCGCTGGTCACGGAATATAAGGCGCTGGTCGACAAGCAGTGGGGCAAGCCCTTTCCGCAGGATGTGCACGACCAGCTGTGGGGCGCGGTCGGCGCTGTGTTCGGTTCGTGGGAATCGGATCGTGCAAAGGTCTATCGCCGCCTGAACTCGATCCCCGGCGAATGGGGCACGGCCGTCAACGTGCAGGCCATGGTGTTCGGTAATATGGGCGACACGTCGGCCACGGGCGTCGCGTTCACGCGCGACCCGGCGACCGGCGAGAACGCCTATTATGGCGAATATCTCATCAACGCGCAGGGTGAGGACGTGGTGGCGGGCATCCGCACGCCGCAATATCTGACCACCATCGCGCGTGAGAAGGCCGGGGCCAAGCCGCTGAGCATGGAAGAGTCCATGCCGGAAACCTATGCCGAGCTGGCGAACGTCTTCAACATCCTGGAAACGCATTATCGCGACATGCAGGATATCGAGTTCACGGTGCAGCAGGGCAAGCTGTGGATGCTCCAGACCCGTTCGGGCAAGCGCACCGCCAAGGCCGCGCTGAAGATCGCGGTGGATATGGCCGAGGAAGGTCTGATCACGCAGGAGGAGGCCGTCGCCCGCGTCGACCCCGCCGCGCTCGACCAGCTTCTGCACCCCACGCTCGACCCCAAGGCGCCGCGCGACGTACTGACCAAGGGCCTGCCTGCCTCGCCGGGTGCGGCCTCGGGTCAGATCGTGTTCGATGCCGACACCGCAGAGCGCCATAACGAGCTGGGCGAGTCGGTCATCCTGGTGCGTATCGAGACCAGCCCGGAGGATATCCACGGCATGCATGCGGCCAAGGGCATCCTGACCGCGCGCGGCGGCATGACCAGCCACGCCGCCGTGGTGGCGCGCGGCATGGGCCGTCCCTGCGTCTCCGGCGCCGGGTCGCTGTCCATCGACAACGTCAACAAGACGCTGCGCATCGGCGACCGCACTCTCAGGGAAGGCGACATCCTCACCATCGACGGCTCGACCGGCGAAGTGATGGCGGGCGAGGTGCCGACCGTGCAGCCTGAACTGGCGGGCGACTTCGGTGTCCTGATGGTGTGGGCGGACAAGGTTCGCCGGCTCAAGATTCGCGCCAATGCCGAAACCCCGCTGGATTGCCGCACCGCACGCGATTTCGGCGCGGAAGGCGTCGGCCTGTGCCGGACCGAGCATATGTTCTTCGACGCGGCGCGCATCACCGCCGTCCGCCAGATGATCCTGGCCGACAGCGAGGCGGGTCGCCGCGAGGCGCTGGCCAAGCTGCTGCCGGAACAGCGCGCCGACTTCACCGAGATTTTCGAGGTGATGGCTGGACTGCCCGTGACGATCCGCCTGCTCGACCCGCCGCTGCACGAATTCCTGCCGCATGGCGACAGCGAGTTTGCCGAAGTGGCGGAGGCTGCGGGCGTCAGCATCGACCTGCTCAAGCGCCGGGCGTCGGAACTGCACGAGTTCAACCCGATGCTGGGCCATCGCGGCTGCCGTCTGGGCGTCACCTATCCGGAAATCTACGAGATGCAGGCGCGCGCCATCTTCGAGGCGGCCATCGACGTCGCGGAGAAGTCCGGCGAAGCGCCGATCCCCGAGGTCATGATCCCGCTGGTCGCGACCAGGCGCGAACTGGAACTGATGAAGGCCATTGTGGACAAGCAGGCCGAGGCCGTGTTCGCCGAGAAGGGGCGCACGGTCGAATATCTGGTCGGCACGATGATCGAGCTGCCCCGCGCTGCACTGAAGGCCGGGGAAATTGCCGAGGTGGGCGAATTCTTCTCCTTCGGCACCAACGACCTGACGCAGACCACCATCGGCATCAGCCGCGACGATGCGGGCCGGTTCCTGACGCAATATGTGGACAAGGGCATCTTTGCGCGCGACCCGTTCGTCAGCCTCGATATCGAGGGCGTGGGCGAACTGATCCAGATCGCGGCGGAACGTGGCCGCAAGACGCGCCCTGGCATCAAACTGGGCATTTGCGGCGAGCATGGCGGCGATCCGGCCTCCATCGCCTTCTGCGAAGCGACCGGTCTCGACTATGTTTCTGCCTCGCCGTACCGCGTGCCTATCGCGCGTCTGGCGGCTGCGCAGGCGGCACTCGCGAAGAAGTGATTTTGGCGCAAAAAAGGGGGTTGCCAGACCGGGCGACCCCCTCTATCTGCGCAACTCCCACGGCGGCTCACGGGCCGCTGAGGAAATGGCAAAGCACCCGTAGCTCAGCTGGATAGAGCATCAGACTACGAATCTGAGGGTCGGACGTTCGAATCGTTCCGGGTGCACCAAAAACCCCGCCAAGTTTAACGGCTTGGCGGGGTTTCTGTTTTTCAATGAGCTCGGTCGGTTCCTCTGTCGCCACCATGTCGCCACGGCAACAAACCAGGGCATTTGGCGAATGGATTGACTCGAGGGCTTCTCGACTTCGCTCGGATATGCTGCAGCCTGCGGACCGGAAGGGAAGCCAGCCCTGATGCCGCGATACTATTCGCAGGAGTCGCAAGATTGGGTGACCTACGCTGTTGCGAGGGGTGGTGAAAGCCGCCGCTGTGCTTCGCGCCGCTTTGGGGCGAGGCGTCGGGATCAGGCGGGTGCAGCGTCACGGCGTGTGGATGACCAGCGCTGTGCGGTTACGGGAGGGCATCGTCCCTCGACGCTGAAACCATGCTGCTGGCGGCGATTGCCGCACGCTGTCTGCCCTGTCGGCAAGACTTCTTGCGGAACGCAGGGCGAGCACGCTGTCGCCTTTTTTATCGGTGAGGGCATCGGCTTCAAAGACGTGCTGGACCCATGAACAAGACCGGCGTGGCATTGTCAAAACCAACATGACAGCGCCCAGTCGCAGTGCGTTCCCGTGTACCGTTCAAGATAGACGAAGGCGCACCACAATCCCGCCGGGAACGCCTCAGTCGTTCGCACGGCCTTCGCCGCGCGCGACCCACAGGCCCGGCCGCTTCTCGCTCAGCTTGCGCTCCCAGGCCAGCGCATGGGTCACAATGGTGGGAAGGTCGTCATATTTGGGCACCCAGGGCAGTTTAGCGCGGATGACGCTGTTGTCGGCGACCAGGGCGGGGGGATCGCCCGCGCGGGGGGGCTCTAGGCGGCGTTCGATGGTCAGGTTGGTGACGCGGTCCACAGCGTCCAGCACCTCTAGCACCGAGAAGCCGCGATTATAGCCGCAGTTCATCAGCAGGCTCTCGGCGGGCTTCTCCATCAGCGCCTCCAGCGCCAGCACATGCGCGGCGGCGAGATCGGAGACGTGGATATAGTCGCGAACCCCGGTGCCGTCCGGCGTGGGGAAATCTGTGCCGAACACGCTGACATGGGTGCGCTTGCCCAGCGCCGCCTCGACCGCCACCTTGATGAGATGGGTCGCACCTGCCGTCGACTGGCCCGCGCGGCCCTGCGGATCCGCGCCAGCGACGTTGAAATAGCGCAGTACGCAGTGGTTCATCGGATGCGCGAAGGATACATCCTTCAGCATCGCCTCGGTCATCAGCTTCGACATGCCGTAGGGGTTGATCGGCGCGGGCACCATGTCTTCCCGGCAGGGGATTTCCTCTGGCTCGCCATAGGTCGCGGCGGTGGAGGAGAAGATGAAGTGCGCAACGCCGCAGCGTACCGCCGATTCCATCAGCGCCCGGCTGGCGACCGTGTTGTTGCGGTAATATTTAAGCGGATCGGTGACCGATTCCGGCACGATAATCGATCCCGCGAAATGCATGATCGCGCGGACATTGTGACGGGTCAGCACATCCTCGACAAAGGACTGGTCGGAAACGTCGCCCTTGTGGAAATCGACATCGTCCGGCACCGCCCAGCGGAAGCCGGTTACCAGATTGTCGATCACGACCACCGGATAGCCCGCGTCGCGCAGCGCCAGCACGGCATGGCTGCCGATATAACCGGCGCCGCCGGTGACGAGGATGGTGGTGTCTTTGGTCATGGCGTCCTGTGTGTTGAGGCTATGGCGTGCGGGCCAGCCAATCCCTGCGCTGTGTTACTGCGCCAGGCAATGACCCGGCACGCCATATTGCCCTGAACTGAGGCGAGGCGCGTGACTCGCCTCAGTGTTTCGCAGGAGCCCGGTGGCGTCAGGCCAGCAATTCCTTGGCCCAGGCGGCCAGATCGCCGCCGATGCTCTTCTCACGAAGGGCCAACGCGAAATTCGCCTGTGCAAAGCCCAGTTTCGATCCGCAGTCGAACCGCTCGCCGTCGAACGTGACGCCGTGGAACGGCTGCTTGCCGATCAGCTTGGCCATGGAGTCGGTCAGTTGGACCTCGCCGCCAGCGCCCGCTTCCTGCGTCGCCAGCAGTTCCATCACCTCCGGCTGGAGGATGTAGCGGCCCGGCAGCATCAGGTTGGAGGGCGCGGTGCCAAGCGCAGGCTTCTCCACCAGACCCTTGACTTCGGTCAGCACGCCGTCGCGTGCACCCGGATCGATGACGCCATAGCTGGGCGTCTCGTCCAGCGGTACTTCGAGCGCGCAGACCACATTGCCGCCGACCTTCTCATATTGCTCGACCATCTGCGCCATGCAGCCCTTCTGGCGGCCGATCAGCAGTTCGTCGGGCAGGATGATCGCGAACGGATCGTTGCCGATGATGTCGCGCGCACACCAGATGGCGTGGCCCAGGCCGCGCGGCTCCTGCTGGCGGACGAACACCGCGTTGCCCGGCGTCAGGCGCGTGCCCTCCAGCGCGGCGACGGACTTGCCGCGGTCGGTCTGCGTGCGCTCCAGTTCGTAGGCGACGTCGAAATAATCCTCGATCGCATTCTTGCCGCGTCCGGTGACGAAGATCATCGTCTCGATCCCGGCTTCGATAGCCTCGTCCACGGCATATTGGACCAGCGGACGGTCGACGACGGGCAGCATTTCCTTGGGCACCGACTTGGTGGCGGGCAGGAAACGGGTGCCGAGGCCGGCGACGGGGAATACGGCTTTACGAATTTTCACGCGATCAACTCCATTGGCATGGGATTAGGCGATCTGAAGAAAGGGCTCGGTGATCGTTGTCACATCTGATTACCGTAGTAACCGCGATACCAATCCGCAAACCGCTTGAGGCCATCCTCGAGCATGACCTGCGGGTGATAGCCGGTGAGTGCCTCCAGTTTGGAGATGTCGGCGAACGTCGCGGTGACGTCGCCGGGCTGCATGGGGCGGAAGATCTTCTCCGCCGTCATGCCCAGCGCCGCTTCGAGCGCCGCGATCATGTCCATCAGGCCGACGGGGCGGCTGTCGCCGATGTTGAGGATGCGGTGCTCGCCCTTGCCCGGCACATGGTCGAGCGAGCCGATCACCCCGTCGACGATATCGTCGATATAGGTGAAGTCGCGAGCCATCCTACCCTCGCCATAGACTTCGATGGGGGTGCCGCGCGCGATCTTCTGGGTGAAGCTGAAATAGGCCATGTCGGGCCGACCCCAGGGGCCGTAGACCGTGAAGAAGCGCAGCCCCGTCTGCGGAAAGCCGTAGAGGCTGGCATAGCTCTGGCTCATCAGTTCGCACGATGCCTTGGTCGCGGCGTAGAGCGAGACCGGCTTGTTGACCGGCTCGTCCTCGCTGAACCCGGCGCCGCCCATCGGCTTGTCGCCATAGACGGAACTGGATGAGGCGTAGACCAGATGCTCGAAGTCCGGCGCGTGGCGGCAGGCCTCCATGATGGCGAGATGGCCCGCCAAATTGCTATGCTGATAGGCGGACGGGTTCTCGATACTGTAGCGGACGCCGGCCTGTGCGGCGAGGTGCACCACCCGCCTAACGCCATTGTCCTTTACCAGCGCGGCAACACCAGCCGCATCCGCCACGTCCATGCGGTGGAAACTGAACCCGTCCCGCCCCTCGAAGGTCGCGAGGCGTGCTTCCTTGAGGGTGGGGTCGTAATAGTCGTTGACGATGTCGAGGCCGATCACCGTCTCGCCCCGGTCGAGCAGACGGTGAGCGGTCGCATGTCCGATGAAGCCGGCCGCGCCTGTCACCAGGACGGGGTCGGAGGGGTTTGTCACCGACCGACCGCCGTGTAGCTGAACCCGGCATTTTCGACCATGTCGCGCGGGTAGATGTTGCGCAGGTCGACGAAGATCGGTTCGGACAAAAGGCCCTTGATCCGCTCGAGATCGAGCGCGCGGAAGGCGTCCCATTCGGTCACGATGACGAGCGCGTCAGCACCCTCCATCGCGTCATAGGACCCCTTGGTATAGGTGATGTCGGGCAGGACCAGCTTCGCCTGCTCCATGCCTTCCGGGTCATAGGCGCGCACTGTGGCGCCGCCATCCTGCAGCGTCTGCACCACCGCGATGGCCGGGCTGTCGCGCATGTCGTCGGTGTTGGGCTTGAAGGTCAGGCCCAGCACCGCGATGGTCTTGCCACGCACATCGCCGCCGCAGGCGGTGATGACCTTGCGGCCCATGGCGCGCTTGCGCTGGTCGTTGATCGAGACGACCGACTCCACGATACGCTGCGGTGCGTCATAATCCTGGCTGGTCTTGAGCAGCGCCAGCGTGTCCTTGGGAAAGCACGACCCGCCATAGCCCGGCCCTGCATGCAGGAACTTCGACCCGATGCGGTTGTCCAGACCGATGCCGCGCGCCACGTCCTGCACATTGGCGCCGACCTTCTCGCACAGGTCGGCGATCTCGTTGATGAAGGTGATCTTCACCGCGAGGAAGGCATTGGCGGCATATTTGGTCAGTTCCGCGCCGCGGCGGCTCATCTCGACCAGGGGCGACTTGTTGAGGTGGAGCGGACGATAGACCTGCCGCATCACCTCCAGGCCGCGCGGATTGTCGCCGCCGATGACGATGCGGTCGGGCCGCTTGAAATCGTCGATGGCCGCGCCCTCGCGCAGGAATTCGGGGTTGGAGACGACCGCGAAATCGGCGTCGGGATTGGTCTCGCGGATGATCCGCTCGACCTCGTCGCCCGTGCCGACCGGTACGGTGGACTTGTTCACGATGACCGTGAAGCCCTTGATCGCCCGGGCAATGTCGGCAGCGGCGGCATAGACGTAGCTGAGGTCCGCATGGCCGTCGCCGCGCCGCGACGGCGTGCCGACCGCGATGAACACCGCATCCGCGCCATCGACGCCCGCTGCAATGTCGGTGGTGAAGGACAGGCGCCCCGATGCGACGTTCGACGCGACAAGATGGTCCAGACCCGGCTCGAAGATCGGTATGCGACCCGCAAGCAGCGCCGCAATCTTCGTCTCATCCTTGTCCACGCAGACCACATCATGGCCGAAATCCGCAAAACAGGCCCCGGACACCAAGCCGACATAGCCGGACCCGATCATCGTGACTTTCATGGACGACTATGCTCCGTCTGATTCATGGGGATAGCGGCGGAATGAAATCTTGTGCGTTGCAGCGTAATAAAAGGCCTTCGCAGCGGGCACAACCCTCATTGGGACGCAAACACAACAATCGGATCAAATTCTACCATGCTGCAAGGGCGCGTTCATGCCCGCAGGTGCAACAAATTCGTCATATAGGAACCGGCGCGCCGCTGATTTGCCGCGAATGATCTTGCCTCTTTGCCGCGCGCCGGACGCAGCGAAGAATTGGTCGGGGAGAGAGGATTCGAACCTCCGGCCCCTGCCTCCCGAAGACAGTGCTCTACCAGGCTGAGCTACTCCCCGACCGGCCGAAACACTGGGATTCGGCGTGGCAAGGCGGCCTCCTTAGAGGCATCGTCCCGATTGCGCAAGCGTCTCGCCAACCGCATTCGACATGGG
>JBEVNC010000058.1:0-32456 GCA_040508315.1 Sphingobium sp.
TCCGACCAACGGAACATAGCGGGATTGCGCGCGCTATGCGTCTATATTCACAGGGAGATTAACATGATCGGACTTATCCTTTGGCTCGTAATCGGCGGCGTCGTGGGTTGGCTTGCCAGCATCATCATGCGCACCAACGCACAGCAGGGCCTTTTCCTTAACATAGTCGTCGGTATCGTGGGCGCATTCATCGCCGGTCTCATCTTCAATGGTGGCACGATCAACCAGGCGATCACTATTCAGACCTTCCTGGTCTCGCTCGTTGGCGCAGTCGTACTTCTTGCGATCGTCAACCTCGTTCGTCGTGGAAGCGTGCGCTAAGCACTGGCTTGGGAACGGGACGTCGGCATCGACGCCCGTTCCCTTCGACGTTCGGCAACATCTCAATCCAGAATGGAAGACGGCATGAGTAGCACCCTCAAAGGCGTTTTCGCGACGCGGCGCGATGCTGAAATGGTCGTCGAGCGATTGGTCCAGGAACTCGGGATCGAGCGCACCGACATCTTCGTGGCGCCGGATGGCGACGAAAACAGCGCAGGCAATGAAGCCGCCGGGTCGGATATCGACGATGATGCCGATCCGCAGCTCGAAGGCGGCATTACCGTCTCTGTAGATTTGGAAGACGACGATCTCGTTGACGATGTGCGTGAGGCTTTTGAGGAATTCGGGGCCGAATAACCCCGCCTCCCGCTACGCTTTCACGCGCATTCCATATCCACTTCCAACGCCCGGTCATTGCGGGCGTCCCTGCTTCCGGCCGGGACGCCCGGCAATTCCCGGGCGAATTTTTCGATAGCCGATGCCAGCGTCGGCATGATCGATCCGCGGACGCTCGCAAGCGGCGCATAGGCAGGCCGCCGGGCTGACCATCCCATCGCACTGGCCGGTTGCCGGTCGATCAAACCGGCGGGCAGACCGAGCGCATCGGCGATCTGCTCCGCAAAATCCGCCCATGACAGTGCGCCTTCACTAACCAGATGCCACAGCCCGACCTCGTCATCGATGATGAGGTCCAGCGTCGCCCGCACCAGATCTGGAACATAAGTTGGCGATGTGACGCAATCGCTCGCGGCGCGAAAGCGCTGGCCGGAGCGAAGCGCCTCCACGGCATGCACCGCGAAATTATGCCGGTCAAAAGGCGAGAAGAAGGACGCCGTGCGAATGACGAGCGTCCGCCCTCCCCTGTCCTGCAATATGTCGTCGGAGCCGGCCTTGCTCCGGCCATAAACGCTCAGCGGGCCGGTTGCGTCGCCCTCGACATAGGGGCGCGTGGCCGTCCCATCGAACACCAAGTCGCTCGAAAAACAGGTATAGTGAATGCCGTGCCGCCGACAGGCGTCCGCGAGAGCGAGATTGCCGACCATATTGGCGACTATACAGGCGTCGGCATTTCCCTCCGCCTCATCGACCCGGACCCAACCGGCGCAGTTGATGACGGCCCACGGCCGCATCTGGCCGAGCGCAAGATCCATCGACGCCGGATCGCGCAGGTCCAGAATCTCGCGGCCGGTCAGGACATAGTCGATACCGCGCAGGCGACATGCCCCGGCGAAGGCGTTGCCGAGTGTCCCGGTCGCCCCGACGATCATGATCGGCGAATGGGTGGCTTTTGTCGTTGGCACACGCGGCGCCTGCTGATGGTCTCGCCACCAGCCCAACGACTTGAGGACCGGGTGATCCGGCCTGCCGCCTGCCGCGAGCGTGCGAAGCATCGGCGCCAGCGCCGTCTCGCGCGGGGTGCGGCCGCGCAGATCAAATATGCCGCTTTCATAATGGTTGTCATCGCGGGTCAGCAAACTGTCCCAGTCGAATGCCCCCAGCAGGCTCCAGGCCGTGACCGCGCGGATATCGATCCCCTCCGACCGCAACCGCTCGGCAATGTCCCACGCCTCCAGCAGCCATCGCATCTGCTCTTCCCGCGTGCAGCCATTATGCACCTCGGTAATCGCGATAGGGATGCCGTAGCGTTCCCAGCACGTCCGCAGCGCGCCTTCGAGGCCCTGCCCGCCGCCCGGCGTGCGAACGGCTTCGATGTCCGCCACCGGCCCGGCGGGGCAATGGCCGTGGCTCGTTGCGGGATGCAGGTCGATATGGTGATCGAGGAAGCGGTCGCTCGTCAGATAATGATTGAGCCCGAGCAGATCGGGGACTGCGGGCGCCGCCGCGAAATCGTGCAATCTCTCCTCGAAGCCCATCGTTACCAACCGCTGCCGAAGCGGATGCGCTTCGTCGAAGAACCGGCCGGTCAGCAAATCCCATGATGCCCAGCGGCGCATATTGTCGAAACCGGCCTGATCGGCGCGCTCCGGCGTGCTTGCCGTATGGCCGAGATCCTCGGTCTGGATCAGCCGGGCGCGGGGAATGATCGCGCGTATGGCGTGCATTGCCGCGCGCGTACCCTCGACCTGATTGAGCAGCGCCTGCCAGAAGGAATGCTCGTCGCGCGCATGCGGATACCAGTGACCATAAAGCGCGGAAAAGCGCGCCGTCGTCAGGGGTTCGTTGACAGGCGTCCAGTCCTCCACCCATGGATAGCGCCGTGCCGCCGCCCCGGCATGGGCGGCAAGGCCGCTTGCGAAATCGGCGGACAACAGATCGGTGCCCCTGGGGCCGCTGCCGTGATGGATCAGTCCCAATATCGGCCGGATACCCAGAGTGCGCAGCCGCGTGAGACGCTCGTCATGCCAGGACCATAGTCGCTCCGGATCATGTGCCTGCGCGAAGCTTTCCCACAGGAGCGGATAGCGCAGCGCCGACAGCCCAAGCCCAGCAAAGAGCGCAAGGTCATCCGGTCGGCCGACATGCCCGCTCAGCACGCTCTGATCCAGGAAGCGGTCGCCGACCCGGTTGATCGTGCATTCAGCCCCACCCCAAAGGGCGAGCGTATCGGGGGATAAAATGTCGGTCAGTGGCAAGCCTTATTTAGCGGACCATGTGCCCGGCATTAAATATCAGTGCACGATCCATATAGCCCATAAGACAGGGACCGACAATCGTCATAACAGAGATTAATATTTCGTAACGGATGGGAGATATAGTCGCGGCAGTGCGTTAGCAGGTTATTGTTTCCCTTTTCCTCGTCCGAAAGCCAAACATTATGACGTTGATGTGCTTTTCGCATCTGCGCTGGAACTTTGTGTTCCAACGCCCGCAGCATCTTATGTCATTATTGTCCCATGAAATGCCTGTCTTTTTCTGGGAAGAACCTGTCTTTGAGGCTCCCGGATCGCTGCCTCGGCTGGACGTCAGCACGCCGCACACCAATGTCACCTTGGTCGTCCCTCACCTTCCCGAGGGGCTCGACAGCGAGACCGGCGCGGCTGCGTTGCGCGGCCTGCTGGACGATCTGCTCGAGGAGCAGTCGGGGCCGCTGATCCGCTGGTATTACACGCCGATGATGCTGTCCTTCTCCCGGCATCTCGACGCCGCATGCACGGTCTATGACTGCATGGACGAGCTGGCGAACTTCCTGTTCGCGCCGCCCGAGCTTGCAACGCTCGAGGCTGAATTGCTCGTGGCGGCCGACCTTGTCTTCACCGGCGGGTACAGCCTTTATGAAGCCAAGCGCGACCTTCATGCGTCCGTGCACCCCTTCCCGTCGAGCGTCGATGCCGCGCATTTCGCCCGCGCGCGCAGCGGCACCGAGGAGCCCGCCGATCAGAAAGCACTGCCGCGTCCGCGCTTCGGCTTTTATGGCGTGATCGACGAGCGCATGGATCTTGACCTGCTGGCGGCGGTTGCCGATGCGCGGCCCGACTGGTCGCTGGTTCTGGTCGGCCCCGTAGTCAAAATCGCTCTGGACGATTTGCCGCGCCGCGCCAATATCGCCTATCTTGGCGGCAAGTCCTATGAGGAATTGCCGGTCTATGCGGGCGGCTGGGACGTCGCGCTGATGCCGTTCGCGATCAACGCCTCGACGCAGTTCATCTCGCCGACCAAGACGCCGGAATATCTGGCCGCCGGTCTGCCGGTCGTGTCCACGCCGATCACCGATGTCGTCCGCCATTATGGCATGCTCTCCGCCGTCGGGATCGCCGGGACAGCGGAAGAATTCGTCGCCGCCTGCGAACATGCGCTCGCCCAGTCGCGGGAGGTCGACGGAGCAGCCTGGCGGGCCGAGGCGGACGCAGCAATTGCAGGCCAGAGCTGGCATGCGGTGGCCAACGCCATGCTGGAACTGATAGAGGATGTGATTGCCCGGACACCGTCGGCGGCCGCCGTCCACTACGACTATCTCGTCGTCGGCGCGGGCTTTGCGGGGGCGGTAATGGCCGAGCGGCTGGCGCGCGATGGCGGCAAGCGGGTTCTGGTGATCGACCGCCGCGACCATATTGCCGGCAATGCCTATGACCATCTCGATGAGGCGGGCGTCCTTGTCCATCGCTATGGACCGCATATCTTCCACACCAACAGTCAGGATATCGTGGACTATCTGTCCCGTTTCACCGAATGGCGGTCCTATGAACATCGGGTGCTGGCCGACATCGATGGCGTGCAGGTGCCGATGCCGATCAACCGGACGACCCTCAACACGCTCTACGATCTCGACCTCGGATCGGACGAGGAGGCCGAGGCCTTTCTCGCACTGCGCGCAGAACCCGTCGATCCCATCGTGACGTCCGCGGACGTCGTGATCTCCAAGGTCGGCCGCGAACTCTACGAGACATTCTTCCGCGGCTATACGCGCAAGCAATGGGGCGTCGATCCGTCTGAGCTGGACAAGTCGGTGGCGGCCCGCGTGCCGACCCGGACGAACGTGGACGACCGCTATTTCACGGACAAGTTCCAGGTGATGCCGGCCAATGGATATACGGCAATGTTCGCCGCGATGCTGGACCATCCCCTGATCGACATCGAACTGGGCATATCCTTCGAAGAGGTGTGCCGCCGGGTCAGCTATGACCGGCTCGTCTTCACCGGCCCCATCGACGAATATTTCGGCCATTGTTATGGCAAGCTGCCCTATCGCTCGCTCGCCTTCCAGCATGAGACGCTCGACCAGGAGTGGTTGCAGCCAGTGGCGGTCATCAATTATCCGTCGGAAGCCGTCCCCTATACGCGCATCACCGAATATAAGCATCTGACTGGCCAGACCGCGCCGCGTACCAGCATTACCTACGAAATACCCTGCGACGAGGGCGACCCCTATTACCCCGTGCCGCGTCCCGAGAATGAGGCGCTCTACAAGCGCTATGAGGCATTGGCACTGGCGACACCGGAGGTTCTCTTCGTGGGCCGGCTTGCGACCTATCGCTATTATAATATGGATCAGGTCGTGGGACAGGCGCTGGCGACCTACCGCCGACATGCCGCTGTGCTGATGCAGGACGACGCCTCGCCAACGCAAGCCGCCATCGCTGCGGAATAGCTTTACGCATGGGTCAGCGCAGGCTGCGGATCAATGGGGTGCCCCCCGATCCGCGGCCTGCGCTTCGGCGGCGGCTGCTGCCTCTATCAGGCTATGCCCGGTCTTGGCCGCGGCATCCGGGATCATCGTCACTGCCACGCCATCGGGACCGTCGAGGATCACGAGACCCTGCTCGGCGGACGCTACGCCCGGCTTCGTGAGCGGCTGAAGGTTATTGGTCGGTTCGGTCATGGGGACGCCTTTGAGGTCGGAGGAATCGCCTATTTGAGGTGGGCGATGTAGAGATAGTCGGGGTCGAACTGACCACGGGCCGCGAGCCGTTCGGGGTCAGGTATCTCGACCAGCGACGAGCGGAACACGCACAGTTGCTCCTCCCGAAGTTGGCGCAGCACACGGTTCACATGGACACTCGTGAGGCCGCAAATCTCTGAAATATCGGCTTGGGTCAGGCCAAGCGCGAAGCGGTGGCCATCGCTGAGACCGGCGGACACCAGCCGGGCATTGGTCTCGCACAGGAAATGCGCCACGCGACCCAGCGCATCGAGGCGCCCCAGACGAAACAGCCACGCGCGGTGGATCGCAGCGTCGATCAACGTCGAATACCACAGCTTGCGGATGAGCTCGGGCATGTCGTGCATAATCTGATCGAGCTTGCGATGGGGAACGATTGCGACCGTCGCCGCCGTCATCGTCGCGACGTCGTGATCGAGAACCTTGAGCGGAAAGGCGTGCAGATCCACGAAATCGCCCGGCACATGTATCGCGACCAACTGGCGAAGGCCATTTCGGTCGTCGATATAGCGGGACATGATGCCTTCGATCAGCAGGGTGCTGTGATCGAGCGGTTCGCCTGCGGTGACGAGCGTGGTTCGCGGCGCGAGTGTCCTGACTTCGCTGATCGCGCTTTCGAGGCGTTCGCGTTCCTGCGGCAGCAGCACTACGCCGCTTTTGTCTCTCAGAAATCGCTCGGTGAACATGGCCAGCCATCTTTCATATGATCGCAGTGCATCAGCAACGGCCTGTGCATGTCGGGTAACGGGTGAGGCAACACGGCGTTGCGAAAGCCGGGGTATAATCGTGATGACGCAGGTTAAGTTGCCCGCCGCCGCGCAACCGGCGACAGTATTCGTGGTTCTACATCCAGGCTTTCGCCGCAGGCGACGCACGTTGAAGGGCGATTTTCGATGCATGATGAGACCACCAAGATCGCGGCCGTAAACGACGATCACGCGGCCTTCCCCCTGCCCTCGCCCGAACGCATCCAGGAACTGCTGTTCGACGCCGCGCGGCTCGGACGCGTCGACGTGATCCCGGCGCTTCTTCATGGCGGGGCGGACATTGCCAAGGTCGATGGCAAGGGCCACAGCGCTCTCATCCTCGCAAGCTATAACGGGCGCGAGGAAGCGGTCACGCTTCTTCTCGATCAGGGCGCGCCAGTCGATCAGGGCGACGAGTCCCGTGGCAACACCGCGCTGATGGGCGTCGCGTTCAAGGGCTATGACGCTATCGCCGACATATTGCTGGGTGCCGGAGCCGACCCCGATGCGCGCAATCATGCCGGGCAGACCGCTCTCATGATGGCTGCCTTGTTCGGGCATTGCGCCATTGTCGACCGCCTGCTCGCCGCGGGTGCCGATCCGCTTTCGACGGACATTGCGGGCAACAGCGCCATGTCGGTCGCGCAGGATCAAAGCAACGAATTGATGGGGGCGCGTTTGGCAGGGCATTCGCGCGAGCATGCCTGATGCTGTCACTTCGCTTCTTGAAGAATAGTTAAGGATCGGGCGCCGCACGGCAGCGCCCGATCTTTTCTGTTACTTTGCAGCCTGTGCCATCAGCTCTGCCTTGCGGGTTGCAAGCTGTTCGCCGAGCGCCTTGAGGTCGAGCTTGCTGTCGCGGCTTTCCGGGAACATCTCGCTTTCTTCTTCCTCGACATGATGATCGATATATTCGCCCAGGACCGTGACCTTGGCATCGAACAGCCGGTCGCCTGCCTTCATCGCCTGAATTTCGGCGATCAGTTGCTTGGCGGTGGCATGTTCGACCTCCGCCTCGTCCAGCAAGTCGTCGTCATCGATGGCTTCGCGGGTCGCAGGATAATAGATTTCCTCCTCGATCTGCGCATGCACCGTCAGCGCAAGACAGATCTTGTCGGCGAGCGCCTGCTTCTCCGCCTCGTCTTCCAGATCCTCATACTGCTTGAAATAGGTCTTCACTTCCTTGTGATCGTCCTTCAGCAGTTTGATCGCGTCGGCAGGCCTGGTGGCTGCGCGGGCGGTCTTGCGGCCTGACTTGGAAGCGGGCTTCGCAGCCGATTTCGCGGTCGGCTTTTTCGCCGGCGCGGCTGCGGGGGCGCTGGGCTTTGGTCGAGCGGCGGTCTTGGTAGCGGCCATGGTGGGTCTCCTCTTGATTCCCTGCTCAGACAGAGAATTCAGGGGCACAACATTCCGGATCGCATGATGAGCCACCAGAAATTCCGCCTATTAACATAGGTCAATACGAATTTTTACGATGGCAGGCTGTTCGTTGCACCCACGGATCAAGACTAGATGATCCATCGCCGAAACGAATACTGAAATTCGCAAATTATTTACCAAGGCAATGCCACGCCATTCGAATTCGCGCGTTACCCCGCCTCTGACAGGCAGACCGTGTCGCAACGGCGTCTGGGCACTGAAGGGACAAAGCGTTGACCGAAATAGCTGGATGGATCGCACCGATTGCGACGATGATCGCCGCGATGATGACGGCCGCCAACCTCGGCGCGCGCATGACCGGTTGGGGCTTTGTGGTGTTCACCATAGGATCGATCTGTTGGACGGCCGTGGGCCTGGCATCGGGACAGACCAACCTGATCGCCGCCAACGGCTTTCTGACGCTGGTCAACCTCGTCGGCATATGGCGGTGGCTGGGACGGCAGCGCGCCTATGAGGATGGCGGCAAATCCGCCAAGGCGGCGAGCCAGAAATCCTCGGCCCCCACGCTCTTCACGGCCACCGGCGTCGCAGGCATGGCCGTGGTCGATGCGGATGGCGAACGCATCGGCAAGGCGGTGGAAGCCCTGATCGAGTGCCGCTCCGGCGAGATCAGCTATGTGGTGGTCGCGACCGATGCCATTGCCGGGATCGAGGAACAGCTTCGTCCGGTCCCGCACGAGGCGATGGCGTTCAATTGCGACCGATTGACTGTCACCATGCCGCGGACGGAGTTCGACGCGATTGCGCCGCTCAAGGCTGGCGACTGGCCCGCCACCGCGGAGCTGCACATGTCGCGGCACGCCGCATGACGCAGATCTCGCACGGCATCGAGATGACCGCCTGCTGCAACTCGCCTTTTATTTGCGTGATACTGTCGATTATCTTTCGATCAAGATGCGCCCAAGTCGCGAACAAGGCGTTGTATTTTCATCTGGCGGCCGAATTTCGCGCCAATCCCCAATGACATTTTTCTTTTCGGAGAGCGAGCATGACGATAGTCAAGGACGACGCCCCCGCCGCAACGTCGAAGTCGCACGACGTACGCGAAGCCGGGACGCAGACGCTGATCGATCCTAAAGGCGACCAGTTGATCGGGCGCAGCGTGACGATCAACCGGCCCCGCGCCGAGCTTTACGCCTATTGGCGCGATTTCGCGCAGCTGCCCACCTTCCTCGACAATGTGGAACGTATCGACGTGCTGTCGGACACGCGCTCGCACTGGGTCGTAAAGGCCCCGGCAGGCAAGACGGTCGAATGGGACGCGATCATAACCGAGGATGTCGAGGGCGAACTGATCGCTTGGGCCTCCGAAGACGGCGCCGACATTCCCAATAGCGGCCGGATCGAGTTTCGCGACGCGGGTGCGCGCGGGACCATCGTCACCGCCACCATTTCATACGACCCACCGGCCGGCGTCGTGGGCAAGGTCATCGCCAAGCTGTTCCAGCGTGAACCCGCGATCCAGGCCCGCCGCGACCTGCGCCGCTTCAAGCAACTCATGGAAACCGGCGAGGTCGCGACCGCGGCCTGGACCCAGAAGCAACTCGACGAGGAGAAAGCCTGATGCGCGCGCTCACCTGGCACGGCAAGCATGACGTCCGCGTCGACACGGTCGACGATCCTGAAATCCTCAATCCGCGCGACGCGATCATCAAGATCACCTCGACCGCAATCTGCGGGTCGGACCTGCATCTCTATGACGGCTATATCCCGACGATGCAGGCGGGCGACATACTCGGCCATGAGTTCATGGGCGAAGTGGTAGAGACCGGCCCCGGCTCGACCTTGGTCAAGGGACAGCGCGTCGTGGTGCCGTTCACCATTGCGTGCGGAAGCTGCTACCATTGCGGCAAGCATCAATATTCGGCCTGCGATAACGGCAACCCTGCCGACAATCAGGACATCGGGCAGGAAATGTACGGCCAACCCATGTCGGGCCTGTTCGGCTATAGCCATCTGACCGGCGGTTATGCAGGCGGTCAGGCGGAATATGTCCGCGTACCCTTCTCCGATGTCGGTCCCATCGTGGTGCCCGACGGGCTGGACGATGACGAGGTGCTGTTCCTCTCCGACATCCTGCCCACCGGATGGCAGGCGGCGGAGAATGCCGATATCGAACCGGGCGATACGGTCGCGGTGTGGGGCTGCGGCCCCGTGGGACTGTTCGCGGTACAGTCCGCCTTCCTGATGGGCGCGGCACGCGTGATCGCCATCGACCATTTTCCGCACCGGCTGGAACTGGCGAGGAAATTCGGCGCGGAGACGATCAACTTCGAACAGTCGAAGACCTATGAAGCGCTGATGGAGATGACGGGCGGGATTGGCCCCGACGCGGTCATTGATGCAGTCGGGCTGGAGGCGCATGGCTTCTTCGTCGACAATGTCATCGACCAGATTAAGGCGAGCCTGTTCCTCGGCACCGACCGGACCCATTCGATCCGGCAGGCGATCCATGCCTGCCGCAAGGGCGGACGCGTATCGATGCCCGCGGTCTATGGCGGCTTCGTCGACAAATTCCCGCTCGGCGCATTCATGGAAAAAGGCCTGACCCTCAAGACCGGCCAGACCAGCGTGCAGCATTATATGCCCGCCCTCCTGAACGCGATCGTCGAGGGGAAGATCGACACGACCTTCCTTATCTCGCACCGCATGAGCCTGGAGGATGCGCCAAAGGGCTACAAGATGTTCCACGACAACCAGAATGAAGTGACCAAGATCGTGCTGAAGCCCGATTTTGCCGTCGCCGCCGAATAGGAGAGGCATCATGGCCAATAAATTCGCAATCGTGACCGGCGCCTCGACCGGCATCGGCTTCGAGCTTGCCTCCATCGCGGCCGAAAACGGCTATGACCTGCTGGTGGTCGCCGACGAGCCGCTGATCGACGCGGCGGCGGAGGACTTCAAGGGCCATGGCGTTCAGGTGACGTCTATCGAGGCCGACCTCTCAACCCTGCAGGGCGTCGACCTTCTGCTGGCGGCAACCAACGGGCGGCAGGTCGATCTGCTGTGCGCCAATGCCGGGCGCGGCCTGGGCCATGGCTTCCTCGACCAGGATGTCGCCGACTGGCGGCGGGTCGTGGACACCAACATCACCGGCACGATCTACCTGTTGCAGAAGATTTTGAAGGAGATGGTCGCGCGCGACGATGGCAAGGTGCTGATCACCGGGTCCATCGCCGGCTTCATCCCCGGCAGCTTCCAGGCGGTCTACAATGGCACGAAGGCGTTCGTGGACAGCTTCGCCGACGCCATTCGCAATGAGATCAAGGAGTCGAAGGGCGTCACCGTCACGACACTGATGCCGGGACCGGTGGAGACCGAGTTCTTCGACCGGGCCGACATGCTGGACACCAGCGTCGGCGCGTCGGAGACCAAGAGCGATCCCGCCGATGTCGCGCGCGATGGCTGGGACGCGCTCATGAAGGGTGAGGCCCACATCGTCTCGGGCTGGAAGAACAAGATCCAGGCGGCGGTGGCGCATGTCACACCGGCCGCGGTCCTTGCCGAACAGCATCGCAAGATGGCCGAACCGGGTACAGCCGAATGAGGGGCCATTCTGGAGGAAAAACGGCGTTGTTGGGTTCGGCCCCTGCCCTTGCGGATTGATCTGTCCCTCGGGACGGAAAATGTGGCATCAGCAACGGGAAAGGCGGATTCGATGAAGCTCCAGATCGCGGTACATCTCGACTATAGTTTCGAGCATCCAACCGACGTGCTCTTGCAGGTCGAGGCCGCCGCGATCCCGGAGCAGCAGATTCTCAGCGCCCATATCGACATCACGCAGGGCGAGCATTTCGCGCGTGTCCCGGCGCAAAACCTGATCGGCGAACGCATCTGGCTTCGCATCGCTGGCCAGCTCGTCGTGGATTATCGCTCGACGGTCGAGATCAACCGTATCCTGACCGAATGCCTTGATCTGCCCAAGGTGCCGACCCACCTTCTCCCCGGCGAGACGGTCGAATATCTGCTGCCGTCACGTTACTGCCCGTCCGACCAGTTCCAGAACTTCGTCACGGCCGAGTTCGGGACCCTGCATGGTGGGCAGCGCATCATCGCGATGCGCGACTGGATCCATGACCATTTTTCCTATGTTCCGGGGTCCAGCGATTCGGCGACGACCGCGCTGGAAACGTTCGTGAACAGGCAGGGCATCTGCCGCGATTATGCCCATGTCCTCATCACCTTCGCCCGCGCGTCGGGCATTCCGGCGCGCATTGCGAGCGTCTACGCATTGGGTGTGCAGCCCCCGGATTTCCACGCCGTCGCGGAAGTCTTCCTTGGCGGCGAATGGCATCTGCTCGATGCGACCGGCATGGCGCAGGAGGCTGCGATGGCCAAGATCGGCGTTGGACGCGATGCCGCCGACGTCGCCTTCCTGACCGCCTATGGCCAGGCCGTCATGAACGGCCAGTCCGTCGCCGTGACCGCCGCCTGACCCGCCGCTTCACGGTCTGCGCCCGACCGACCGCCACAAAGTATCATCCATGTGCCTTCTTGCGAGACCGCTGCCGAGCCCTCTTATTGGCATGCATATCGAACGCATAGCATCGGCGGCGGCGGCCTTGCCCCGCACCGATGGCAAGACGGACACACATCATGAAGACTATCGGTTTCCTCTCGTTCGGGCATTGGAGCCCGTCCCCGCAATCGGCCACGCGCTCCGCGAGCGACGTGCTGTTGCAGTCCATCGACCTCGCCGTCGCGGCGGAGGAACTGGGGGCTGACGGCGCCTATTTCCGCGTCCATCATTTCGCGCGCCAGCTCGCCTCGCCCTTCCCCCTGCTGGCGGCGGTGGGTGCGAAGACCAGCCGGATCGAGATCGGCACCGGCGTCATCGACATGCGCTATGAGAACCCTTTCTACATGGTCGAGGATGCGGGATCGGCGGACCTGATCGCGGGCGGGCGGTTGCAACTCGGCATCAGTCGCGGCTCGCCCGAGCAGGTGGTCGAGGGCTGGCGTCATTTCGGCTATGCCCCGGCCGAGGATCAGAGCGAAGCCGATATGGGCCGCCGCCATGCGGAGGTGTTTTTGGACCTGCTGGACGGCAAGGGCTTTGCCGAACCCGCGCCCCGTCCGATGTTCCCCAATCCCCCCGGTCTGCTGCGCCTCGAACCCCATTCGGAGGGGTTGCGCGAGCGCATCTGGTGGGGGTCCGCGTCCAACGCCACCGCGGTCTGGGCGGCGCAGATGGGCATGAACCTGCAAAGCTCCACGTTGAAGGCGAATGAGACGGGCGAGCCGTTCCACGTCCAGCAGGCCCGGCAGATCCGCCTCTACCGGGAGGCCTGGAAGGCGGCCGGACATACCCGCGAGCCAAGGGTGTCCGTGTCGCGCTCCATCTTCGCGCTCGTCAACGACATGGACCGCACCTATTTTGGCCGGGATCGCAGCGGCGACCAGATCGGCGTCATCGACAATATGGAGGCGGTGTTCGGCCGATCCTATGCCGCTGAACCCGACCGGCTGGTCGAGGAACTGCGCGCCGACGAGGCGATTGCGGAGGCCGACACGTTGCTGCTCACCGTGCCCAACCAGCTGGGCGTGGCCTATAATGCGCATGTGATCGAGGCGATCCTGACGCAGGTCGCCCCGGCGCTGGGCTGGCGGTAAAACTCAACTAGGATTGAGCAATACTCAACCTCTGCGGCGTCCGGATCGCATAACCGGGCGCCACAGGAAATCCATCGGCTGGAGAAAACGCACATGGCCCAATTCACCCGTTCCGCAGTCGGCAAGCAGGGCTATGGCTGCATGGGATTGTCCAGCACCTATGGCAAGGCGGAGGACGAAGCGTCCATCGCCACGATCCAGCGGGCGCTGGACCTCGGCATCACCTTCCTCGACACCGCCAATGTCTATGGCGAGGGCCATAATGAGGAGGTCATCGCGCGGGCCATCGCCGGTCGCCGCGATCAGGTCGTACTGGCAACCAAGTTCGGCAACAAGATGCCGGGCGATGTCGAGGACCGCGGCGTCATCGGCACGGCCGACTATGCCCGCCGCCAGGTGGAGGCAAGTCTGCGCCGCCTGAAGGTCGAGCAGATCGACCTCTATTATCTCCACCGCATCGATCCCGAGACGCCTATCGAGGATACGGTGGGCGGCCTCGCCCGGCTGAAGGACGAGGGCAAGATCGGGGCCATCGGCCTGTCGGAGGCGCCGCCCGAACTGATCCGCCGCGCCCATGCAGTGCACCCCATCGCCGCACTTCAGAGCGAATATTCGATCTGGGAGCGAGGTGTGGAAGAGAACGTCCTGCCCGTCGTGCGGGAACTGGGCATCACCTTCGTCGCCTACAGCCCGCTCGGGCGCGGCTTCCTCGCGGGCAATCGCCCGGTCGATCCCACCGACAGGCGCCACAACCATCCCCGCTACAAGCCCGAAGTCATGTCGGCCAATGCGGAGCGCCTCGCTTTGATCGAAGCCATCGCGGCGCGGCTCGGGGCGACCGTCGCGCAGTTGAGCCTCGCCTGGCTCATTGCCCGCGATGTCGTGCCGATCCCCGGCACCCGCCATATCGCCAATCTCGAAGCGAATGTCGCGGCCAACGCCATCGACCTCGATCCCGCTACGCTTGCAGAACTCGAAACCGCCTTCCCGGTCGGCGAGACGGCGGGCGAACGCTTCTGGCCGCAGGCGCGCGAGCAGTTGCTGGCGCTCGGTCTGCGATAGACCGTTCGGGGCGCAGGCCCCACACCCCTTGTTTTCGCCCATTGTCCATCCA
This sequence comes from Sphingobium sp., assembly GCA_040508315.1. Taxonomy (GTDB): domain Bacteria; phylum Pseudomonadota; class Alphaproteobacteria; order Sphingomonadales; family Sphingomonadaceae; genus Sphingobium. Next base: position 14,573 of record JBEVNC010000058.1, read on the forward strand.
TATACCATCTACACGGATGGTGTAGGGATGGATTATGGGCGAGTATCTCGATTTCAAACCCAAGGCTGACAGCGAGAAGATCACGATCAATCTCGGCTTCGTCGATCTGGGCCATGTCGACCTGCTGGTGCGCGATGGATTTTATTCCAACCGCACCGACTTCATCCGCACCGCGATCCGCAACCAGTTGGAACGCCATGGCGACGCCGCGCAAAAGTCCGTGGCGCGCAGGCAACTGGACCTGGGCATAAGCCATTTTACCCGCGCGCAGCTCGAGGAGGTGCAAGCCTCCGGCGAGATGCTCGACGTGCGGGTGCTCGGCCTCGCCAGCATCGCGGCAGACGTCTCCCCCGATCTGGCCAAGGCCACCATTCGCTCGCTCCATGTGCTGGGGGCCCTCCATGCCAGCACGCCGGTAAAGACGGCTCTCGCCGACCGCATTGCATAGCAGCGCCGTCGCTTATCCAAGGATCATGACATGAAGCCTCTCCTACCATCCATGGCCGAAGCGCTGCGTCTGACGCGCGCTGGCGACCCCGCCGGAGCGACACGCGTGCTGATGGCCGGCGCGTCCGGCCCCACAACTTCCAAAGCCCATGTCGCAGCCGGACCGACCCCGGAAAAGACGTCCGTCATCGGGGGCACGGTCCTGGAGAAGCGCTATACGGGCGCGGCGGGCACCCTGGCCTATCGCCTCTATCTCCCCGCCAATCATGGCGAGGCGATGCCTCTCGTCGTCATGCTCCACGGATGCACCCAGTCGCCCGAGGATTTCGCGCTCGGCACCGGCATGGATGCCCTTGCGGACGAATTGGGGTTCATGGTCGCCTATCCGCGCCAGACCTCGTCCGCCAATGCCCAGAAATGCTGGAACTGGTTCAGGCCCGGCGACCAGCAGCGGGATCGCGGCGAGCCTTCGCTGATCGCGGGGGCCACGCGGCAGATACTGGCCGATCACCGCGGCGATCCGGGCCGGGTCTATGTCGCCGGCCTGTCGGCAGGCGGCGCGGCGGCGGCCATCCTCGCCGACCAATATCCCGACCTGTTCGCGGCCGTCGGGGTCCACTCCGGCCTTCCCTGCGGCGCGGCGAACGACCTGTCGAGCGCGTTGACCGCGATGAACAGCGGCGGCGGTGCACGAACGGCACGCAAGGACCGCTGCTTCGTGCCGACCATCACCTTTCACGGGGATAAGGACAGGACCGTCAACAACGCCAACAGCGTCGACATCATCGCCGCCGCGCAGGCCGCATCCGACATGCCCTTGACCATGCACAGCATGACCGAGCGGCAGAGTGGCGGCCGGACCTATACGCGCGCCGTCGGGACGAACGCCGCAGGGATCGCGATGCTGGAACAGTGGACGATCCACGGTGCGGGCCACGCATGGTCGGGCGGCCAGTCCGCCGGTTCCTACACCGATCCGCAGGGCCCGGACGCCTCGCGCGAGATGCTGCGCTTCTTCCTGTCCCACCGAAGGGTCAACTCTCCCCCCGCCTGACGAGGCCGCGCGGCTGCAAGACGCCGAGGTCGATATGGCTGATGATGCCCGGCTTCGCATCGCAGACGGCGGGCACCGCGGTCGCACCGACGATGCCCGTCCACGGCAAGCCGAGGAACGGCCTCTTGCCATCCTCGACCTCGGCGCTCATCAGTTTGACCTCCAGCGGCGGTTCGCCCTTGATCCGCACGCGGTAGCAATCCTCCTCGTTCGATTCCCAGCGCGGATCGATGTCGTGGCCGAGCTGCCAGTAGAAATGATAGACGATCAGCGGCGCACCCTCGCTCCATGCCGTCCACTCATAATGTTGACCGCCCACGGTCCCGGCCTTCACCTCGCCATAGAGATGGGTGATATCCTTCAGCGCAGTCGCGACCTCGAACTTGACCGTGACCTCGTCGATGGTTTTGCCCAGACCCTGCGCGATCATCTCCATCGACGAATAGAAATGCTTATAGGTTTCCGGCGACCGGCGCGGATTGGCGAGCAGATATTCCGGGTCGAGGCCGAAGCCCATCATCTCCGTATAGATCATCGGCGTGCGTACCTTGTCGATGATCTCGCTCACCTCGATACTGTCGACCCGGTCGCACAGTCGCGCGAGGGTCAGCGGCAAGATGTCGCCGGAAAAGCCGGGATGCACGCCGCAGCCATGGAAAGAACTGTTGCCCGCCGCGCACGCCGCCTCGATCCGCGCCGTCTCGTCGGGCAGCCATTTGTTGGGCAGGAATGGCCCGGCAGGGGAGACGACATTCTTGCCGGACGCGAGCAGGCGGCAGATGATGTCGAGATTGTCGGGATTCTGGAACGGCGAGAACAGTACACAGTCCGCCTCCAGCGCGACCAGCGCGTCGATGTCGCTCGTGCCCGCCACCCCGGTCGCGGGCAGGCCGACGATGTCGCCCGCATCCTTGCCGACCTTGTCCGGATTGGTGACGTAGACACCCACCAGGTCGATCACCGGATTGCGGATGAAATGGCGCAGCGCGGCTGTGCCGACGGTGCCGGTCGCCCACTGGATGACGCGATAGATTTTCTCTGCCAAGGCGATGCCCTCCCAATTGTCTTTAATTGAGGCTACGGATCTGGCCGCCATCGACGCGGTAGTTCGCGCCAGTGACGAAGCCGGAGCGCGGGCTGACCAACGTACAGATCATGATGGCAAGGTCGTCGGGGTTGCCGAGGCGTCCAGCGGGCGGCAAGTCGAAAACCTTGTCCGCCGCCAGCCTGTCCGTCACCTCCTCAATAGTGGCATTGGGGATGCCATATTTCTGGCGACCGAAGCGCAGGAGGCCGTCCACCATGATGATGCCGGGCGAGACGGTGTTGACCGTGATGCCCGTCCCCTTCAGCGCGCCCGCCAGGCTGACCGTGAAATTGTTGAGCGCCGACTTCGCGCCGGAATAGTCCGCGCCCAGATTATTGGGCTGCACCGCCACCGCGCTCGACACGTTGACGATGCGCCCGAACTTCGCGTCCGTCATGGCCGGGATCGCCAGTTGGGCGAGGCGCACCGCCGCCAGCATGTTCACATGATAGTTGGACACATAGTCGTCGGTGCTGATGAGGTGCGGGGCCTTGGTGGTGTTGCCGGTCGAACTGCCGCCCGCATTGTTGATAAGTATCTCGACATTGCCGCCCAGCGCGGCGCTCGCCTGATCGTGGATGTCCGCGGCCAGTGCGTCGGTGGAGAGTTCCCCGATGGCGACGCCGACTGCGCCGATCTGCGCCGCGACCTTCTCCACCCGCTCCCGGTTGCGGCCATGGACGACGACCTTCGCGCCGTCCTCCGCCAGCATTCGTGCAATAGCCTCGCCGATGCCGCTGCTGCTTCCCGTCACGAGGGCGCGCCGGTCCTTAAGCTGCAAATCCATTTTCGCTTCTCTCCTATCTATGGGATGCTTCACATCATGGAGCCACGGCCTGACCTATCCCCATATGGGAACATGGCGTTAATGGGATTACCAGGAGAGTTTCGATGAAGCCCATCATCACTGCCTTTGAACGTTCCCCGGATCGCGGTCAGGGGCTGGCCCGCGACATGCGGGTACGCTGGGCGCTGGAGGAAGTCGGGCAGCCCTATGATGTGCGCCTCCTCTCCTTCGAGGACATGAAGACGCCGGACTATCTCGCGCTTCACCCCTTCGGCCAGATTCCGATCTATCGGGAGGGCGATCTTGTCCTGTTCGAATCAGGCGCGATCCTGTTTCACATTGCGGAGCGCCATGCCGGTCTGCTGCCGACGGAGGCCCATGCGCGGGCGCGGGCGATTACATGGCTGTTCGCGGCGATCAACACGGTGGAGCCGCCCATCGTGGAGCGGTCGATGGCCTTCATCTTCGACCGCGACAAGTCATGGTATGGGGAGCGACTGCCCATCCTCGACCAGCGTGTTCGCGACCGGCTGGGTCAGCTTTCCTGCCATGTCGGTGACGCGCCGTGGCTCGATGGCGGGTTCAGCGTCGCAGACATCATGATGGTCACGGTCCTGCGCCGCCTGGGCAGTTCGGGCCTGCTGGACGATTATCCGGTCCTGTCCACCTATATCGCACGGGGCGAGGCGCGCCCGGCCTACAAGCGCGCCTTTGCCGATCAGTTGGCGGTGTTCACCGGATAGGCGTCAGATCTCTGCCGTGCCCGAAAAGCGCGTGATCGTATGCCCTCCGACCCAGATCTGGCCCTCGCCATCCTGGTCGATCAGGATGCGGCCATCGCATTGCACCCGCGACCCCTGCGATACCTGATAGGGCGCGCTCACCACGCCCTCCCCCACCAGCCATTGCGCGACCGATGCGTTGAGGCTGCCGCACACCGGGTCCTCCACCACGCCGCCGAGCGGATCGCTGAAGAAGGCGCGGATCTCATAGGCGGATGGATGCCCGGCCGGATGAAGGCCGAAGACCCCGATATCGATGACCTTGGGATAGGAACGGACCGCGTCGACCGCCAGCACCGTTTGCGCCGAGGCGAGTCTCACCGCGACCCAGCCCGGTCCATTATCGACCCAGCGGGCGGAGACGACATCCTCGACCGAGATGCGCAGCACCTCCACGATCTCCCGCAATTCCTCGTCGCTCACTGGCCCCGAGCGGATCGTCGGCGGCGCGGCGAAGGCGAGCGCCTCTCCGCCATGCCGCACCCGCACGAGACCGGCGTCGCATTGCTGCACGACCACCTTGTCGTCGCGCGGCACGCCGCCTGCCTCCAGCCACGCATGGCAGGTGCCCAGCGTCGGATGACCGGCAAAAGGCAGTTCGCGCGCGGGCGTGAAGATGCGGACGCGGTAGTCGGCGCCCTCGTCAGTCGGCGGCAGCAGGAACACCGTCTCCGAGAAATTGAGCCAGCGCGTGATGCGCTGCATCAGCCCTGCGTCCAGTTCCTCGGGCGTCGTCACCACCGCGAGCGGATTGCCCGCAAAGGGGATGGCGGCGAACACATCGACGATCCGGAATGCGAATTTGGTCATGCTTTTATCCTCGCGACCGAAAAGTGGCGGGCACCGGCGACGCAGCCGACGACCAGAAGCAATATGACGACCATGCCCCAGCCGACCTGTTCATGCAGGAGCAGTGCGGCAAGGCCGAGGCCGAGAAGCGGCTGGATGAGCTGGAGCTGCCCCACCGCCGCCGTCCCGCCGAGTGCGAGGCCGCGATACCAGAACATGAAGCCGATCAGCATGCTGAACAGCGACACATAGGCGAGGCCCGCCCAGGCCGGCACCCCGACCGCGGACCAGTCGGGCTGCGCGACGAAGCAGAGCGCGACCAGCATCACCGGCAGGGTCAGGACGAGCGCCCAGCAGATCACCTGCCACCCGCCAAGCCGCCGTGAAAGCACAGCGCCCTCCGCATAGCCTAGGCCGCACAGGAGGATCGAGGCTAGCATCATGAGGTCGCCAGCAGGATGGGACAGCGAGGATGGCGACCAAGCGTAGCCGACCACGCACAGACCGCCCAGCGCCGCGAATATCCAAAAGGCCCGCGCCGGACGCTCCGCGCCCCGCAGCACCGCAAATGTCGCGGTCGACAGCGGCAACAGGCCAGTGAAGATGATCGAGGAAGAGGCGTTCATGTTCCGCAGCGCCAGCGCCGTCAGCAGCGGAAAGCCGATGACCACGCCCATCGCCACGATCGCCAGTGGCGCAAGATCGCGTCGTTCGGGCATGCGCTGGCGCGCCAGCAGCAACAGGGCAAGGCCGAGCGCGCCCGCAATTGCGGCGCGCGCCAGCGTCAGGAACACAGGGTCGATATCCGCGACCGCCACCCGCGTCGCAGGCAGCGACCCGCTAAACACCAGCACGCCGCCCAGACCGTATATCCATCCTTCCACTGACTTTTCCATAAGTCCTCCTGATGGTCCCCTTGCCCCGGAAGCATGGATCGGCGACAGATACACTCCAGTACGATTGCAGCAAACTGTACCGGATAGAGGAGCAGTAAAGTTGGCCACCAATCTCGCCGGAACCGGCACGCTGGTCGAGCAGGTCATTGACGATGTCCACCGCCGTATCGCGTCGCGGGCGCTGCCGCCGGGCGCGAAGCTGCCCTCCATCCGCAGCGCGGCGGAGATGGCGGGCGTGTCCAAATCGACGGTGGTGGAGGCCTATGACCGGCTGGCGAGCGAGGGTGTCATCCTGTCGCGTCAGGGTTCGGGATTTTTCGTCGCGCGGCAGGGCGCGCCGCTTTCCCTCGCCGACATAGCGCCCCGGCTCGACCGCGCCATCGACCCGCTCTGGGTCTCGCGCCAGTCGCTGGAGACGGGCGACGATGTGCTGAAACCGGGCTGCGGCTGGCTCCCACCCAGCTGGCTACCGGAGGAGGAGGTGCGGCGCGCATTGCGGGCGCTGGCCCGGTCGAACGACGGCGCGATCACCGATTATGGCACGCCGCTCGGCCTGCTGCCGCTCCGGCAATTGCTGGCGCGGCGTCTGGGCGAGCGCGGCATTCACTGCGGCCCCGGCCAGATCATGCTGACCGAGAGCGGCACGCAGGCCATCGACCTGCTCTGCCGCCTGCTGGTCGCGCCGGGCGATGTCGTGCTGGTGGACGACCCCTGCTATTTCAATTTCCACGCGCTCCTGCGCGCGCACCGCGCGACCATCGTCAGCGTCCCGATGACGCCGGATGGCCCCGATATCGCCGCGTTCGAGCAGGCGCTGATCGAACACCGGCCGCGCCTCTACATCACCAACAGCGCGATCCATAACCCGACCGGGGCCACCCTGTCGCTGACTACCGCGCACCGGCTGCTGCGCCTTGCCGACCGGCATGACCTCACCATAGTCGAGGATGATATCTTCGCCGATCTGGAGGACGAACCCGCCCCCCGCCTCGCCGCGCTGGACGGTCTGGAGCGGGTCATCCACATCGGCAGCTTCTCCAAGACGCTCTCCGCCGCGGTTCGCTGCGGCTATGTCGCGATCCGGGCCGACTGGGTGGACCGGCTGGTGGACCTGTCCATCGCGACGGCTTTCGGTGCGGGGCGGATGTCGAGCGAACTGGTGCTGCGCGTCCTGCAGGACGGCAGCTATCGGCGGCACCTTCAGGCCCTGCGCCCGCGCCTGCGCAAGGCGGGCAAGGCGACCGCCGAGCAACTGGGCGAGCTTGGCATCCGGCCATGGATCGAGCCGGGCGGCGGCATGTTCCTGTGGTGCCGCCTGCCCGACGGCATGGACGCGTCCGACCGCGCCCACGCCGCGCTGGCCAGCGGGGTGGTGCTGGCGCCGGGCAATGTGTTCAGCCTGGCGCAGTCGGCGCCGGAGTTCATGCGGTTCAACGTGGCGCAGTGCGTAGCGCCGGGGGCATTCGACCTGCTGCGCCGCGTGCTTGGATAGGTTACTGGCGCTTGAGCGCCCGCTCCGCCCACAAGCCGAACGCGATCCCTATCGTTGCCCACAGGACTAGCTGCGTCGCGACCGATGCCACGCGGAAATTCCACAACAGGGTGGCAGGGAAATCGGCAGGCACCTCGTCCACGGTGGGTAGCAGGAACTGGCCAGCGACGACGATCACGACATAGGCACCGACGCCCAACAGGGTCGCGTCGATGGCGCTCCGGTTCCGGATCAGCGCGGCGCGGATTTTCCCCGCGATCACCGCCCCACCCAGCGACAAGGCGATCATCGCGAAATAGGCGGCGGTCCGGATGCCGACCGTTTCATGCTGGCCGACGGCGGGCGGTGTCTGCGGATATTTGATCCCCGGCACGATCACGACCAGCAGGAAAGTGAGGCTCGACAGGAGCAGCGCGAAACTGCGCGGCCCGATCTGCCCGAACCGGCCATAACCATAAGCGAACACCAGCGCGAAGATGCCCCCCACCGCGGCGCCGTACAACGCCATGGCCGTCAGCAGCCCCAATCCCTTTTGCGTGTCGCGGCTCACCAGTTCGTCCGGCTCCGCCATACCCGGCATCGTGGGATCGAGAGGGGCGTGAGCATGATGCGGGGCATGCGCCGCCTCGACCGCTATCGCGAGGTCGATCTGCGGCTCGGCAAGTCCGCGCGCGAGCAGGGTAGCAAGAAGGGCCGCGAGGATGCCGGCCAGCATCCCGCGCCACAGCAGGTCCTTGGTCATGTCGCAGGCTCAGTGGCAGGGAAAGCCGAGCAGATGCCGTCCATCATGGACGAACTCATGGACATACATGCCATCGAACAGGGCGTAGGCGCCCTGCTCCGTGCTGACGAAATAGAGGAAGATCGCCGCGATCAGAGCGCCGAACACCGCCCAGGGAAGGATTTCCTCGAGCGGGATCGAATTGCTGCCCCGAACGGGGATGAAGATGTCGTCGAACAGTGCGGCCGTTGCCATAACCCAAGCTCCTGTAAGGGATTGCGCGTCCCTCGGGATCCAAGTCCGGCATGAAGGTCTGGCTATCGACCCCGCTTGGGTCATCGATTACAGTGGCGCGACCGCACCGGATTCTCACCGGCTTCTCCATCCCGAACGCCCGCCACTTAGGGCGCACGGGGGTCCGGCGTCAACGCCGGGCGATAATTTCGCTGGCTGGGGCTGCGCCCGCTATGCTCTCCCGCTCAATAGCCTTCGGCAGGATCGACGAGATCGGACGGCGTTTCGCCGCGCGCGAAACGCGACAGATTTTCCGCGACCTTGTCGAACAGGACGTGGCGGACCTGCGTGTAGTTGGACGAGACATGGGGCGTCAGGCGCACCCGGTCATGCGTCCACAACACATGATCGGCAGGCAAGGGCTCCGGCTCGGTCACGTCCAGCGTCGCAAAGGCCAGGCGCCCGGCGTCGAGCGCATCGACCAGCGCCTCCTGATCCAGCACCGATCCGCGCGCGATGTTGATGAGGTGAGCGGTCGGCTTGGCATGGGCCAGCAGCCTTGCATCGACCACCTTGCGCGTCGCGTCGGTCGCAGGGAGCGCCAGCACCAAATGATCGGCCGACGCCACCACCGCCTCCAGATTGTCGAGCAGGGTCACGCCCTCCACCAGACTGGGCAACTGCCTGCGCCGCGCCGCCGTGACCTTTGCGCCCAACGCCAGCGCCTGCCGCGCGACCGCGGTGCCGATCGCGCCCAGCCCGATGATTCCCACCGTACTGCCACGGACATGGCCGAGCGGCGCCTGCTTCCATTCCGCCAGGCTACGGGCGCGGACGGCCTCGAGATTCTTGGTATGGGCGTAGATGGCTGCGATCACATAATCGGCGATCTCGTCCGACGAGACGCCGCGCCCGCAGGACACGAGCGGGGCATCCAGCAACCAGCGCGGATAGGGATCGACGCCGACCGAACCGCTATAGACATAGCGCACCCGGCCCGGCCACGCCTCCGGCCGGGGCAGGTCGCGATTGCCGCGCCATCCGGGGCTCGGGCGGACGAGCAGCACGTCGACGTCGCTCGCCGCACGCCATGGCTCATTGTCCGCCACGGGAATTACGGTGGGCTTCAGCGGGAGGGCGCGCAGCCCCTCGTTGAAACCGTCCTCGAACTGGCTGCCGATAATCAGGCTCATGCAATCAAATCCCGAAACCCGCCCGTCCGGCGGTGGTGAGAATGGTGTCGTTCTGGGGCGAGTGAATGCGGCTGCACAGCACGTCGCGATAATGGCGCTCCAGCGGGTTCTTGCGGCTGAGGCCGGGATTGCCGGTCAGTTCCAACCCGATCTCGACGGCGCGAATGGCGTTGGACGTCACCAGATATTTGATATGCCCCGCCTCCACGGGACCGGGGCCGTTGCCATCCTCCGCCCGCTGCGCGGCGGTCTGGAGCAGGATGCGGTTGGCGTAGAGCAGCGCCTCTATCTCGCCGAACTTCTCCTGCACGCGCGGCAGGGTGGCGAGCGACGCGCCCAGATTGCTGGGCGTGCGGTCCTTGAGATAATCGCGCAGCCAGTCGCGCGCGGCCCGCGCAACCCCGTCGTAGATCGACCCGATGGCAAGGCCGTTCCAGAATGCCTGGCTATTGTCGTCGCCGGGCTTTGGTTTCCAGTCGTCGGGCGCACGCACGTCGACGGCATGGTCGAGCGGAACCGGCGTCTCGTCGAACACGACCTCGTGACTGACCGTCGCGCGCATGCCCAGATGGTCCCAGGCGGGCAGGATCGAGATACCCGGGCTGTCCGACGCCACCAGGAAATTGCCGACGCGCGGCTCCGGCTCGTCGGTCTTGGCCCAGACCGAGAACCAGTCGAGACCGGTCGATCCGGTGGAATATATCTTGGCCCCCGTGATCGCCCAGCCATCGGCGGTGCGGCGCGCGACCGTCTTGGGCAGGCCGCCGCGAACCGGCGTTCCCAGTTCCGGCTCGACGCGCAGGCCGCCGATCAACCCGCGCCCGGCCACCGCTTCGCGTGCGATCCGGGAATAGATATGCTCCGGCCAGGACTGGCCGCGTGTCGGGTTGGAATGATAGCCATAGGTCATGAACAGGATGAGCGCCGTGGACGGCTCGCCCCGCGCGATGGCAGACAGAACGCGCAGTGTCTCGACCGGTCCCGCGCCGCGCCCGCCATATTCCGGCGAGACGGTGAGGCCGATCAGCCCCTCCTTGGCGAGAAGGTCGAAATTGGCACGCGGAAATTCGGCGGCACGGTCATGCTCAGCAGCGGTGGCAGCGAGTTGGGCCGTGATCGCGTCCAGCACCGGTTGCGGCACCGGACCTGGGGCGACGGCATCCACCCTGCGCTCGGCGATAAGGGTTGCTGACATGGCTAGGACTTCTCCTGCAAGATGGCGTTGAATCGGTCGTCCCACAGCGGACGCACATCGACGCGCCGGGGGATGAGTTTCTGGTCGGCGAACAGGTCGGCCACATCCTGCTGCGACGCGATGGCGGCAGGCGTCACGGGGCGCAGTTCATAATGGGCGCTGCGGCGGCGAAACTGGTCCTGCACATAGTCGAGCGGCACGCCGATATTCTTGGCGACGACCTTTGCCCATTGCTCCTGATGCGCCGTCGACCAGGCATAGCCTTGCCGCACGATCCGCAGATAGCGGCCGATCAGATCCACCTTCGCAGGGTCGGCCAGGGCGTCGATATGCGCCAGCACCAGATAATTGCCGGACAGGATGCCAAGCGCGGTCTTGAGGACGCGCGCGCCCTCCGTCGCGATGGCGCGCTGGATCGGGAAGCCGTAAATGGCCCAGGCGTCGAGCGATCCGCCGGAGAAGGCGGCGGCGCCGTCCGACACCGTCATGGCGACCGGCGTGATATCCTTCCAGCCCAGCCCCACCGATTCCAGCATGCGGATCAGGAAATATTGCGCTGTCGTCGCCTGCACATAGCCGACGCGCTTGCCTTTGAGGTCGGCGAGGCTCTCGATCTTCGATCCGCGGGGCACCAGTACGACCTGGTTATTGACGTCGCCATGCGCCACCGCGATCTGACGAAAGCTCTGCATGGTCGATGCGGCGGCGAAGACGGGCGGGATCTCGCTGGCAGAGCCGTAGTCGAGCGAGCCGGCATTGAACGCCTCCACGACCAGATGGCCCGACTGGAATTCGCTATAGTCGACGCGAAAGCCGTCCGGCGCGATCCCGGCGGTGTTCAGCAACAGCCGCGTGTCCGCCTCGCCCTTGCCAGTGATCGATGCCCGCAAGAGGTCGGCGGAAGTCGACCCCTTCGACCCGCAGCCGGAGAGGAGAAGGCCAGTGGCGGCCGCACCGCCTGCCAGCAGCACGCTACGCCTGTTCCATGGCGCTCCCATCAGACCGACATGGCCCGACGAGCGAAACCATCGATATGGTTATGCGGAAATGGGGAATATATGGCCAAGTCGAATTCTTCCCGAAAGATAGCGGCCGATATTCCGCCGTTTCCGGCGCGGATTCCAATGAGTATTGCTTTACTGACCTCCACGCGGGTTCAAGTGACGACGATCGCCCCTATGCCGGCGATCAAGGGATTGGCCTCAAGATAAAATCCGACTATGTGCGCGTCGAACCCGATGGGTTCGAAGATCGCGCTGGTGTCCGCAAGGACTTAAAACGGGAATGCGGTGCGGATGGCACATCCATCCAAATCCGTGGCTGTCCCTGCAACTGTGAGCGGCGAGTGAGGTTCACATCGCCTGCCTTGACGAAGGGCGGGCAGTCACTGGGGCGAACGCATTCAGATGCGAGACCCGGGAAGGCCGTGGACCGAGCGACGACCCGCAAGCCAGGAGACCTGCCAGCGCACCGGTCGCTCTTTGCCTTGGTCCAGGGAATGGCCGTGGCACGGTCTCTCTCCGTCTGAGCGACGAACCATGCGGCAGGGGCCGCATCGGTACGCGGTGACAGGCGATCAAGCGCCCGTCCGTCGTCGCGAACCGACCGTTCGTTCGTCCATCGACGATGCACGGCACGCCCCCGCCCGTCAGTTGCTCAGGCGCATAAGGGGGTATCATCATGACCAGGACATTCGTTTCCGTAATCGCCTTGCTGGCGGCGACGCCCGCTCTGGCACAGTCCAATCCGGACCAGCCGACCGTCAACGACAAGGGTGAGACCATCGTCGTCACCGCATCGCGGTCCGGCGACGCCGTGCCCGTCAACCAGCTTGGCGCATCCGTTACCGTCCTCGACGCGCAGGCGCTGGAGACGCGCCAGACCCGCATCGTGTCCGACATCCTGCGCGATGTGCCAGGCGTCGCGGTCAATACCGGCGGGCTCGGCGGCCTCACCCAGATCCGTATTCGCGGCACGGAGAGCAACCATGTCCTCGTCCTGATCGACGGGATCAAGGCATCCGATCCCTATCAGGGCGAGTTCGACTTCGGCACGTTGATCGCCGATAGCGACGCCAAGGTCGAGGTGCTGCGCGGCCAGCAATCCTCCCTCTACGGGTCGGACGCGATTGGCGGCGTCATCCAGTATATCACGCTGACCGGCAGGGAAGCGCCCGGCTTTTCCGCGCGCGTCGAAGGCGGGTCGTTCGGCACCTATTCCGGGACCGCGCGCGTGGCCGGTGTCACCGGCAATCTCGATTACGCCATTTCCGGCAGCTACTATAATACCGACGGCAGCCCTGCCTCCGAATATGGCACCGTGGATGTGGGCTCGGAGCGCGTCGGCGTCAGCGGCAAGTTCATCTGGTCGCCGACTGATACGTTCAAGCTGACCGCAGTCGGACGCTACAGCCATACCGAGGCCGATCTGGCCGGCTTCGGCGCCGACCCACTCCATTCGCCCCCTGCCCCAAACCCGGCGGTGCCCGGCGACGACCTCCTCCAGATCGCGCTGGATGCGCCGGGCAGCTATTTCACGAACGAGGCCTTTTACGGCCTGCTGCGCGCGGAACTGGTCTCGCTCGACGGCCGCTGGACCAACGTGCTGTCCGGCCAGATCGCAGACACCACCCGCGATGGCTACACCGCCAATATCCGTGATTCCGGCGACCATGGCCAGCGGCTCAAGGGATCGTTCGAGAGCAGCCTGCGCCTGGGCGACGATGAGATTTCGCATCGCATCACCGGTGCGGTCGATTTCGAGCGTGAGACTTTCCGCAACTCCAGCCCCGCCTCCCCCTTCTTCGCGAGCTTCAGCGGCGAGCGCCAGACGGACAATATCGGTTTCGTCGGGCAATATGAGCTGACCGTGAAGGACCGCCTGTCTCTGGGCGCGTCGGTCCGCCATGACGAGAATGATCGCTTCGCCGATCCCACCACCTTCCGCGTGCAGGGCAGCTATCGCCTGCCGACCGGCACGCGCATCCGCGCCGCCTATGGCACCGGCGTCAAGAACCCCGGATACTTCGAGCTCTATGGCTTCGATGACGGCCAATATATCGGCAATCCCGGCCTCAAGCCCGAAAAGTCGGAAGGCTGGGAAGCGGGCGTCGAGCAGCAACTGGGCCGTGACGCCACCTTCGGCGCGACCTGGTTCGACAGCCGCCTGACGAACGAGATCGCCGCCATCGGCTTCCCCTCGACCCCGGTCAATCTCGCCACCCGGTCGAAGCAGCATGGCGTCGAGGTCTTTCTCGCCGCCCGGCCTATCGCGCAGCTTCGGGTCGATGCCAACTATACCTATCTCAAGTCGAGCCAGGACGAAGTGGCCGAGGCCCGGCGGCCCAAGCATCTCGGCAGCGTCAACGTGACCGCCTTCAGCAATGACGAGCGTTTCTCCAGCACCCTGACCCTGCGCTACAATGGCGCCCAGGTGGACACGGCCTTTTCCTCCATATTCTTCCGCGGCATCCGGGTAAATCTGTCCGACTATGTGCTGGTGAACCTCAATGCCCAGTATAAGCTGACCCCCAATGTCTCCGTCTTCGGCCGGGTCGAGAACCTGACCAACGAACGCTATCAGGAGGTGTTCGGCTATGCGACGACGGGGCGTGCCGGATATGGCGGCGTCAGCGTCCGCTTCTGATCCCCAACCCCATGCACATCGAAGAAGGACCAGAAGCGTGAGCAAGATTCCGACCACCGTCATCACCGGCTTTCTGGGCGCGGGCAAGACCACGCTGATCCGGCATTTGCTGCAAAATGCGAAGGGCCGCCGCCTCGCGCTGATCGTCAACGAGTTTGGCGATGTCGGCGTCGATGGCGAATTGCTGCGCGGCTGCAACGAGGAGGCATGCCCGGAGGACGATATCGTCGAACTAGCCAATGGCTGCATCTGCTGCACCGTGGCGGACGACTTTCTGCCGACGATGCTGAAGCTGCTCGACCGGCCGAATCCGCCCGAGCATATCATCATCGAGACCTCCGGCCTTGCCCTCCCCAAGCCATTGGTGAAGGCGTTCCAGTGGCCCGAAATCCGCACCCGCGCGACGGTGGACGGCGTGGTTGCGCTGATCGACGCCGATGCGGTCGCGGCCGGGCGGTTCGCGACGGACGAGGCCGCGCTGGCGCTCGCCCGCGCCGCCGACCCGTCGCTCGACCATGACAGCCCGTTGGAGGAATTGTACGAGGACCAGCTCGCCTGCGCCGACCTCGTCATCCTCAACAAGTCCGATCTGGTGGACGGCGACACGCTGACACGGATCGAGGGCGACATCGGCGGCGACACGCGCGGCGGCGTGAAGATCGTGCGCGCGGACCATGGTGCGGTGGACGCCAGCATATTGCTCGGCCTGTTCGCCGGGGCCGAGGACGATCTCGACACGCGCATCTCCCACCACGACGCCGAACCCGATCACGACCATGACGATTTCGACAGCTTCGTGGTGAAGGGCGGCGAAGTGGCGTCCATCGAACCGCTGCTCGCCGCCATGGCCCCGCTGATCGCCGACCATGACATATTGCGCATCAAGGGCATGATCGCCGTTCAGGGCCGGCCCGCCCGCCTCGTCATCCAGGCGGTCGGCCCGCGCATCCAGCATTATTTCGACCGGGCATGGAAGCCGGAGGAAGCGCGCATCTCTCAACTCGTCGTGATCGGGGAGAAGGGTCTCGACCAGCCGGCCATCGAGGCGGCACTGACGGCCGCTCTCGCCTGATGCATCTGCTGGCCGCCACGCCGGGAACCGTCTCCAATGGCGACGAGGCGATAGACCTCGACCAGTCGCCGGGCGAGATACTGTTCCTGACGGTGGCGGACAGCGAACTGGCCTGTTTTGCGAAGGCAGCCGCCGAACTGGGCGACGATGCGCCGTCGATCAGGCTGGCGAACCTGCTGCAACTCAAGCACCCCTATTCGGTCGACCTTTATGTCGAGAAGGTTGTCGCCCATGCGCGGTTCGTGTGTGTCGTGCTCCTGGGCGGCAAGGCCTATTGGCCTTATGGGGTCGATGAGATCGCGCGGGTCGCCCGCGAAAAGGGGATCGCCTTTGCCGCCATCGCGGATGGGCGCGAACCCGATCCGTCGCTGGACGACGCCTCTACCGTGCCGCCGGAGATCAGCGAGCGGCTGCGCGACTATCTGCGACAAGGGGGCGTCGCCAATGCGGTCAGTTTCCTGCGCCACGCATCGCGGCTGATCGGCGCGGACATCGGCGCGCCGGACGATCCGGTGCCGGTGGCCGATGCGGGTCTGTATCTCGCGGGCACCGAGCGGCCGACGCTGGACGATGTGCGGGCGACATGGGTCGAAGGACGGCCGGTCGCGCTGCTGTGCTTTTACCGGGCGCTGATGATCGCGGGGACGCTGGATGCCGTGGATGCGCTGGTGGCGGCGTTGAGCGCGCGCGGCCTCAATACCGTGGCCGTCCATGTCCGCGCTCTGCGGGAACCCTTCGCGATGGACTGGCTGCGCGGCGTCATTGCGGAAACGAAGCCGGACATCATCCTGAACGCGACCTCCTTCGCCGCATCCTCGCCCGGCGAGAACCGGGTTGCGGGAGTTTTGGAGGATGCGGACTGTCCCATCCTGCAGACGGTCTTCGCAGGGGTCGAGCAGAGCGTCTGGGCGGACAGCCCGCGCGGCCTCGGGCCACGCGACCTCGCCATGAACGTCGCGCTGCCGGAGGTGGACGGGCGGCTGTTCACCCGCGCCGTAGCGTTCAAGGCGGCCGAACGCTTCGATGCGCGCACCCAATGCGGCATCGTGGTGCCGCGCGTCGCGCCCGACCGGGTGGCGTTCGTGGCCGAGCTGGCCGCCAACTGGGCGACGCTGCGCCGTACGGCGGCAGCGGATCGGCGGGTGGCGCTGGTCCTCGCCAATTATCCCAATCGCGATGGTCGGATCGGCAATGGCGTGGGTCTGGACACACCCGCTAGTGCTGCGGCGATATTGGTTGCGCTTCGTGAGGCAGGTTATGGGGTCGGCGACGCGCCGCAGGATGGCGCGGCACTCATGGCGATCATGCTGGGCGGTGTCACTAACGCGCCGGGGTCGGTGGATCGCGTGCCTGTAACACCCTCACCCCCCCCACTCCGTCATTCCCGCAAAGGCGGGAATCCAGGGAGCCGGGACACCGCGCTTGCCGCTCTGGATTCCCGCCTTCGCGGGAATGACGAAGGAGTGAGTTTGCCACTAGCAAGCTATCGCACCTTATTCGCCTCCCTCCCGGCAGAGGTTCGCGATTCCGTGACCGAACGATGGGGCGCACCCAAAGAAGACCCCTTCGTCCGCGACGACGCCTTTCGCCTCCCCGTCCACCGCTTCGGCAATATGGTCGTCGCGGTCCAGCCCGCGCGCGGTTACAATATCGACCCCAAGGCCACGTACCACGACCCCGCGCTCGTCCCGCCGCATGGCTATCTGGCCTTGCATTTCTGGCTGAACCACGACTTCGCGGCGCAAGCGGTCGTGCATGTCGGCAAGCATGGCAATCTGGAATGGTTGCCCGGCAAGGCGCTGGCGCTGTCGGGGACGTGCTTTCCGGAGATTTGCGCCGGGCCAGTGCCGCAACTCTATCCCTTCATCGTCAACGATCCCGGCGAAGGCACGCAGGCGAAACGCCGGATCGGTGCCGCGATCATCGACCACCTCACCCCGCCCCTGACGCGCGCGGAAAGCTACGGCCCGCTCAAGGCATTGGAGGCGCTGGTCGACGAATATTATCTGGCGGCGGGCATGGACCCGCGCCGGATCAACCATTTGAAGGGCGAGATACTCAACCTCGCCCGGTCGCAGGGACTGGACACCGATGCGGGCGCGGTCGGCGACGGCGACGACGCGCTGGCGGCGCTCGACAATTATCTGTGCGAACTCAAGGAAATGCAGATCCGCGACGGTCTGCATATCTTTACGCAGTCGCCGGACGGACGGTTGCGCACCGACTTGCTGATTGCGCTATCACGCACGCCGCGCGGGCATGACCATGCAGGGCAGGCGTCGTTGCTGCGGGCGATGGCCGACGATCTGGAACTGGGGTTCGATCCGCTGGACTGCACCATGGGCGATGCCTGGGCCGGGCCGAGACCAGAGGCGCTGGCGGAATTGAGCAGCGATCTCTGGCGGACTGTTGGGGATACGGTGGAGCGGCTGGAGTTGCTGGCGATCGCGCTGGTGTCCGATCTCAAGCCCCTCCCCTTTAGGGGAGGGG
>JBEVNC010000063.1:0-4823 GCA_040508315.1 Sphingobium sp.
CTCCCGCTTGCGGGAGGGGGAACAATTCACACCCGCTCCGCCTGCACCACCGTCTCCACCGCCCTCAGCGCCGACAATATCCGCGCCAGATGCGTGGTGTCGTCCACCTCTATGTCGATGACGTCGGTGTGGAACGGGCCGTCGCGGTTGACGAGTTGCAGGTTGAGGATGTTGGCCTTGTTCTGCGCAAAGATATGCGCGACCGCGGCCAGTGCGCCCGGCTGGTTCTTGACGATGACGGAGAGGCGCGCGGTGCCGCCGGACGATTGCGTATCCCAGGACAGGTCCACCCAGTCGGCATCCTGCCCCGCCTCCAGCGCGAGGCAATCGATGGTGTGGACCTCGATGGGTTCGCCCGGACGGCGCAGGCCGACGATGCGGTCGCCCGGTACCGGATGACAGCATTCGCCGAGGCGAAAGGCGATGCCCGGCGTCAGGCCCAGGATGGAGACCGCCTGCGTCTGCTGCGTGCGGTTGCCGCCGCCCTTGCCCTCATTGGTGCTGCCGGGGACGAGTGCCTCCATCACCTCCGCATCGGTGATGCGGTTGGTGCCGATGGCGATCATCAGCGCAGCCTCATCCTCCAGGGCCAGCCGCTGGAGTGCGCCTTTCAGCGCCTTGTCGCCCACCTCGACCACGAAGCGGCCGAGTATCTCGTTATAGAGCTTGCGGCCCAGCGCGATGGTCTCGCCGCGCTGCTTGTGCCGGATGAAGCGGCGCACGGCGGCGCGCGCCTTGCCCGTGATCGCGAAGCTCAGCCAGCCCGGCTGCGGCTCCTGCGCGCCCGATTTCAGAATCTCGACCTGATCGCCATTTTCCAGCTGCGTGCGCAGCGGCACCACGCGGCCGTTCACCTTTGCGCCGACCGTCTGGTTGCCCAGATTGGTGTGCACCGCATAGGCGAAGTCGACCGGCGTCGATCCCTTTGGCAGCTGGTGCAGCTCGCCCTTGGGGGTGAAGGCGAAGATGCGATCCTGATACATCGCCATTTTGGTATGTTCGAGCAGTTCGTCGGCGTCCTGGCTCTGCTCCAATATCTCGACCAGATCGCGCAGCCATCCCGCCTGCCCGTCCGCCCTGTTATGCTGCTTGTAGGCCCAGTGCGCGGCGAGGCCATATTCGCTCTCACGGTGCATGCGCTCGGACCGGATCTGGACCTCGATGCGCGCATTCTCCTCGTGCACCACGGTCGAGTGCAGCGACTGATAGCCGTTGCGCTTGGGCGTCGAGATATAATCCTTGAAGCGGCCGGGGACCATTTTGTAGCGCTGATGGATGACGCCCAGCGCGCGGTAGCAGTCCTCCGTCGAATCCGTCACGACACGGAAGGCCATGATGTCGGACAATTGCTCGAAGCTGATGTGGCGCTCCTGCATCTTGCGCCAGATCGAATAGGGGTGCTTCTCCCGGCCAGAGACCGACACGCGCATGCCGGCCGACGCCATCAGCTTGCGCAGGCTCTCGGCAATGCGCTCCACCTTGTCCTCGCCGCCCTGTTTGAGCAGGGCGAGGCGGCGGGTGATCGTCGCATGCGCCTCCGGGTCGAGCTGTTCGAAGGCGAGCAACTGCATCTCGCGCATGAAGTCGTACATGCCGATCCGCTCGGCCAGCGGCGCATAGATCTCCATCGTCTCGCGCGCGATGCGGCGGCGCTTGTCCGGGTTCTTGATGAAATGGAGCGTGCGCATATTGTGCAGCCGGTCGGCCAGCTTGACCAGCAACACGCGGATATCGTCCGACATGGCGAGCAGGAACTTGCGCAGATTCTCCGCCGCGCGCTCGCTTTCGGTCTGCGCCTCGATCTTGCTCAACTTGGTGACGCCGTCCACCATGCGCAGCACGTCGGGGCCGAACATGCGCTCGATCTCCTCCGGCGTCGTCACCGTATCCTCCAGCGTGTCGTGCAGGAGTGCGGTGACGATGGTCTGATCGTCGAGGAACAGGTCGGTCAGGATGCCCGCCACCTCGATAGGATGGCTGAAATAGGGGTCGCCATTGGCGCGCTTCTGGCTGCCGTGCCGGGCGACGGAAAACACATAGGCGCGGTTGATCAGCGCCTCATCGGCGTCTGGATCGTAACGGCGGACTTTTTCGACCAGTTCATATTGACGCAGCATCGCCCCAAGGATGTGGGCGTTGGTCCGTACTACGCAACAAAAATCGGCCACAGTCGGCACGAAATCGCCAATATGCCCCGAAACAGCGCAAGCAGGGGCATTCCCTGGGGCGTCGCTTTTGCGTATCGCCATCTTTTGGAGTAGCGAGAATCCCCATGGGCGCGCGACATGACATCATCGGCTTCGAAGGCTGCGCCCTGCCCTCCGCGCTGGAGGTGATGGGAGAGCGCTGGTCTTTCCTGCTGCTGCGCGCCGCCGTGAACGGCATCGTCCATTTCGAGGATTTCCAGGCGACGCTGGGCATCGCCCGCAACATCCTGTCGAACCGCCTCGCCAAGCTGGTCGAACATGGCATCCTGTCACGCGAACCGGTGGCGGAGGACAAGCGCAAGGTCGCCTACCGCCTGACGTGCAAGGGCCGCGAGCTCCTGCCCGCCATGGTCGCGCTGCGGCAGTGGGGCGAGAAGTGGGGAACCGGCGTGCCCTGCACCCCCGTCCTGGCCGACTCCCGCGACCGCCTGCCCGTGCGCGCCATCGCGATCATCGCAGCGGACGGCCGCTCGCTGGACCTGGAGGATATCTGCTGGGTCGATGTGCACGATCTCGGTTGCGCGGACGGGGGCAGCCCCAAATCCGCAGCGTCCGGCTGACGGTCATGCAACGGTTGAGCGCGCCCGGCAGCGGCGTGACCGAGCGGCCGCACGCCATGGCCGCCCTGCACAAACAGCCCAAGCCCTTTTTCGAGGATAAGAGCCGCGCCTTCTGGAACCTCCAGACGATGGGCTGGGTCGGCGCGTTCATCCTGCGCGCGCTGTCGAGCATCGCCAATGGACAGCCGGTGGTGTTCCTGGTGCCGGTCTTCATCTCCACGGTGACGGGCTTTTCGCTGACGCTGCTGATGGCGGTGGGATACCGCTATCTGCTGATGCAGCGGCCGCTCGTGACGTGGACGGTCTCGATCCTGTTCACCTTCGTCGCGGCGACCGCGTCCGCCTTCATCGATTCCTGGGTGTTTACGACGCTCAACCCCGCGATGATCTCACCGGGGATCAAGCTGTTCCTCGGCGCCTTCTACCTGACCTTCACCCTGCTCGCGGCATGGTCGGCGCTTTATTATGCGATCAACTTCTTCCTGACGGTGGAGCGGCAACAGGACCAGTTGCAGCGGCTGGAACTACAGGCCAGCAACGCGCAGCTTGCAATGCTGCGCTATCAGCTCAACCCGCATTTCCTGTTCAACACGCTCAACTCCATCTCGACGCTGGTGCTGCTCAAGCAGACCGAGCGCGCCAACGCGATGCTGTCGCGCCTGTCCGCCTTCCTGCGCTACACGCTCATCAACGAGC
Source organism: Sphingobium sp. (assembly GCA_040508315.1). Taxonomy (GTDB): domain Bacteria; phylum Pseudomonadota; class Alphaproteobacteria; order Sphingomonadales; family Sphingomonadaceae; genus Sphingobium. The sequence continues at coordinate 3,464 of JBEVNC010000063.1, forward strand.
CGACCGCGCAGGTCAGCCTGGAGCAGGAGGTGGAGACGCTGAAACTCTATCTCGATATTGAGAAGATGCGCTTCGAGGATCGGCTGCGCACCACCTTCTCCATCGACCCGGCGGTATCGAAGACGCGCCTCCCCTCCCTCCTACTTCAGCCGCTGGTCGAGAATGCGATCAAATATGCGGTGACGCCGCAGGAGGAAGGGGCCGATATTACCATCGAGGCGCGACCCGTCGGCGAAAGCGTTCGGATCATCGTTTCGGACACGGGACCGGGATTGCAGGACGGCGTTCCAGCACATCAATGGTCCACGGGCGTTGGCCTCGCCAATATCCGCGATCGTCTGGCCCAGGCCTATGGGGAACGGCAAAGCATGGATGTGCGTTCGACGCCTGAAGGCGGCTTCTCCGTAGTCATAGAGTTGCCGCTGATCCTGGAAGAACAACCGAAGGTAGCCGCATGACAATCCGTACCATTCTCGTCGATGACGAGAGTTTGGCGATCCAGGGCCTCCAGCTCCGGCTGGAGGGCCATGACGATGTCGAGATCATCGATACCTGCACGAACGGGCGGGAAGCGATCCGGTCCATCAAGACCCACAAGCCCGATCTCGTATTCCTCGACATCCAGATGCCGGGCTTCGACGGATTTTCGGTGGTGCAGGGAATGATGGACGTGGAACCGCCGTTGTTCGTGTTCGTCACCGCCTATCACGATCACGCCCTGCGCGCGTTCGAGGCGCAGGCGGTCGATTATCTGGTCAAGCCGGTCGAGCCGCAGCGGCTCGCCGACGCGCTGGAGCGCGTGCGCCAGCGCCTGTCGGAAAAGCGCAACGGCGCGGAGATCGAGCGGCTGCGCGGCGTGCTCGCCGAAGTCGCGCCCGACGCCATTGCCGAACTGGTGCCGGAAGAGGGGGGCGCACCGTCGTCCAGCCGCTACGAAAAGCTTATCAACATCAAGGATCGCGGCCAGATCTTCCGCGTCGATGTGGACAGCATCGAGCGGATCGACGCGGCCGGCGACTATATGTGCATCTACACGGCCGACAATTCGCTGATCCTGCGCGAGACGATGAAGGATCTGGAAAAGCGGCTGGACCCGCGCAATTTCCAGCGCGTGCATCGGTCGACCATCGTCAACCTGTCGCAGGTCCGGCAGGTCAAGCCGCACACCAATGGCGAATGTTTCCTGGTGCTGGAAAGCGGCGCGCAGGTAAAGGTCAGCCGGTCGTACCGGGATGTGGTGGCACGCTTCGTTCACTGATCGCAACGGAACGGAAGTGCCTGCGGAGACTTGAGCAGGTCTGGGACGCGTAGAGGCCGTCTGTAGTATGGACGGATCGTTGCTGACTTCTTCACCATCATC
>JBEVNC010000104.1:0-7623 GCA_040508315.1 Sphingobium sp.
GCGCCCGCCGCAGAGGCGGCGAAGATCGGCCCTATCGATCATGCGGTCGGCGAAGGCGATGTGGCGACGCTGGGCGGGCACCGGGCGCAGGTGTGGGAAGTCCCCGCGCATACCGCCGGGCACATCGCCTATCATATGCCGGACAGCGGCGTGATCTTCGTCGGCGACACGCTGTTCGCCATGGGCTGCGGACGGATATTCGAGGGTACGCCGGACCAGATGTTCACCGCGATGCAGCGTTTCGCGACCCTGCCGGACGACACGAAAGTCTATTGCGCCCATGAATATACGCTCTCCAACGGCCGCTATGCCGTGCATGCGGAGCCGGACAATGACGCCACCGCCGCCCGGCTGAAAGCCGTGGAGGCGGCGCGAGAGCGGGGCGAGGCGACGGTGCCGACCACCATCGGCGAGGAACGGGCGACCAACCCCTTCCTGCGCGCAGCCAATATTGCTGAGTTGGCGGCGCGCCGCGCGGAAAAGGACAGTTTCTGATGGGCTGGAACCAAGTCATCTTCGTCGGCGCACTGCTAGCTCTGGGCGGATGCGCGGCGGTGGAGGATCGGCCGGCGCAACTGACGCCGAAACAGGCGGCGGAGATCGACAAGGCGCTGGACGGGAAGGTCGCGGGCAAGCCGGTGACCTGCGTCAGCCGGGTGATCGGGCAGGATGGGCTGCGGGCGGCGAGCGACGATGTGCTGCTGTACAAGGTCAATCGCAACCTGACCTATCGCAACGACCTGATGGGCGCGTGCAATGGCATCAGCCGCGGCGATACGCTGGTGTTGCAGCCGACCAACGATCAATATTGCCGAGGCGACATTGCCTTCGTGGTCGATCTGAATTCCGGGATGCGCGGGCCGTCCTGCGTACTTGGCGATTTCGTGCCCTATCGGACGGTGAAGTAGAAAAATCCTCCCCCGGAGGGGGAGGGGGACCGCCGCCGTAGGCGGTGGTGGAGGGGTAGCGCCCTCTCGATAGGCAGACACCCCTCCACCATCCTGCGGATGGTCCCCCTCCCCTTGCAGGGGAGGAATTAGCTTCGGTACAACCCGTCCAACCTTTCGCCGTATCGCGCGCGGATCACATGGCGGCGGATCTTGAGCGATGGCGTCATCTCGCCATTGTCGACCGTGAACGGTTCGTCGGCCAAAGCAAAGCGGCGGACCTTTTCGATCACGGACAGCTCGGCGTTCACCCGGTCCACCGCCAGGCGCAGCGCCGCATGATAGTCCGCATTGTCGTGCAATGCCGCCACCGCCAGCCCCCGCGCCTCCGCCCATTCCCCCGCAAATTCAGCGTCAGGCACCAGCAGTGCCACCAGATGCGGCCGCCGGTCGCCGACGACCATGGCCTGCGCGATCTCCGGCTGGAGGGTCAGCATGCCCTCGACCCGCTGCGGCGCGACATTGTCGCCTTTGTCGTTGACGATGATATCCTTCTTGCGGTCGGTGATCGACAGGCGGCCGCGCGCATCCAGCGCGCCGATATCGCCGGTGTGCAGCCAGCCATCCGCCAGCGCCCGCGCCGTCTCCGCGTCGCTGCGCCAATAGCCGTGCATCACCGTCTCCCCGCGCACGAGTATCTCGCCATCGTCGGCGATGCGGACCTCGACATTTTTGAGCGGGGGGCCGACGCTGTCCATGCGGATGCCAGCGCGCGGCCGGTTGCAGCTGATGACCGGCCCGGCCTCGGTCTGGCCGTAGCCCTGCAGCAGCGTCAGGCCCAATGCCTGAAAAAATCGCCCGACATCGCCGTTGAGCGGCGCGCCGCCCGACACCAGCGCCAGCAGCCGCCCGCCGAATTTCGCGCTGATCTTGGGACGCAGCGTGCGGTCGAGAAGGAAGGACAGGGGCCGCTCCCACAATGGCAGCGTATCGCGCTCCGCCAGCCGCCGCGCCTGCGCCAACGCCATGTCGAGCAGGAGGCTCGCCACCTTGCCCTCCTGCCGGATCGCCTTGGTCACGCGGCCGCGCAGCATCTCGAACAGGCGGGGCACCACGACCATCAGCACGGGCCGTGTCTCCGTGATGTTGGCGGCGAGTTTTTCGAGGCTCTCTGCATAATAGATCTGCGCGCCCAGCCCGATGGGCAGGAACTGGCCAGCGCTATGCTCATAGCTGTGGCTGATCGGCAGGAAGGAAAGGAAGGACGCATCGTCATGCTCCTCCGCTGCCCAGCCGAAGTCGGCGGCAATGATGTCCTGACAGCCTTCGACATTGCACAGTATGGCGCCATGATGCTGCATCACCCCGCGCGGCGCGCCGCCGGTGCCGCTGGTGTAGATGATGCAGGCAAGGTCGCTGCGGCCTGCCGTCTGCGCGGCTGCGGTCGCGGCGACATCGGCAGGGTGGGCGGCGATCAGCTCGGTCCAGTCGAGAATCGTCAGGTCGCCTTGCTGCCCGGCCTGTCCCGGCTCCACCGCGATGGCGAGGCGGATCGGCGAAGCGTGGAGGGCGGGGAGCAAGGCCTTGGCGATGGCGGGCGTTGAGAAGATCACCGCGCTCGCGCCGCTGTCCGTTACGATATGGGCATGATCGCGGCTGGTGTTGGTGGTGTAGGTCGGCACAGTCACCGCGCCCGCCGCCATGATGGCGAGGTCGGCGATGCAGAATTCCGGCCGATTCTCGCTGACCAGCATCACCCGGTCGCCGGGCGCTATGCCATGGGCGCGCAAGGCCGCGGCCAGCGCGGACACATCCTGTGCGACCTGCGTCCAGCTTCGCGCGGTCCACACCCCGCCCTGCTTGGCGCGCAGGAACGGCCGGTCGCCGCGCTCCGCAGCGCGGGCGAAGAACATGGCGGTCAGGTTCGGGAAATGCTCGAACGGCCGCATCGGCGCTGGTCCTCTCCGATTGGTTTCGCCCGACCAAGGCGATTGAAAGCGGACTTTTCAGCCCGTCACCCCGGCCTTGAGCCGGAGTCCGCTTTCTTGAACTGCGCCATCTTGAAACAGAAGCGGGACCCCGGATCAAGTCCGGGGTGACGAAGAGGGGAAAGCTGGCCGCAAAACCAGTGGGACACGCCTATTCGGCGAGCGCGACCCCCGGACTGCGCGGATCGGCCGCGCCGACCCAGCCATCCGGGGTCCACGCAGCGGCATTGGCCTTGAGCGCCATCGAACCCGTCATGAACCTGTGCCCCATCGCCACCAGCGGCGCTTTGAGCCCGTCCAGCCCGCCGCCTTCCTCCAATATCAGACCGTCCTTGCCGAAGAAGACGAGGCCAAGGCCGATGGCGTCGCGGGGGGCAAGACCCCAGTCGAGATGCGCGATCAGCGCCTTCGTCACCTGCATGATGATCGTGCGACCGCCCGCCGCGCCCACGGTGAAGACCGGCTTGCCGTCCTGTCCGTAGACGATGACCGGCGACATGGAGGACAGGGGGCGCTTGCCCGCCTGCACCCGGTTGGCGACGGGCCTGCCGTCCTTTTCGGGTGCGAAGGTGAAGTCGGTCAGCTCGTTGTCGAGGAAATAGCCATTGGCCATCAACTGGCTGCCGAACGGACCCTCTATGGTGGAGGTCATCGTCACGATGTCGCCATTGCCGTCGATGGCGACGAAATGGGTGGTGGCCGGCACTTCGGACGGTTCGGCGTGCGTGCGGGTCAGAGCGCGCACCGGATTGCCGGGCCGATAGTCGTTGCGGGCATGCGCCGGGTCGATCAGGCGCGACCGGCTGCGGATATAGGCCGGGTCGATCAGCGCGGCGACCGGCACGTCGATAAAATCGCGGTCGGCCAGCCATGTGTCGCGGTCGGCATAGCCAAGCTGCATGGCCTCCGCGATCAGGTGCCAGCTTTTGGGATCGTCCTTGCCCAGCTTGGCGAGGTCGAACCGTTCCAGCATGCCCAGGATCTGGAGCACGGTGATCGCGCCGGAGGAGGGCGGACCCATGCCGCAAATCTTGTAGACACGGTACATGCCACAGATCGGCGGGCGCTCCTTCGCGCTATAGGCAGCGAAGTCGGCCGCCGTGATCGTCGTCCTGTTGACCGGAGCCTCGGCGACCGCCTTTGCCACCGCCTCGACATTCTGCCCGGTGTAGAAGGCGGACGGTCCTTCGGCCGCGAGGCGGCGCAGGAAGGCGGCGAGCGCAGGATTGCGGATGACGGTGCCAACCGGCGCAGGCTGCCCATCCACCCAGTAGAGCGCACGCGCCTCGGGATAATCCTTCCAATAGTCCTTCATGCCGGAAAGGCGCCGGTTCAGCACGGCGTTGACCGTGAAGCCATTCTCCGCCAGCCGGATTGCCGGTTGGAACAGCTCGGCCCAGGGCAGGCGGCCCCAGCGTGCATGCGCCTTTGCCATCAGCGAGACATTGCCGGGTACGCCCACCGACTTGCCGCCGGGAAAGGCCGCGCCGAAGGGCAGGGGCTTGCCGTCTGCGTCCAGGAACAGGGCGGATGTGGCGGAGGCGGGCGCGGCTTCCCGGCCGTCGATGCTCTCGATCAGGCTGGTCTTGCCGTCATGGTGGAGGAGGAAGCCGCCGCCGCCGATACCGCTCGACTGCGGCTCGACCACGGTCAGTGCCAGCATCATCGCCATGCCCGCATCGGTGGCGGAACCGCCCTTGCGCAATATCTCCCGCCCCACTTCGCTGACGGCGGGATCGGCGGAGGAGACGAGGCCACCCTTCGCCAGGGCAGGCGGGGCGACGATGATGAAGAGGGCGGCAAAGGTAAGGCGGATGGCGCTGGCGACTCGGTTCATGCGATGAACCGTCGCGTTTCGGCGACGCTTAGGCAAGCGCGCAATCGACCCCTACCGCATCGCCAATGGTCGCAAAGCCATCGCGGCGCAGGCGCTCCGCCAGCCCCCGGTTGATCTCGTCCGCGAGCATCGGCCCCTTGTAGACAAGCGCGGAGTAGAGTTGCAGCAGCGAGGCGCCTGCCCGGATGCGCGCATAGGCCTGATCCGCGTCACCGATCCCGCCTACGCCGATAAGCGGCACCTGCCCGCCGGTTGCGCGGCGGAAATCGCGCAGCCGTTCGAGCGAAAGGTCGGTCAGCGGCGCGCCCGACAGCCCGCCCGTCTCCTTGGCCAGCGGCGAGCGTAAGGATGCCGGGCGCGTGATCGTGGTGTTGGACACGATGATCGCGTCGATCCCGTTGATCATCGCGACTTCGGCGATGTCGGTCACGTCGGCGGGCAGGAGGTCGGGCGCGACCTTCAGCCAGACCGGCGGCCCCTTGGCCCCGCGCGCGGCCATCACGGCGGCGAGCAGCACGTCGAGCGCGCCGCGATCCTGAAGCGCACGCAGGCCCGGCGTGTTGGGCGAGGAGATGTTGACCGTCAGATAGTCGGCATGGGGGGCAAGCGCAGTTACGCCGATCGCATAGTCGGCGATGCGGTCGGTGCTGTCCTTGTTCGCGCCGATATTGACGCCGACGACCAGTCCCTTTGGCCGGGGCCGGGCGAGGCGCCTTGCCGCCTGTGCCTGTCCGCCATTGTTGAAGCCCATGCGGTTGATGACTGCCTCGTCCTCCACCAGCCGGAACAGGCGCGGGCGCGGGTTGCCCTCCTGCGGCAAGGGGGTCAGCGTGCCGACCTCGGCAAAGGCGAAGCCGAACCGGCCCATGCGGTCGAACACCTCCGCATCCTTGTCGAACCCCGGCGCGACGCCGACCGGCCCGGCGAAGTCGAGGCCGAACAGGCGCTGGTGCAAGATCGGGTCGACGGCGGCGGGGCCGGTAGCGGGCGCCAGGCTCAGCAGGCGGATCGTCAACCGGTGCGCCGATTCGGCGTCGAGGCGGAACAGGGCGGGTCGGGCCAGTCGAAAGAGCATGAACCGCGCCTATCACAGCGCCCGCCGCGCCGCGTCATTTTTCTGACGACAGTTTATGGTGGGGTGCGACGAAAATGCGACTGAAATGCACCGTTTCGGTGTGCAAATGCGAAACATGTCGATTCCGTCCAATCATCGGGCGCGTGAACGGCGTAGGAGATCTGTGCGACCCGAAGGGCTCTGATGTCCACCCGACGAAGAGACCTTTTTACCTAGGGGGCCTTTCCGGCTTTGCCGGAAGGGCCCCTTTTTTCGTTCCCATACATTACGAATTGTGACAAGCGTCGCAAAACGGCAGCACAGAATGCCGCACGGGTTCGCCGACAAACACGGTGGAGAAGTTGGGTGGATGGTCCATCGGACGCCGATGGGGCGGCTGTATCGCCGTCCCCTGGCAGGGTAGCTGATTCCGGTAGCGCGGCTTTCACAGGGCAGGTCGCCCTGACATATCTCGCGCCGCCAGAGGATCTCGCCCCCTATTTCGGGCCGCTCTATCTGTTCATCGCCGACAGGGCGGACGTATCCGACCATACCCGCGCCGATTTTGCACAGTTGCGGTTCATGCTTTCGGGCACTGGCGACTATGTTTTCCACGATGGCCGCCATGTCGCGACGCCGCACAGTTGCATGCTGGGCCCCACGACGGCCGCCACCCGGTTCGAAGTTGCCGGGCCGCTGCGCGTGCTGGGCGTGTCGGTGCTGCCGCTCGGCTGGATCGCGCTCGGTGCAGGCGATGCCAGTGTCGTCGCGGACGACTTGTTCGACCCGTCCGTCCGCTTCGGTAGCGACTGGCAGGCGCTTCATAACCGGCTGCGCGCGATCGGCGACGCGGAGGAGGCGGCCGCGCTGCTATGGCCTTTCCTGCGTGAGCGAGCGCGTATCTTGACCGCTGCCGAGCGCAGTTTCGTCGCGGCGGTCGATGCCTGGCTCGCTGACGAACGGTCGCCGCGCGTAGACGTGTTGCAGGAGGCCACCGGCCTGTCCTCGCGGCAGATCGCGCGGCTGTGCAAACGATTCTACGGGTCGCCACCCAAATATATGGCGCGCAAATATCGGGCGCTGCGCTGTGCGCTGTCGCTGGCGCGCGACAATGCCGACTGGGCCTCGCTGTGCGATGGCGCCTTTTACGACCAGTCGCATTTCATCCGCGAGTTCAAGCATTTCATCGGCCTGACCCCGAACCAGTTGCGCGAGGATTCCAGCATCGTGATCCGGCTGACGATGGGCCGTAGGGACGTGCCGGGGACCATCGCTAATCTCAGCCGGATCAGCTGAGGCGGTTAGGGCCGACTGCCGATGCTCGTACTGGTGCGGTCAGGCACTCATCCATCCTCCTGCGATCCGCCCCACTTCCGCCAGCACCGCCTCGCGGTCCCCCTGCGATGTGCCGGCCGGCGCATCGTAGAAACAGGTGACGAAACAGGGCGTCCCATCCGGCCGCCACACCGCCGCAATGTCGTTCACGAAGGCGGGCGCATCGGGACTCGACCCCGACGTCCCCGTCTTGTCGCCCGCGCGCCAGCCGGCGGGCAGCCCCACCCGCAAGCGGCCCGCGCCCGTCTTCGTCGCCGCCATCCAGCCGATCAGCCGTTCACGCGATCCAGTGCTCATCACCTTGCCGGTCAGGATCGCGGCCATGCTGCGCGCCATCGCCGCGGGCGTACTGGTGTCGCGAATATCCGCGCCCCGGCTGGTGTTGAGCGCAGGCTCATTGCGGTCGAGGCGGCTCACATCGTCGCCCAGATCGCGCCAGAAGCGGGTCATCCCCGCCGGGCCGCCTATGCGTGCGAGCAACAGGTTGGCGGCGGCATTGTCGCTGACGGTCTGCGCAGCTTC
>JBEVNC010000105.1:0-12743 GCA_040508315.1 Sphingobium sp.
AGGCGCTGCGCTGCGTCCGCAAGGGCAACGGCATCGGCGAAGCGGCCACCGCCATCGCCGTCCGTGCCCACGAAATCGGTGTCGCAAAACCGGCAGATCGCCTTGTCCCGATCCTGTTCGCGGCCCGTCCACAAGTTGCAGCCCGCAAAGCGCACGAACACCGCGCGCCGTCCGCTGTTCACGCCCTCACCCTGGAGGGTCAGGAACATCTCCTTGACGGCATAGCTCATCAGCGGTTCGTGTCGGGCGTAACGGCATAGCGGGTCGGATCGGCTATCCCGGCCTCGACATAGCCGCGCGCGCGCAGGCGGCAGCTATCGCATTCGCCGCAATGGAGATTGCCGGGCGCCGGATCGTAGCAGGACCAGCTGAGCCCTGCGTCGAGGCCCAGCCGGGCCGCCTCCGCCGCGATATCGGCCTTGCTCATATATTGGAGCGGTGTCTGGATGCGAATGGCCCGCCCCTCCACGCCCTCGCGCGTCGCGAGCGCGGCCATCGCCTCGAACGCGGCGATGAACTCCGGGCGGCAGTCGGGATAGCCCGAATAGTCGAGCGCATTGACGCCGATATAAATGTCCTGCGCGCCGCTCGCCTCCGCGAAACCCAGACAGAGCGAAAGGAAGATGGTGTTGCGCGCGGGGACATAGGTGACGGGAATGCCGGGCTGCACACCGTCCTTGGGCACAGCGATATCGGCGGTCAGCGCCGACCCGCCGAACGCACTGAGATCGAGCGGCAGTATGACATGTCGCTCCACGCCCAGCACGGCGGCAAGCGCCCGCGCGCTGTCCAACTCGACCCGGTGCCGCTGATTATAATCGATGGTGAGCGCAAACAGCCGCTGCCCCCGCTCACGGGCAAGCCCGGCGGCGACCATGGAGTCCAGCCCCCCGGAGAGGAGGACGACAGCGGCAGACGAATCGGAAGCGACCATGCGCGCCCCGCTACTCCATTTCAGAAAATTGCGCGAATCGGGTGGAGAAATCATCCCTCGCCGAGCCCCAATCAGTCCGGCATTTCCTCACCCTGGACTCCTGCTTTCGCAGGAGTAGGCCGCCCTATTAGCAGCCTCGATATTCAGGCATGCTCCAGCGTCAGTTGGAGCGGGTGCTGGTTCTGGCGGGCGAAGTCCATCACCTGGTTGACCTTGGTCTCGGCCACTTCGTAGCTGAAGACGCCGCATATCCCCACGCCGCGCTGATGGACGTGGAGCATCACGCGCGTCGCCTCCTCCATGTCCATGCGGAAGAAGCGCTGCAGGACATGCACGACGAACTCCATCGGCGTGTAGTCGTCGTTGAGCATCAACACCTTATAGGGTGTCGGCTTCTTGGTGCGGGTACGCGCACGGGTGGCGATGCCGAGGCCGGGATTGCCCGGTCCCTCCTCCTCGCCCCGTCCTGCCATGGACCGAAAGATGCTCGCTTGGTCGCTGTTCATGATCGCCAAGAATATGGCAATAGAACGGCTCAAGGCAAGGGGTCTCACGCCATTTACCGCGGCCAGGCAGCATGGATGCGCTTGCCAGCCCCTGTACTGCGGACCTAAGACGGCAAGGGGGCAAAAATTTTAAGAGGAACGACCATGCGCCGCCTGATCATGCTATCCGTCCTGGCCACCACGGCGCTCGCCGCCTGCTCGGCGCAAAAGGTGGCGCTCGACGCCCCGTCAGAGGCCGCGCCCCCGCCCGCCCCCGCTGCACCCAAACCGACCTTCGGCCGCTATGGCTTCGATGAGGCAGGCATGGACCGCACCGCCGCGCCGGGCGACAATTTTTACGACTTCGCCAATGGCACATGGGAAAAGACCACGCCGATCCCATCCGACAAGGCGAATTACGGCATGTTCACCCTGCTGGACGACCTGTCCAGGGAGCGGACCAACAAAATCCTCGAAGCCGCGAAGGGCGACCCGAACAGCAAGATCGGCAACGCCTTCGCGTCCTATCTCGATCAGGCAAGCGTAGAGGCCAAGGGCCTGACACCGATCAAGCCGTGGCTGGACCAGATCAAGGCGGTCAAGACGCGCAAGGACTATGCCGCGATCCTCGGCACCGCGTCGCGCAACGGCCTTGATGGCCCGTTCGCGGCCTATGTCGGGCAGGACGACAAGGCGCCGGAGAACTACATCTTCGCGATGTTCCAGAGCGGCCTCGGCATGCCCGACCGCGATTATTATCTGCAGCCCACGCCCAAGATGAAGGAAACGCGCGCCGCCTATGTCGCGCATATCGCCAAGCTCTTCGCGCTGGCGGGCGAGCCCGATGGGGAGAAGCGCGCCGCGGCCATCCTCGCATTCGAGACCAAGATCGCAAAGGTCCACTGGACGCAGGAGGACAGCCGGGAAGCGGACAAGACCTATAACAAGCTGACCCTCGCCGCGCTGAACAAGCGTGCGCCCGGCTTCGACTTTGCCACATGGCTGGGCGCGCAAGGGCTGGGACAGGTGACGGAAATGCTGGTTGCGCAGCCCAGCGCGTTTACCGGCGAGGCGAAGCTGCTCGCCACGACGCCGCTCGGCGTGCTGAAGGACCAGTTGCTGATCCGCAGCCTCGACGGTTTTTCCGGCAAACTGCCCGACGCCATCGGCAACGAGACCTTCGCCTTCTACGGCACCGTCCTGTCCGGCACGCCCGAGCGCGAGGTGCGCTGGAAGCGCGGTGTGGATTTCGTCAAGGGCACGTTGGGCGAGGAAGTCGGCAAAGAATATGTCGCCCAATATTTCCCGCCGGAGACCAAGGCCGCAGCCGACGAACTGGTCCGCAACGTCATCGCCGCCATGGGCCGCCGCATCGACAGCCTGACCTGGATGAGCGCGGAGGCGAAGGCGGGCGCACACAAGAAGCTGGCCGCCTTCACGCCCAAGATCGGCTATCCCGACCGCTGGCGCGACTATTCCGGGCTGGAGATCAAGCGGGACGACCTGTTCGGCAACGCGCTGCGGTCCAACCAGTTCGAGCATGACTATCAGATCGCCAAGCTCGGCAAGCCCATCTATCGCTGGGAATGGGGCATGACGCCGATGGAGATCAACGCCTATGCCAATTTCGGCATGGTGGAGATCGTGTTCCCGGCCGCCATCCTGCAGCCGCCCTTCTTCGATCCGCATGCCGACCCGGCAGTCAATTATGGCGGCATCGGCGCGGTGATCGGCCATGAACTCAGCCATCATTTCGACGATCAGGGCGCGAAATATGATTCGACCGGCAAGCTGGTCCAGTGGTGGACCGACGACGATATCGCCCGGTTCAAGGCGCTGTCCGGCAAGCTGGTCAAGCAATATGACGCCTATGAACCGCTGCCCGGCGAGCATGTGAAGGGGCAGCTGACCCTTGGCGAGAATATCGCCGACTTGGCGGGCCTTACCCTCGCCCATGACGCCTATATCACGTCGCTAGGCGGCAAACCCGCGCCGGAAGTCGATGGCACGACAGCGGATCAGCGTTTTTATTTCGGCTGGGCGCAGGTGTGGCGGCGCAGCTACCGCGAGGCCAACCTTCGCCAGCGGCTGCTCACCGACCCGCACTCCCCCTCCGTCGAGCGGGTTGCGACGGTGCGCAATCTCGATCCATGGTATGGGGCGTTCGACGTAAAGCCGGGCGCGAAACTCTATCTGGCGCCCGAGGATCGGGTGAAGATCTGGTGACCTAACCGGCGCGGGCGCCGATCCGCTGGAGCCTGTGCCACAGGCGTTCGGCGGGTCCGCGTCCGAACCGCGCCAGCCAGGGCGGCGACCAGAATATCATCCCCGCCCCCAGCACGACCGCGACGACCAGCAGGGCGGCGCGGTCGAGGCTGGCATAAAGGTCCAGGCCATAGCCATAAGCGAGGCTGGTCAGGATCAGCGTGGCGAGCAGATAGTTGGACAGCGCCATCCGCCCGACCGCCGCCACATGCCGCGTCAGGGATGATGTGCCACCCGCCACCATCACCAGCAGCGCGGCATGGCCGATGGTGAGCGGTATGCGCAGCGGGAAGGACGCGCCAAAGGCGACGACATCGGCCGTGCGCGCATCGCCGCTAAGCATCGCCCACAGGCCCAGCGCCAGCATGGGCGGGATGCCCACCAGATAGGCGCGCTGCGCCGTCTGACGATATTGCTCGGCCGACCATTGCCCCATGAAGAAGCCGCCCTTAGCCATAGCCATGCCCAGCGCCATGAACCCAAGCGTCTCCGGCAAAGCGTAGAAAGCCAGAAGGCCGAGCGCCTTGGGAAACTCCATGATCCGCCAGAGTAGTTGCTCGCCATAACCGCCGCGATGCACGGCCATGTCGTGCACGACCTCGCGGTGGAGCAGTTCGGCATAGGCCGGCGCCGATGCGCCGACATAGATCATGGCAGCGGTCACGCCGACGATGAGCAGTTGCACGCCAAAGAACAGAAACGCCGCCTTCACCAGATCCAGCGGTTCATGGCCGACGAAGCGCAGCGAGATCAGGCCGGCGATCGCCAGCAGCAGCAGGATGTCGCCCGACCAGAACAGCAGATGATGGGCAAGGCCGATGGGCAGCAACCAGTAGAGGCGGCGGCGCTGCGCGGCCAGGCCGTCGCGCCCGTCCATCTCCGCGCGGTCTATCACCAGCAATGCCGATGCGCCGAACAGCATGGCGAGGAGGCCGCGCGCCTTGCCGTCCACCAGGATGAACTCGACCAGCCAGACGAGAGCATCGCCAAGACCGTTCTGCCCACCCCATGGGCTGACGCTGGCCGGGAATGGCAAGGCGATAGCCGCGACGTTCATCACCACGACGCCCAAAATGGCGGCGCCGCGCAGGACATCCAACGGAAATATGCGGTCGTCGGCTTCGATCATGCAGCCGGTCATAGCCCCATCGGGCGGCGCTTCAAGCCCGGCGCAGTGCCGTCCCTGTGTCGCCACCCCGGCACAAGGCCGGGATGACGTCCGTGAAGGTAATCAGGCCGGGGCCGTCTCGCTGTTGAAGAACAGCGCCTGAGAGATCGCCGCCTTCACCGTCGCGCGCTGGAACGGCTTGGTGATGAGGAAGGTGGGTTCGGGCCGTTCGCCGGTCAGCAGGCGCTCCGGGAAGGCGGTGATGAAGATGACCGGGACCGGGAATTCGGCGAGGATGTCACGCACCGCGTCGATGCCGCTGCTATCATCTGCCAACTGGATGTCGGCCAGAACCAGGCCCGGCCGGTCGGCCATCGCCTCGCGCACCGCCTCGTCGCGGGTGACGGCGATACCGGTCACTTCATGACCCAGGTCGCGCACGATGGTCTCGATATCCATGGCGATAATCGGCTCGTCCTCGATGATCAGGACGCGGGTACGAGTCTGCGCCTCGATCTCGGCCATCGCCTGATCGACGAGCCGCTCGACCTCTTCCTCGTCGGAGCCGATCAAATAGGCGACCTCATTATGGGCAAAGCCTTCCAATGCGCTCAGTAGCAGCGCCTGACGCGACAGCGGCGGAATGACGGAAAGGCGGGCGTCCGCGATGGCTTCACGGCCCGACACGGGGGTCGGCTCGTCGGCCAGATCACGCCCGGCGCTGTCCCAGATCGCGTGGAACGTACGATACAGGCCGAGGCGGGGGCCGACATCGGCCGGAAACTCGTTGGGCGCCGCGATGATTGCCTCCAGCGTGGCGCGGACATAGGCATCGCCATGACCCTGGCTACCCGTCAGGGCGCGGGCATAACGGCGAAGAAACGGCAAATGGGGCTGCAGCTGTTGACCAAGCGACATTATTCTACTTTCTCCCGTCGGACGCGCAAAAAGGCCAGGGAATCGCGTCGGGAACCCCACCCTCAGACCATGCACCGCCCGATTGACCAAGCCCGAACCGGTTTCTGACACCGTACGGACAAAACATGGAACCAATTGTATGCATAATGGTTTCATGTCGGTCGCGATAACAGTAATTTTTATGCTTTGAGCCGCCCGCTCGGGTGTCTAAGGCTGGTCGGTGCATCGAGGGTAAGGTGATCCACAGGGCAGAAAATTCGGGGGCCGGACTTTGAACCGCAGGGGCGTTGTAAACCAAGATCTTCCCGCCAGCGGTGTACCTATCGGGGGCGATAGCGTGGAATCGGGTAGTGACATCACGGTAGATGTGGGCATCGAAAGAGATTTTCGAGCGGCCAAATCCCCCGATTCCGGGAAACAATCCGAAGCACAGGGTTCCACCGCCAAAGGCGCTGGCGGGCGGAAGGCCGCAGGCACCGATATTGGACGAGCGCTGAGCGGCGCCTATCAGGAAACCGTCAGCGAGGCCATTCCCGACGACCTCATGGATTTGCTGAACAGGCTTGAATGACAGAGCCGCGCAAGGCGAAACGCCGCTTCGCGCGCGCCATATTAGCAACGGAACCTAGCCACGCCGGCAGACTGGCCGTCTGGAGCTCGACGACGGGCTTCAAGACGTTCATTGTCCTCATGCTCGCGCTGCTGCCCCTTGGCATCGTTGCCGTCTTTGGGACCTTTCAGACCATCAGAACCGTGGAGCGGGAGCGTATCGGCGGCCTCAACCTGTCGGCGGCAGAGGGCGCGAGTCGGCTGCTGGGACAGATGAACGCCGACCGGTCCGCCATGCGACTGGTCGCCAACTCCCTGCAGGATAATCGTCGGCGGACCGCGATCTGCGCGCGGGCGGCCGTCCAGTTGCGCGAACATGGCCGCGAGGTCGACTTCGCCATGTTCAACAGCAAGGGCCATCTGCTTTGCCACTCGGGCAAAGCCCCCATCGCCTATGATGCCGGCGGCGCCGGGTTCTACGACCAGCAAGCCACATTGCTCACCGATCGGCTGCTATTGCGCGTTAATAGCATTCACGGCGTAAGGGGCATTATCAGCTATCGCCCCGAGGAACTGGGCCGGATGACAGGACTGCGTCCGCGGTCGGGTGGCTATATCGAACTGGTGCTGAACCGCGGGCAGGTCGTCATGCCGCTGCTGGCGCAAGGCCGGGCGCCTGCCCCATCGAGTCTTGACCGCGCGACCACGCCGCTCAATCTGGGCGGCATGGATTTTTCGATGGCGACCGCACGGCCGCCGGTGGACCTGTTGCGCTTTGCCGCGACGATCCTGCCGATCATCATGTGGTTCGCGGCGGCTGCGGTGGGCTGGTGGGTGGTGAACCATTATCTTATCCGTCCGCTCATCCGCCTGAACAGCTATGTCGCCGCTTATCAGCCGGGATCGGTGCTGGGGCCATTGCCCGCCGAGGCGACGTTGGCGAGCGAGATCACCACGCTGGGCGAGACCTTCCGCGAGATTGCGGAGGATGTGGTCGAGCATGAATCGCAGCTGGCCGATGCGCTGGTGCACCAGCGCGCGCTGACCCGCGAGGTCCATCACCGCGTCAAGAACAACCTGCAGATCATCGCCAGCCTCATCAACCTGCACAGCCGCGCCAGTTCCGCGCCGGAGGCGGCCGAGGCCTATGCGTCGATCCAGCGCCGCGTGGACGCGCTGTCGGTGGTCCACCGCAACCATTATGCCGCCGCCGAATATAGCCAGGGCATCGATGCACAGGCCTTGGTCAGCGAACTGGCGAGCGGCCTGCGCGCCAGTGCTCCGGGCGGCCTTTCCATCAAGGTGGCGGGCGACAATCTGTACGTCAGTCAGGATATCGCCGTGCCGACGGCCTTCCTCATCACCGAACTGGTCGAACTGGTCATCCTGAGCGGCCATCCCAGCCCCGTGCTGGTCGCGATCCGCCGCGATCCGGATGCGGAAGGGATGGCGGAACTGTCGATATCGTCGGATGCGCTGCGACCCTCGGCCGAAGTCGAACGATTGCTGGAAGAGCGGTTCGGGCGGGTGTTGACCGGCCTCTCACGACAATTGCGCGCACCGCTGGCCCATGATGCCGAGCAGGGCCGCTACAGCATGCGGATCGCTGCGCGGACTTAGAAATCCGCCCGTTCGCCTGAGCCTGTCAGAGGCGAACGGGCAAATTCTCACAGGGAATATGGGCGGCGCAGACCGCCCACCCCCATTCAGGCCGCGCCCTTGGTCGCCTGCGCCGCCGGTGCGTTCACGCCCATGCTCTGGAGATATTTGCGGATGTTGCGCGCCGCTTGCCGCAACCGCTGCTCATTCTCGACCATGGCGATCCGCACGAAGCCCTCGCCATCCTCGCCATAGCCCACGCCCGGCGCGACGGCGACGCCCGCCTTGGTGAGCAACTGCTTGGAAAATTCGAGGCTACCCATTTCCTTGAGCGCAGGCGGCAACGGCGCCCAGCAGAACATCGACGCCTTGGCCGGCGGCATCTCCCAACCGGCCCGGCCGAAACTCTCGACCAGCACGTCGCGGCGCTTCTGATAGAGTTCGCGGTTCTTCTCGACAATGTCCTGCGGGCCGTTGAGCGCCGCGCAAGCCGCCGCCTGGATCGGCGTGAACGCGCCATAATCCAGATAGGACTTCACCCGCGTCAGCGCCGCGATCAGCTTGGCATTGCCGACCGCAAAGCCCATCCGCCAGCCTGCCATGGAATAGGTCTTGGACATGGAGGTGAACTCGATCGCCACCTCCTTCGCGCCCGGCACCTGCAGGATGGAGGGCGTCGGATTGCCGTCATAATAGAGCTCTGAATAGGCAAGGTCGGACAGGATCCACACCTTGTTCTCCTTCGCCCAAGCGACCAGCCGTTCGTAGAAGGCGAGATCGACCGTCTCGGCCGTCGGGTTTGACGGATAGTTGACGATCAGGATCGACGGGCGCGGCACGGTGAAGGCCATCGCCTTTTCCAGCGACCGGAAATAATTCTCGTCCGGCGTCGTGGGGACCGACCGGATGGTCGCGCCCGCGATGATGAAGCCGAACGTGTGGATCGGATAGCTGGGATTGGGGGCCAGCACGACGTCGCCGGGCGCGGTGATCGCGGTGGCGAGGCTGGACAGCCCCTCCTTCGACCCCATGGTCACGACCACTTCCGTCTCCGGGTCGAGATCGACGCCGAAACGGCGCGCATAATAATTGGCCTGTGCGCGGCGCAGGCCCGGAATCCCCTTGGACTGGGAATAGCCATGCGCGCCCGGCTTCTGCGCAACCTCAACCAGCTTGTCGATGACATGCTGGGGGGGCGGCAGATCGGGATTGCCCATGCCAAGGTCGATAATGTCCTCGCCCGCCGCTCGCGCCGCGGCCCGCATCGCGTTGACTTCGCTGATGACATAGGGGGGCAGTCGCTTGATGCGGTAGAATTCTTCGGACATTTGCCTTCGTGCTTTCGCATAGAGGGAAGCTATGGCTCCCATGGACCATGGCGCGGAGCGCCGTTCGCACCGCCGGTCATGCAGTTCCCGCAAGGATCGACGAAAGCCATTGCGCGGCCGACGGTCCTCATGCCTATATACCGGCAGGCCAAGGCGTTCCAGCGAAAGAGAAGTCGAAGGAGATGCGTCATCGATAATGACGGGAAAAGCGGTCCGGCAGTCGCCACCGCCGTGGATGGCATGACGCCTTCGCTCGAACAGTTCCAGCACTGGACCCGAATCATGGGCCTGGCGCAGCAGACGATCATGGAACGCGCCGCGTCCCTCACCAGCGGCCAGGCATCGAGCAGCGACGCCATGAGCGGCATCGCGACGAAGATCGCGGAAATCCAGGCGGAGAGCGCGCAAAAGGGCATGTCTCTTTGGCAGAACATGATGGCGGGCGTCACTGGTGAAGATCCCTCCATAGCAGTGCCTGTGCCCGCTACCGACCGCCGTTTCCGGCATTCGGCGTGGAGCGAGCACCCGGTCTATTCGCTGCTTCACCAGACCTATCTGCTCTTCTCCGATGCTCTGCTGCGCATGGTCGACAGTTTCGACGGTCTCGACGCGCATCAGAAGGAAAAAGCCCGTTTCGCGGTGCGCAGCCTGATCGATGCGGCGAGTCCCAGCAATTTTCCGCTCACCAATCCGCAGGTTATCGAGCGCACGCTGGAGACGAAGGGGCAGAATCTGCTGCTCGGCCTCGAACGGATGATGGCCGACCTCGAACGCGGTCAACTCAGCCAGACGGATGCGAAAGCCTTCACGGTTGGCGGCAATGTCGCTGCGACGCCCGGCAAGGTGGTGCACGAAACGCGCCTCTACCAGCTGATCCAATATAGCCCGATGACGGACACCGTGCTGGCGACGCCGCTCGTCATCTTTCCGCCCTGGATCAACCGCTTCTACATTCTCGACCTCTCGGCGGAGAAGAGCTTCGTACGATGGGCGGTGGAACAGGGGCTGACCGTATTCATGGTTTCCTGGAAATCGGCGGACGCCACCATCGCGGACGTGAGCTGGGACGATTATGTCGGCGCGCAGGTCGATGCGATCGACACGATCCGCGACCTGCTGGACGTGAAGTCGGTGCATGCCATCGGCTATTGCGTGGCGGGCACGACGCTGGCCGCGACGCTCGCCTGGCTGGACGTGCACGGACGGCAGGATATCGTGAAAAGCGCGACATTCCTCACGGCGCAGGTCGATTTCGCCGATTCGGGCGACCTTGGACTGTTCGTGGATACGCAGCAAATCCAGGTGATCGACAGGCTGGTGAAGGACGGCGTGCTGGACGGGCGCTATCTGGCCGCGACGTTCAACCTGCTGCGCAGCAACGACCTCATCTGGTCGTATGTCGTGAACAACTATCTGCTGGCGGACGACTATCTGCCCTTCGACCTGCTGTTCTGGAATGGCGACACCGCCAACCTGCCGGGCAAGTGGCTGCGATCCTATCTGGAGGATATGTACCGCGACAACAAGCTGGTGCAGACCGACTGCCTGTCTGTGGCCGGTACGCCCATCGACCTGCGGCGCATCACGGTTCCCGCCTATATCCAGGCCGGGGTCGAGGATCATATCGCGCCCGCCCGCAGCGTGTGGAAGCTGATGCACCACCTGTCCGGACCGCGCCGCTTCCTGCTCGCAGGGTCGGGCCATATCGCCGGCGTCGTCAATCCACCTGCCAAGCGCAAATATCGCTTCTGGTCGACCACCGAATCGGCCGGATCGCTGGACGAGTTTCGCGCGATTGCCGCGGAAACGCCGGGAAGCTGGTGGCCGGACTGGTTTGCCTGGACGGAAGCGCTCGACACTTCCCGAATCGCGGCCACTGGTGCGCGTCAGCCGGGCGGAGGCAATCGTCCCGCTATCGAGGACGCGCCGGGCCGCTACGTGATGACCCGCTAATTGCCTATTTTACTTATATTTCAGGGATATGGGAACTTTAGCGAGTATCGAGCATTTGTTAGGGGCGTCAGCCCGGCCGGGTTATGCTGCACTGCAAAATAAATCTTGATTTCCCGGCATCTCATGTTATTGTGCGCTGCAACATAACGGGAATGGAAGAGGCCCGCATGGCGACACCACCTACATCCTCCCCGCCTGGAGCGGGCAAGAAGACAGTGGCCGCCCGTGTGAGGCCTGCCGTCGATCCGTCGGCGCCGTTCGTGATTGAAGCCGGTGGGCTTTCGGCCTTCGTGGAACAGAGCGATGCGATCCTGCCTTCGGCAGGAAAGCGTGTCGCGAAGGCCACGGCAAAGGTTTCGAGGTCGAAGGCATCCGTCAAGACGGCTCCGGTCGTTCCGGCCGCCGAAGCTGTGGTTCCCGCAGCGATCCACTCCGTTACCGACGTCCCTGTTCCGGCGTTCGCGCCGGTCGTGGACGTCATTGAAGATGAAGCGCCGGCGCCGTCGCAGCAGGTCGTCGCGGATCCACTCATCGCTGCGATTGAGACGATTGCCCCAATACAGTCGCCAAATGCTCTGGAAGGACATCACATCATGAACGAAGCGATCGAGACGACCAAGAAGTTTGCCGAAGACACGAAGGCGCGGTTCCAGACGGTCATCGTCGAACTGAACGAGAAGACCAAGGCTGCCGTCGAGAAGTCCTCCAGGACGTTCGAGGAACTGGGCGACATCACGAAGGGCAATCTGGAAGCCATCGTCGAATCGTCCAAGATCGCCGCCAAGGGCGTCGAGTCGCTCGGCCAGAGCGCTGCCGAATATGGCCGCGCCTCCTTCGAGAAGAGCAGCGCGACCTTCAAGAGCTTTGCTTCGGTGAAGTCGCCGACCGAATTCTTCGCGCTTCAGAGCGAACTCTTCACCTCCGCGTTCGATACGCTGGCGTCGGAGAGCGCCAAGACGAGCGAGACCGTCCTGAAGCTGGCGAGCGACATCGCCCAGCCGATCAGCAGCCGCGTCGCGCTGGTCTCGGACAAGTTCAAGTCTTTCGCCGCCTGATCGGACGGACGCCTATCGGAAATGAGGGAGCGAGGGCTATGCCTTCGCTCCCTTTTTCGTTGCGGCGGAAGGCTTCGGCCTGAGCAAGACGCCAGACCTCATGCTCCGTCACAGGTCGAGTTTCAGCCCCGGCAGCACCCGGTCGAGATGGAGATAGCCGGTCTCGAAGTCGCCCACTCGGGATAGCCGCGCGAAATCCACGATCCGGATCGATCGCTTGGTCCTGTCGATCAGCCCTTCCTGTGCCAGCGCCATGAGCGTCCGGTTGACATGGACGCTGGTGAGGGCGAGCGCGTCGCCGAGTTGCTCCTGCGTCATCGGCAGCTCATAGTCGGTATGCTTGCCGACGCCTGCGACCGCCAGCCTGATCGCGAACTCACATAACATATGCGCGGTTCTGGCCCTCGCATCGCGCCGTCCGACATTGAGCGTCCATTCCCGGAAGATCGCGGCGTCCACCAGCGTTTCATACCACATGGCCTGGCCGACCTGCGAATGGGCGGCGGCAATATCGCGGATCGCCTGCGCGGGGATCATCGCGACTTCGCA
>JBEVNC010000106.1:0-11444 GCA_040508315.1 Sphingobium sp.
TGACGCGCGAAGGGGTCGTCATCCTGCGCAGCGAGGGGTCGCGCAGCCAGCATGACAATAAGCGCGAGGTGCTGGAACGGCTTCTCACCCTGATCCGCGACGCGACCTTCGTGCCCAAGAAACGCAAGCCGACGAAACCGACCAAGGGGTCGCAGACCCGCCGCATGGACGGCAAGACGAAGCGATCCGGCGTGAAGCAGGGACGCGGGAAAGTGTCGCTGGATTGAGCGATGGCCCAGCCCCCGATAGCCGGATTGACGTTCATCTTTCATCGTCACCCCGGGCTTGACCCGGGGTCCCGCTTCCGTCTCGCGCCCGCTGAAGAATAGCGGGATCCCGGGTCAGGCCCGGGATGACGAAATTAAAGGGCAGGAAGCGAACTTCAGCGTCAGGTGCCTACGGCTTGATCCGATAGCCCGTCCTGAAGATCCAAGCGATCGCCGCGATCCCCGCCGCCATGAACAGCAAGGTCATGCCGAGGCTGAGCAACACCGGCACATCGCCATGACCGAAGAACGCCCAGCGAAACCCGCTGATCAGGTAAACGACCGGATTGAACAACGTCACCGTTCGCCATGGCTCCGGCAGCATGTCCACCGAGTAGAAGGCGCCGCCCAAAAAGGTCAGCGGCGTCACCACCAGCATCGGCACGAAGCCGAGCTGCTCGAAATTCCCGGCCCACACGCCGATGATGAAACCCATCAGGCTGAATGTCACCGATGTCAGCACCAGGAAGCCCAGCACCGCCAACGGATGGACGATGTGCAGGTCCACGAAGAAGAAGGCGGTGGCCAGGATGATCAGGCCGATCACGACCGACTTGGTCGCCGCCGCGCCGACATAGGCCGCCAGCGATTCGCCATAGCCCAGCGGCGCCGACAGCATCTCGTAGATGGTGCCGGTGAATTTGGGGAAGTAGATCGACAGGGACGCGTTGGAGATGCTCTGCGTCAGCACCGACATCATGATGAGGCCGGGCACGATGAACGCGCCATATTCGACCGTTCCCACCGTCGCCATGCGCGACCCGATCGCCGTGCCGAACACCACGAAATAGAGCGCCGTGGTCATGACCGGCGCGACGATGCTCTGCCCGGCGGTGCGGATTGCCCGCGCCATTTCATGCTTGTAGAGCGTCCACATGCCGATGAAATTGAGGCCGGTCATGCCGCCTTGCTCCTGTCCTCGGCCACAAGGTCCACGAAAATATCCTCCAGCGAACTGCGCCGCGCGTCGAGATCGCTGAACGTGATATTCTCCGCCTGCATCGCGGTCATCAGCGCGGGAATACCCGTCTCCTCGGCATTGCCGTCGAAGCTGTAGGTGAGCTTCTGGCCGTCCGCCGACAGCGACAGCCCCCGGTCGGCCAGCGAAACCGGCAGAACGGTCAGCGGCTGTTGCAGGGTGACGATCAGCTGCCGCTTGCCCATGCGGGCCATCAGATTGTCCTTCTCGTCCACCAGCAGCAGGCGGCCCTTATTGATGACGCCGACCCGGTCGGCCATCTCCTCCGCTTCCTCGATATAATGGGTGGTGAGGATGATCGTGACGCCGCGGTCGCGCAGGCGGCGGACAATGCCCCACATGTCGCGGCGAAGCTCGACATCGACGCCTGCCGTCGGCTCGTCGAGGAAGAGGATATCCGGCTCATGGCTCAGTGCCTTGGCGATCAGGACGCGCCGTTTCATGCCGCCGGACAGTTCGATCAGCTTGGCATCGCGTTTGTCCCAGAGCGACAGGTCTTTCAGCAACTGTTCCAGATAGGCATCGTCGCGCTTCTTGCCGAACAGGCCGCGCGTCAGGCGCACAGCGCGCATCGGCGTGGTGAAGATGTCGACATTCATCTCCTGCGGCACCAAGCCGATCAGGCGTCGCGCCGCACGGAAATCCTTCACATGGTCATGCCCCGCGACCGCCACGGTGCCGCCGGTCGGCATCACCAGCCCGCAGACGAGCGAGATCAGAGTCGTCTTGCCCGCGCCATTGGGGCCGAGCAGCGCAAATATCTCGCCCTTGCGCACGTCGAGTTCGGTCGGGTGCAACGCGACCACGCCCGACTTATAGGTTTTCTGGAGGCCCTGGATGGACAGGATGCTGGTCACGCGGAGTCGTCTCCCTGGGGCGTTCATGTCGCTGCGCCTAGATAGAGTGCGGCGGTCGCTTTGCAACTTGGTTTCATTTTGGGACTGGAACGCGGTTAAAATCCTCCTCATGTGAGACGAGATTCCCTTCTAGATCGTCATTCCCGCGAAGGCGGGAATCCAGAGCCACGCTACACTGCGCTTTCGACCCTGGATTCCCGCCTTCGCGGGAATGACTCATGAATTATGCAACGGTCCCCCTGCGGGGAGGAATATGTCGCCTCCCCCTCCCCCACCCGCTATGCTCACCCCATGACAATCGCGCTCGGCATCACCCAATCCCTCACCGGCCAGAGCTGGCGCTGGCGCGGGGGCGGCAATCTTTCGGGCGATCCCGAAGCTCTCGTCGCCGACCTGCTGCGCGCGCGCGGCTGCCCGGACCATGATGTGGAGCGGCAGCGGCGGCCCACCATCCGCGACTTCATGCCCGACCCCTCCCTGTTCCGCGACATGGACGCCGCCGCGGAGCGCCTCGCCGACGCCGTGATCTCGGGCGAGCAGATCGCGATCTTCGGCGATTATGACGTCGACGGCGCGACCAGCGCCGCGCTGCTCATCCGCCTGCTGCGCGACCTGGGGCTGGAGGCGCGCGCCTATATCCCCGACCGCCTGCTGGAGGGTTATGGGCCCTCCGCCGATGCGCTGCTGCGGCTGGGCGCGGAAGGGTGCACGCTCATCGTCACCGTCGATTGCGGCGCGCAGGCGTTCGAGGCGCTGGGGAGCGCCCGCGACGCCGGGATCGACGTGATCGTGGTCGATCATCACCAGTGCGCCACCAGCCTTCCGCGCGCGCTCGCGCTCGTGAACCCCAACAGGCTGGACGAATGTGCCGATGCCGCCGCGCATGGCCATCTGGCGGCGGTGGGCGTCGCCTTCCTGCTCGGTGCGGCGCTCATACGGCGCTTGCGGGCGTTGGGGCGGTTCAATGGCAGCACCGAGCCGAACCTGCTCGACCTCCTCGACATCGTCGCGCTGGGCACGGTGGCCGACGTGGCTCAGATACGCGGCCTCAACCGCGCCTTCGTGGCGCAGGGGCTCAAGGTCATGGCGCGCGGCAAGAATATCGGCCTTGCCGCCCTGCTGCGCGCCAGCGGCCTCAAGCGCGCGCCCTTGTGCCACGATCTCGGCTTCGCGCTGGGGCCGCGCATCAATGCGGGCGGGCGCGTGGGCGCGGCGGACCTTGGCGTGCGTCTCCTCACCACCACCGATCCCATAGAGGCTGAGGAGATCGCCGCGCGCCTTGACGAACTCAATGTCGAGCGCCGCGCCATCGAAGCCTCCGTGCAGGAGGAAGCGCAGGACCAGATCGACCGGCAGGACAATGCCGCCGTGGTCGTTGCCGCGTCGGCCGGATGGCATCCCGGCGTCATCGGCATCGTCGCCGGACGGCTCAAGGAACGCACCGGACGCCCCGCCATCGTGATCGCATTGGACGAGAATGGCCAGGGCAAGGGCTCGGGCCGCTCCATCACCGGCGTCGACCTGGGTGCCGCCATCCTTGCCGCGCGGGACGAGGGACATCTGATCGCTGGCGGCGGCCATGCCATGGCGGCGGGCCTCACCGTGGCCGCGGACAAGGTGGGGATGCTCACCGCATGGCTCAACGAACGGCTGGCGGGCGCGGTGGAGCGCGCGCGCGGCGACCGGGCGTTGATGATCGACACCATGGTCGCCCCCGGCGGCGTGACACCGGGGCTGGTCGAGGCGCTCGACGGCGCAGGCCCCTATGGCAATGGCTGGCCCGCGCCGCGCATCGCTACCGGCCATGCCCGCGTCATCAAGGCGGACATCGTCGGCAACGGCCATGTCCGCGCCATTTTGGCGGGCGACGATGGCCGGTCGATCAAGTCCGTCGCCTTCCGTCAAGCCGACCAGCCGCTGGGGCAGGCGATCCTCGGCTGCGGCCGCGACCGGCGCCTCTGGGTGACGGGCCGTGCGAAAATCGACGACTGGAGCGGCCGGGCAAGCGCGGAATTGCATGTGGACGATGCTGCCTGGGCCTGAGCCTTGCCCGAGCCTCGTCACAAAATGGATTGCGGGCTTGACCCCCTCTCCCCATGCCCCTAAAGCGCCCTTCGCCCAAGCACACACCCTCCGGGACGTGATTGCCAAGGCCCCTTCGTCTAGCGGTTAGGACGCGGCCCTCTCACGGCTGAAACACGAGTTCGATTCTCGTAGGGGTCACCATTGGTATTCGGTTTCGGGGCGTCGGCAACGGCCCCTTCGTCTAGCGGTCTAGGACGCGGCCCTTTCACGGCTGAAACACGGGTTCGATTCCCGTAGGGGTCACCATCCGCAGAAATCAGCCGTTTTTCGGCTGTAGCGGCTGGTTACAAAGGGGGAGATTTCCCCCTGTGGCTCGGCAAGTCATTCACACGACATCGGTCCCGCGACCTTGCCGCTCGGCCAGGCAGGCCACACGCCCTGCCTGTCGGGACTAAACCGGCGCGTGCCTCCTGTGGGCCACCTTCAGGCGCGTCCTTTCCCGCAAAACACGCCAATCATACGCAAATACTATGCGTATCCGCTGTCCTGTCTCTCGAATTCAAATGCGGCTCTGGCCTAATTGCCACGCGGCAGACGATTCGGCGCCGCACCTCCTGCGGTCCCGACGCCGTGCGGGAGATATATCATGCAGGACATCCTCTGGATCGGCCTCACCCTTGGCTTGCTCGCCGCGACGCTCGGCTATGCGGCCCTTTGCGACAACGCGTGACGGGGGCGACGCCATGACAATCGATCTTTGGCTGGCCGCGCTGACCGCGGTCGGGCTCCTTCTCTATCTGGTGGCCGTGCTCGCACGCCCCGAACGCTTCTGATCGGGGGGCGACAATCATGACTTTCCAGGGATGGATATTGATCCTCGCCTTCACCGGCATAGTGCTGGCACTGGCCAAGCCGGTCGGCCTTTGGCTGTTCGCGCTGTACGAGGGGCGGCGCACGCCGCTCCACGCGGTGCTCGGCCCGGTCGAGCGCGCTTTCTACCGGCTGTCCGGCATCGACCCGCAGGAGGAACAGGGCTGGCGCCGCTACGCCGTCCATATGCTGATCTTCAACGCGGCGCTGCTGTTCTTCACCTATGCAATCCTGCGCCTGCAGGGCGTCCTGCCGCTCAATCCGCTCGGCTATGCCGGGACGAGCGAGCATCTGGCGTTCAACACCGCGATCAGCTTCACCGCCAACACCAACTGGCAGAGCTATGCAGGCGAATCGACCATGTCGAACCTCAGCCAGATGCTCGGCCTCACCATTCACAACTTCCTGTCGGCCGCGACCGGCATCGCGCTGGCGTTCGCCTTGTTCCGCGGATTCGCGCGGCGCGAGGCCAAGGGTATCGGCAATTTCTGGGCCGACATGACGCGCATCACCCTCTACCTGCTGTTGCCCCTGTGCTTCGTCATCGCGATATTCTACATGGCGAGCGGCGTGCCGCAGACGCTGGCCGGGTCGGTCGATGTCACCACATTAGAGGGCGCGAAGCAGACGCTGGCGCTGGGTCCGGTGGCGAGCCAGGAAGCGATCAAGATGCTCGGCACCAATGGTGGCGGCTTCTTCAACGCCAACTCCGCGCATCCGTTCGAAAATCCGACCGCACTCACCAACTTCATCCAGATGCTGTCGATCTTCCTGATCGGCGTCGGCCTCACCTACACGTTCGGCAAGGCGGTCGGGAATGTCCGCCAGGGCTGGGCGATCCTCGCCGCGATGATGCTGCTGTTCCTGGCGGGCACCACGATCACTTACTGGCAGGAAGCAGCCGGCAATCCCGTCCTCCACCATCTCGGCCTCGGCGGGGGCAATATGGAGGGTAAGGAAGTCCGCTTCGGCATTGCTGCCTCGGCCCTGTTCTCGGTCATCACCACGGCGGCGAGCTGCGGCGCCGTCAACGCCATGCACGACAGCTTCACCGTGCTGGGCGGCCTCATCCCGCTGTTCAACATGCAGCTTGGCGAAGTCGTCATCGGCGGCGTCGGCGCGGGCATCTACGGCTTCCTGCTGTTCGCCATCCTTGCGGTGTTCGTCGCGGGGCTGATGGTCGGCCGCACGCCGGAATATGTCGGCAAGAAGATCGAGAGCCGGGAGGTGAAGCTCGCGGTCCTAGCCATCGCCGTGCTACCGCTCATCATCCTGGGCTTCACCGCCATCGCGTCGGTGCTGCCGTCCGGGCTTGCCGGGCCGCTCAACAAGGGGCCGCACGGCTTTTCCGAAATCCTCTACGCCTTCACCAGCGCGGTCGCGAACAACGGTTCGGCCTTTGCGGGCCTGACCGCCAACACGCCTTTCTACAACGGCATGCTGGGCGTCGCGATGTGGATAGGCCGCTTCTTCATCATCGTGCCGATGCTGGCGGTCGCGGGCGGCCTGGCCGCGAAGAAATATACGCCGGAGACGGCGGGCAGCTTCCCCACCACCGGGCCGCTGTGGACCGGCCTGCTCGTCGGCATCGTCCTCATCGTGGGCGGCCTGACCTTCCTGCCCAGCCTCGCCCTTGGCCCCATCGCCGATCATCTCGCGATGATCCATGGCCAGCTTTTCTGATCGGAGCATAATCATGGCACGCACAGCGTCCAAATCGCTCTTCACCGCCGACCTGATCGTTCCTGCGATCGCAGACGCCATTCGCAAACTCGAACCCAGGCAATTGATCCGCAATCCGGTGATGTTCACCACCGCCGTCGTGGCGGTGCTGCTGACGGTCCTGCTCGTCGTCGGGCAGGACGGGCTGTCGGCAGGCTTCAAGCTGCAACTGGTCGTCTGGCTATGGCTGACCGTCCTGTTCGGCACCTTTGCCGAGGCATTGGCCGAGGGGCGCGGCAAGGCGCAGGCTGCCTCGCTGCGCGCCACCAAGGCCGAACTCACCGC
This sequence comes from Sphingobium sp., assembly GCA_040508315.1. Classification (GTDB taxonomy): domain Bacteria; phylum Pseudomonadota; class Alphaproteobacteria; order Sphingomonadales; family Sphingomonadaceae; genus Sphingobium. Next base: position 7,005 of record JBEVNC010000106.1, read on the forward strand.
CAAGCGCCTGAAAGGGGACGGCCGCGCATATGAGGATGTCCCGGCCAACGCGCTCAAGCTGGGCGACGTCGTGCTGGTCGAAACCGGCGACCTGATCCCCTCCGACGGCGAGGTCGTCTCCGGCGTCGCGTCGGTCAACGAGGCGGCCATCACCGGCGAATCCGCACCGGTCATCCGCGAGGCGGGCGGCGACAGGTCGGCCGTGACGGCGGGTACGCGCGTCATCTCCGACCAGATCCGGGTGCGCGTCACCGTCAATCCGGGCCAGGGCTTCCTCGACCGCATGATCGCGCTGGTCGAAGGGGCGGAGCGGCAGAAGACCCCCAATGAGATCGCACTCACCCTGCTCCTCGTCGGCCTGACGATCATATTCCTGATCGCGGTGGCCACCATTCCCGGCTTTGCCAGCTATGCGGGCGGCTCCATCCCCGTCTCGATCCTCGCGGCCTTGCTCATCACCCTGATCCCCACGACCATCGCGGCGCTGCTGTCGGCCATCGGCATCGCCGGCATGGACCGCCTGGTACGGTTCAATGTTCTGGCCAAGTCCGGTCGCGCGGTGGAGGCGGCAGGCGACATCGACGTGCTGCTCCTCGACAAGACCGGCACGATCACAGTCGGCGACCGTCAGGCGACGGAGTTCCGGCCGGTCGGCGGCGCAACGTCGGCGCAACTTGCCGAAGCGGCGCTTCTCGCCAGCCTGGCGGACGAGACGCCGGAAGGCCGCTCGATCGTCGTGCTCGCGCGGGACAAATTCGGCCAGACTGCGCAGGCATTGCCAGCGGGCGCCGAGATCATCCCCTTCACCGCACAGACCCGCGTCTCCGGCGTCACCATCGGCGGATCGACCATCCAGAAAGGCGCGGTCGATTCGATCCTGAGGGCCATGCCGGGCATCGGCAAGACCCCGGCCGCGGACGAGCTTCGCCGCATCACGGACGAAATCGCCCGCGCGGGCGGCACCCCGCTCGCCGTGGCGAAGGATGGCCAATTGCTGGGCGCCATCTTCCTCAAGGATATCGTGAAGGCGGGCATTCGTGAGCGTTTCGGCGAACTGCGCGCCATGGGCATCCGCACCGTGATGATCACGGGCGACAATCCGCTGACCGCCGCCGCCATCGCGGCAGAGGCTGGCGTGGACGACTTCCTCGCGCAGGCTACGCCGGAGGACAAGCTGGCCCTGATCCGCAAGGAGCAGGAAGGCGGACGCCTCGTCGCCATGTGCGGTGACGGCACCAACGACGCCCCCGCTCTCGCCCAGGCCGATGTCGGCGTCGCGATGAACACCGGGACGCAGGCCGCGCGCGAGGCGGGCAATATGGTCGATCTCGACAGCGATCCGACCAAGCTGATCGAGGTCGTGGGCCTGGGCAAGCAGCTGCTCATGACCCGCGGCGCGCTCACGACCTTTTCGGTCGCGAACGATGTCGCCAAATATTTCGCGATCATCCCCGCCATGTTCGTGGTGCTCTATCCCGGTCTTGGCGTGCTCAACGTCATGGGGCTGGCGACACCGCAAAGCGCGATCCTCTCCGCCATCATCTTCAACGCGCTCATCATCCCGATGCTGGTGCCGCTGGCGCTGCGGGGCGTGACCTATCGTCCCATCGGCGCCGGGCCGCTGCTTGCACGCAATCTTGCCATCTACGGTCTGGGCGGCCTGCTCGCGCCGTTTGTCGGCATCAAGCTCATCGACATGGCCGTGGGCGGCCTTGGCCTGGCCTGAAGGAAATCATCATGAACAAGGATATATTGACGTCGCTCCGGCCAGCATTGGTCATGACGATCCTCTTCGCCATCCTGCTGGGGCTGGCCTATCCGCTGGCGCTCACCGGCATCGGTCAGCTCGTCTTTCCCCATCAGGCCAATGGCAGCCTGATCGAACAGGATGGCCGCGTGGTCGGATCGACGCTGATCGGTCAGGGCTTTGCGCAGGAGCGCTACTTCCATCCGCGCCCCTCGGCCGCTGGCAAGGGCTATGACGGTCTCGCCTCGTCCGGCTCCAACCTCGGCCCCACGTCGCAGGCGCTGGCCGACCGAGTCGGGGCGGACGTCGGGAAACTTCACGAAACGGCACCGGATTCCCCCGTTCCTTCCGATCTGGTGACGACCTCCGCCTCGGGCCTCGATCCCGATATCTCGCCCGAGGCGGCTTTCTATCAGGTCGCGCGTGTCGCGGCCGCGCGCGGGCTGTCGCCTGCCGCCGTCCGGGCACTGGTCGAGCAGTCGGTCGAGCGCCCGCTGCTCGGCTTCCTTGGCGACCCCCATGTCAATGTGCTGGAAATCAATCGACGGCTGGATCGGATCGGCGCTACCAAGCCTTGATGAGCGATCCCACGCGCCGCGACCCCGAAGCCTTCCTGCGTCAGGCGGCGCAGGAAGGTCGCGGCCGTCTCAAGATCTTCCTCGGCGCCGCGCCCGGTGTCGGCAAGACCTACGAGATGCTGACCGACGGCATGCAGCGCCTGAAGGCCGGGATCGATGTCGTCATCGGCGTCGTCGAAACCCACGGACGGCGGGAAACCGAGGCGCTGGTCACGGGGCATGAGGTCATTGCGCGCCGCCACGTCGTCCATCAGGGGCATAGCCTCGCGGAAATGGACATCGACGCCATCCTCACGCGGCGGCCGCAGCTCGTGCTGGTCGACGAACTGGCCCATACCAATGTCGTCGGCAGCAGGCACCCCAAGCGCTATCAGGATATCGAGGAACTGCTCGAAGCGGGCATCGACGTCTATTCCACCGTCAATATCCAGCATGTCGAAAGCCTCAACGACGTCGTCGCCTCCTTCACGCGCGTCCGCGTCCGCGAAACCGTGCCGGATTCCATATTGGAGATGGCCGAGATCGAGGTCGTCGACATTCCCCCGGACGAGTTGATCGAGCGGCTCAAGGACGGCAAGGTCTATGTGCCGGGAGAGGCCAGCCGTGCGCTTGGCCACTTCTTCTCCAAATCCAATCTCACGGCCCTGCGTGAAATGGCGCTGCGTCGCGCCGCGCAGGCGGTCGACAGCCAGATGCTGGATTATGTCCGGGCGCACGCCCTTGCGGGCAGCTTCGCGGCCGGGGAGCGGATCGTCGTCGCGATCAGCGAACTGCCGAGTGCCCAGGGGCTGGTGCGGGCGGGCAAGCGTCTGGCCGATGCGCTCAAGGCGCCGTGGACCGCCGTCCATATCGACACGCAGCGCAGCCTGCATTTCTCCACGGAGGAACACAGCCAGCTTGCCGATACCATGGCGCTCGCCTCCCGGCTGGGTGCGGTCACGGCGACCATCCCGGCGTCCACGGTGGTCGAGGGGCTGCGCCAATATGTCCTCGACGCCCGCGCGACCCAGATCGTCATCGGCAAGGCCACGCGGTCATGGTGGTTCGAATTCAGGCACGGATCGGTCGTCGACCGGCTCGTGCGCGATATCGGCGACGTTGCCGTGCATGTCCTGCCCGGCGACGATGCGGTCCACAGGCGCAGGGCCGCCGTCGCAGCGCTGGGTCAGGCCTGGGGCAAGCCGCTCGATTATCTGTGGTCGGTGCTGATGATAGTGGCGCTGACCGCATCCGGCCGCCTGCTGATCGAGACGATCGACCTGGGCAATATCGCGCTCCTCTATCTGCTGCCGGTCATGTTCGCGGCCGCGACCTTCGGCTTGCGGGCCGGACTCTTTTCGGCCCTGCTCTCCAGCCTCGCCTATAATTTCTTCTTTCTGCCGCCGACCGGCACGCTGACCGTCAGCAATCCTGAAAATGTCATCAGCATCCTTGTGCTTCTGGGCGTCGCCATCGTGACCAGCCAGTTTGCCGCGCGCGTCCGCGCGCAGGCCGATCTGGCGCAATCGAGCGCGCGTCAGAACGCCTCGCTCGCTGGCTTTTCCCGCCAGCTCACGGCAGCCGCCAGTCAGGAGGAGCTGATGCAGACCATCTGCGGCGAAGTGTCCCGGCTGTTCGATGTCAGCACCGTATTCCTCCTGCCCTCGCGCAACGGCCCGCAGCTGCGCGCCGCCGTACCGCCAGAGGACAAGCTGGCGGAGATCGAGAGGGCGGCGGCACAATGGGCGATGGACAATGAGCAGCCCGCCGGGCGCGGTTCCTCCACGCTGACCGCGTCGGACTGGCTGTTCCATCCGCTGCGCACGACACGCGGCGTCCTGGCCGTATTGGGGCTTGCCCGCGAGGATGCGGGCGAACCGCTGCGATCCGACCAGCTTCCCCTGCTGATGAGCCTGCTCGATCAGGCCGCCATCGCTTTCGACCGCATGGCGCTGGAGGAGGAGATGCTCGAAGTCCGGCAGGTCGGCGAACGGGACCGGCTACGCTCGGCGCTGCTGTCCTCGGTCAGCCACGACCTGCGCACCCCGCTCACGGCGATCATCTCGGCCGTGCACGAACTCAAGCGCCAGTCGCCTTCGGATCTTGTCGATACGGTCGATGCGGAGGCGCAGCGTC
>JBEVNC010000110.1:0-5539 GCA_040508315.1 Sphingobium sp.
GGGGTTCGTCGTCGCGCCTCCTCTGGCGTTTTTGGCCCCCTGCGTCCCCGCCGGTGGGGGGGGTGGGGGTCTGGCCGCCCCCCGCGACGGCGGCCCCGTAAAGGCCCCCCCCTCCCCCTCTCCCCGGCCCTCTCCCTTGAAGGGGAGAGGGCGACGACCCCAGTAGGACGCAGACCAAGATGACCACCGAAGGCAAGAAACGTCTCGACCTGCGCAACGCCCTGCCGACCGACGTCGCGGCCATTCTGCGGCTGATCCGGCGCGTCTATCCCGACATGCCCAATTATTCGCCCGCCATGGTGCGCGGCCAGATCAACAATTTCCCCGAGGGCGTGTTCGTCGCGCTCTACGACGACAAGATCGTCGGCTATTGCGCGACGATGCGCGTGACCAAGGACATGGCCTTCGGTCCGCACGACTGGGAGGAGATCACCGCCAACGGCTTCGGCACGCGGCACAGCCCGGCGGGCGAGTGGCTCTATGGCTATGAACTGGCGGTCGATCCCAAGCTGCGCGGCCTGCGCATCGGCCAGCGCCTCTATGACGAGCGCAAGGAGCTGGCGGAGCAGTCCGACCTGCATGGCATCGTCATCGCGGGCCGCATGCCCGGCTTCTTCCGGGCCAAGCGCCGCGTGGAAAGCGCGGAGGATTATCTGTCCCGCGTCGCGCAGGGCAAGCTGTCCGATCAGGTGCTCAGCTTTCAGCTCAAGAACGGGTTCGAGCCGGTCGGCATCCTCAAGGGCTATCTGCCGGAGGACAAGGCGTCGGGTGGCAACGCCGCGCATCTCGTGTGGCGCAACCCCTATGTGAACCCGGACGAAGCGCCCGAGATGCGGGTGCCGCGCGGCGTCGAGAGCGTCCGCCTCGCCGCCTGCCAGCTACAGGCGCGCGCCGTCGCCAGCTTCGAGGAGTTCATCAAATATGTGGAATATTTCGTGGACGTCGCGGCCGATTATCGCTGCGATTTCATTCTCTTTCCCGAACTGTTCACCCTGCCCCTGCTCTCCTCCGAAAAGACCGAGCTGAAACCGGCCGAGGCCATCGACAAGCTGACATCCTACACGCCGCGCGTGACCAAGGAACTGGCGCGCATGGCCCTGGAGTACAACATCAACATCATCGGCGGCTCCCACCCGACCCGCACCGATGATGGCGAGATCCAGAATGTCGCCTTCGTGGCGCTGCGCGACGGGTCGATCCACTCGCAGGAAAAGATCCACCCCACGCCCAACGAAGCCTTCTGGTGGAACATCAAGGGTGGCGACAGCCTGGACGTGATCCAGACCGACTGCGGCCCCATCGGCGTCCTCATCTGCTACGACAGCGAGTTTCCGGAACTGGCGCGGCGGCTGGTCGACCAGGGCGCGCGCATGATCTTCGTCCCCTTCTGCACCGATACGCGCACCGGCTATATGCGGGTGCGCTATTGCAGCCAGGCGCGCGCTATCGAGAACCAGTGCTTCATGGTGCTGGCAGGCAATGTCGGCAACCTGCCGGGCGTCGAGAATATGGACATCCAGTATGCGCAAAGCTGCATCCTGACCCCCTGCGACCTCCCCTTCGCCCGCGACGGCATCGCGGCGGAAGCGAGCGAGAATGTCGAGACGCTCACCATGTCGGACGTGAACCTGGCGGACCTGAGCTGGGCGCGGGCCGAGGGCACGGTGCGCAACCTGCGCGACCGGCGTTTCGACCTGTATCACATCGAGTGGGATGCACAGGCAGCCGACCGGCCGCATCTGCCCGCGGGCGGCGCGACGCCTGCGGGCGGGCATAATGCGCCCGGTGGCGGCTGATCGCCGGATGACGGATTTCGGGCGGCGATCCGGCCTGCGCAAATGCTAAGGTTGCCGCACGATCCCGTTACGCTGCGATCAACCCGCAGCCTTTGAGGTGGCAGCTCCGGCACCGGGACCGGGCTGCGATGGCTTTTGCATCGCAATTGGCGGAGCTTCCTGCCCAAATGCTGCGGAAGCGATGATTTCTGGTCCGGTTCGGACGATGCTCTCCTTCTCCCCAAACGACAGCTCGGAATAGATGAAACGCCGGTCAATAAGCGCCCAGTGAAGGCCTGTTCATCGCGCCGGGAAGGATGAGATGGTCCTTCCCATCATCTTCGAAATGTGGGGGCGCTACGTGAAAGTCTATCGGACCGATATTGACGGACTGCGGTCTCTGGCGATCCTGCCCGTGGTGCTTTTCCATGCAGGCTTTTCTGCCTTTCCCGGCGGTTTCGTAGGTGTCGACGTCTTCTTCGTCATCTCCGGCTTTCTGATCACATCCAGCCTGATGGACGATATCGACGCTGGCAAATACAGCATCGCAAGCTTTTACGAGCGTCGGATCCGGCGAATTTTCCCAGCTTTCATCGCCGTCATCGCGGCCGTCGCCCTGTTGGGCTTTTCGCTGCAGCTCCCAGACGATCTCAAGGATCTGGGCACCAGCATCTGGGCGGCCTGCCTTTTTGTATCCAACATCAGCTTCTGGATGGGAAGCGGCGACTATTTCGGGACGAAAAGCGAGTTCCAGCCGCTGCTGCACACATGGTCTCTGTCGGTCGAAGAACAATTCTACATTTTCTTCCCCATCTTTCTGTTCGTCGCGGTGAAGCTGGGCAGGCGCTATGTCATGCCGTTGCTGATCGTCTCGGTGTTCCTGCTGTCCCTCGGCGCCAGCATCGTCGCGACCCAGATGAGCCCGGTCGCGAACTTCTACCTCCTGCCGACGCGCGCATGGGAGTTGCTGGCCGGATCTTTGCTCGCCATCGGAATCATCCCGGTTCCGGGCCGCAAGGTCCAGGCCGAGGTGGAGGCGCTCGCAGGCCTCGCGCTCATCATATTGCCGGTGTTTCTCTACAACAGCCGTACCGCATTTCCCGGTCTCACGGCCATACCGCCCGTTTTGGGGGCGGCATTGGTCATCCATGCCGGCATGGCGAACCACCAGACCTTTGTCGCGAACCTCCTGTCACGTCCGGTCCCGCGCTTCTTCGGACTGATCAGCTATTCGCTCTACCTGTGGCACTGGCCCGTCATCGTCTTCTCGCGCTATTATCTTCTCGAACTCGGTCTGGTGCAGAGCTTCGCCATCGTCGCTGGCTCGACCCTGCTCGCCACCCTGTCCTGGCGCTATGTGGAACGTCCTTTCCGGAAACGCGACGCGGTCTTCACGCGCGCACCGCTCTTCGCCGCGACCGCCGCCCTCCTCCTCCTCGCGAGCGGCACGGGCCTGGTATTTGCCCGGAACGGCCTTCCCTACCGCGTACCGGCCGACATCATCCAGATGGCCGACAAGAAGAGCTATCATGGTCCATGGCGTGCCTGCGGCGGCACCTACCAGCGTCGTGCCACGCTGGAGGAGGTTTGCGTCAAGGGCGCGGCCGGCGCGAGACCGGACCTGCTGATCGTCGGCGACAGTCATGCAGAGGCCCTCGCTGCCGCCACGTTCGAGGCAGCAGCGAGGCTGGGGCGCTCGGGCTTTCAGGTAACCGACACCGGCTATCGCCCGACGCTGGGCTATGAAAAGGTCGGCGAGGAGAAGAAATATCATTATCTCAACAAGCTGGTCATCGACCTCCTCACCCGCAATCCGCAAGTCAAGGATGTCATCGTCCCCGCTTATTGGCATCAGGCGGCGGGCATCGACCAATATCGCGATGCGGATGGCCGGGTGGTCTCGGGCGTCGCGGGGATGGAGGCAGGCCTTGGCCTGCTTGCCGCGCGCTATCCCGACAAACAGTTCCTGCTCGTCCTTCCCGCCGCCCATTCTCTCGCTTTTGGCGGTAGCGCGCTGGCACGCGCGACCTGGTACGGACGCCTTCCCTTTCAACCTGTCGTCGAGCGAGCTGTCTTCGATGCGGAGGCGCGGGAATATGCGGCCGCCATCAATGCCCTGAAACGATATCCCAACATCCGCACGTTCGGGCTGGACCAGTATTTTTGCGACCGGTCTATCTGCCGCGGCTCGATGAACGGGCTATCGCTTTATTCGGACGACAACCATCTATCCTATGCGGCATCCCGGATGGCGGTGCCCGATTTCGTGAATTTCCTCTCCTCCCGCATGGGACGGGCAGAGGCCGGAAAGCAGATCGTCACCCTGCAGTAAGCGGTGCGATCGGACGATGGTGGCCGGTCAGCAACCGGTTACTGGCGGGAGGGTCAAATGTCCCCTCAACCCAAGGAAATCTCCGACATCCGCCGCGCGATCTCCCGCTCCCCCATGATCGTCTGGGTCACGCCCATGCGCTCCAGATGCTCGATATCGCCTTCGCTATGCGCGCGCGCCACGATGTTCAGCGCTGGGTTCAACCTTCGCGCCTGCTCGACCACCTGCCCCGCCTCGAACCCATCCGGGATGGCGACCAGCAGCAGGCGGGCCGCCGCCAGATTGGCGTCCTTCAGCACGTCCGGGCTGGCCGCATTGCCCACCACGAGCCGGCCGATCCCCATGTCGCCAAGGCCCGGCAAGTCGTCCTGCAACTCGATCACCACATGCGCCTCGTTCGCCGCGGCCAGCTTCTCGCGCACCGTGCGGCCGACACGGCCATGGCCGACCAGCACGACATGGCCGCGCGGGGCCGGATGCTCGGCCTTGGCGGCGGCCTCGGCGTCCGCCTCCTTCTTCTCGACCTTGGTCACGAAGCGGTCGATGCCCCAGAACAACAACGGGTTGACCATGATCGAGATGATCGCCCCTGCCATGATCATGTCGCGCGCATCGTCCGGCAACAGGTCGAGCTGCGCACCCAGCGTGGCAAGAATGAAGGAGAATTCGCCGATCTGCGCAAGGCTGGCCGCGATGGTCAGGCCGGTGCGGTGCGAACGCTGGAACACGCGCACGATGATATAGGCCGCGACCGACTTGCCCACGATGATGATGCCGACCGTCCCCAGCACAGGCAGCGGATCGGTCATCAGGATATGCGGGTTGAACAACATGCCGACGGACACGAAGAACAGCACCGCAAAGGCATCGCGCAGCGGCAATGTCTCCGCCGCCGCGCGCTGGCTGAGCTCCGATTCCGCCAGGATCATGCCGGCAAAGAAAGCGCCCAGCGCGAAGGACACGCCGAACAGTTTGGCCGCACCGAACGCCACGCCCAGCGCCACCGCCAGAACGGCGAGGCGGAACAGCTCGCGCGATCCGGTATGCGCGATGATGTGAAGCAGCCACGGAATGAACCGCCGCCCGACGATCAGCATGAAGACGAAGAAGGCCCCGACCTTCAGCACCGTTGTCAACAACGCCGTGCCCAGCGCGCCGCCCTCTGCCCCGCCCGCCAGCGCGGGCAGCAGCACGAGGGCCAGGACCATCACCAGATCCTCGACGATCAGCCAGCCTATGGCGATGCGGCCGCGCTCACTGTCCAATATGCGCCGTTCCTGCAGGGCGCGCAGCAGCACAACGGTACTCGCCACCGACAGGGCGAGACCGAAGACGAACCCGCCGAGGAACGGCCAACCCATGACCGACGACAGGCCCATGCCCATCAGGATGGCGACGCCGATCTGCACCAGCGCGCCGGGGATGGCGATGG